>CAZCCL010000195.1:0-1602 GCA_964497095.1 uncultured Gaiellales bacterium | reverse complement strand
GATCGAGTTCACCCTGGATGGGAGAAAGATGGACTCGGTGGACCTAGTGGCTTCCCAGCCGGTGGGTCAGGTAACCATCGACATGCTCCTTGCCCGCTGGCAGGAGCGGCATCCACTGGGGCTGAGCCTCGACGGCCTGCTCCGAACCGCGTCTGCGCAGTGAAGAACGATCCGGTCGTTCCAGTTGCATACGCGTTTTCGCAGGTATAGATTGGGATAGTGAAGCCCCGAAACAATGGAGGTTGTTGCCATGGGGGTGTTCGATTTCCTGAAGAGCGGAAGCAAAAAGGCCGCCGCGGCCGGTGAGGCAGCCAAAGCGACGACGGCCGCCAGTGCGGCTGCCGGCGGCGGCACGGTGACCGCGGGCTCTGTCGAGGAGAGCGCCGTCGGATCCCTGCTCGGCGAGGGTGGCAGCCAGCTCCCTGCCCTGCTCGAAAAGTTGGGCGCCGGCGGACTGGGCGACACGGTGACATCCTGGGTAGGCAAGGGATCCAACCTACCGGTGAGCGCCGACCAGATCAAGTCGGTCCTCGGATCCGAACAGGTGGCCGCGGTCGCCGGCAAGCTGGGCATCTCCGAGGAAGCGGCTGCCGCCAAGATCGCCGACGTGCTTCCGGGGATCATCGACAAAGTGACTCCCGACGGCGTGGTGCCCGATCCTGAGGCCCTCGCCGGCAAGCTGACCGGGATGTTCACGTAGCGAGACCAAAGGGCGGGACAGATGCAAGCGCCGATCAGGCTACCCGCCCCTGTCTCTCACAGGCCGTGTTTGATCCAACGCGTGTAGGTCCTACGGACCGACATGCCCACATGCTCATAGAGGCCTAGAGCGCCGGTCCTAGAATCGGTCGAGACTCCGCACTGCCGTTGTCCAAGGGCGTAGAACCGGCGGAAACACTCCTCGAGAAGGGCCCGGCCGAGCCCTTTACCTCGGTGCGCTCTTTCCACGGCGATCTCTCCGATCCAGCCTTCGACCTCCGGCCCGTAGTCATATCCGATCGCCGTCCCCACGATGCGGGTACCATACTCGATGAGGACTACGAGTTCGGGCGACACCTTGTGAAGAGCAGAGGCAGCCCAGTTCTCGAATCCCTTGGATTCGCTCGAGAGACCGCGCCACTCCTCAAAGGCCCTATCGATCAACTCGAAGACCTCTCTGCCATCCTCCCGAGGGCTGTAAGCGCGGAGCCGGTAGCCCGCGGGCAGCACCGCTCGTGGCGGGGAAGCGGTCAGTTCGATGCGGAGGATCCAGGAGGTATGACCGTACTCGTATCCATTGGCTCGGAACAAGGCCTCCGCGGACTTCTCATTCTCGGATATCGTCTGGCCCACGCGCACCCGGCCTTCACTGCGGGCGACCTCCCATGTCCAGCGCATCAAGGCGCTGCCGATCCCCCGCCCCCTGTGCTCGGGGTGGACAAGAGCCTCGGCCCGCCCTTGGAAGACCTGAGCGTAGGCCACCAACCGATGGTCCACAAAGACCCCGACCGACATGGTAGCAGGATCGAAATCGGGCTGACGCCACTCGGCTTCTAGATCGGAAAGATCGATCTCGACGACCCCGTCGTCATAGGCCTCCCCTGCCGCTTCCAGCTCCCAGAC
>CAZCCL010000194.1:0-1626 GCA_964497095.1 uncultured Gaiellales bacterium | reverse complement strand
GGCCATCTTGAGGAACTCCCGACGGCTGACGGTCTTGCCCGTCATCTCGCCTTCGCACTCGTGCCTATCAGGAGTGCGCAGATCCCGCTCTTCCATACTCCCCTCCTTAAGGGTTCGAAAACACCGCCTAATTAACAACACAAGCCCCTCCGACACGGCAACCCAGAACCAAAGCGATATCACGCTCAATCCCATCGGATGGAACCTAATTCCGTCTGGCGAATTCTTCCCTAAGCCCCCCGAAGCTCCTTCGCCCCCGATCACCCCCGAGTGCGCGTGCAGAGCGAGCGTACCCAAGCCCGGAGAACTTGGGATTGGTGTACGGCGCCCCAAGAAGCCCCGTCGAACGTCTGGAGGCTATCCGGATGTTAGAATCTCCGCTCCGGAGGTCGGGCCAAGGAGGAGTCGTGAGCAAGGAGTATCGCGTAGCAGTGGCCGGCGCCACGGGCGCCGTCGGTCGGGCCATGCGAAGCATCTTGGCGGAGCGTGGATTCCCCGTCAAGGAACTGGTCGCTCTCGCCACCGAGAAATCGGCCGGCATCTTGCTCGGCTACTGCGGCGAAGACGTGATCTGCCAAGAACTCACCGTCGACAGCTTCAAAGACGTCGACCTTGCCCTGTTCTCGGCCGGCGGCGGGACCTCGCTCAAGTACGCCCCCGTTGCCCGTGATGCCGGCTGCGTGGTGGTGGACAACTCCTCCGCCTGGCGCATGGATCCCGAGGTGCCCTTGGTGGTCCCCGAGGTCAATCCCGACGACGTTGACCGGCACAAGGGCATCATCGCGAACCCCAACTGCTCCACCATCCAGATGGTGGTGGTGATGAAGCCCCTGCACGACGAGGCCCAGATCACCCGGGTGGTGGTTTCCACCTACCAGGCCGTCTCGGGGACCGGAGCGAAGGCCGTCAACGAACTGGTGCACCAGACCCGACAGATCCTGGCCGGCGAAGCACCGGAGATCGTCGTCTATCCGCACCAGATCGCCTTCAATTGCCTGCCCCACATCGATGTCTTCCTGGAGGGCGGTTCCACCAAGGAAGAGCAGAAGATGGTGGACGAGACCAAGAAGATCATGGGTGACCCCAGCATAGCGGTCACGGCCACCTGCGTTCGCGTCCCCGTGGAGAACAGCCATTCCGAGGCCGTCAACCTGCAGTTCGCCCGGCCACTCAGTGTGGAAAGAGCGCGCGAGCTGCTGGCCACAGCCCCGGGCGTGCAGGTGGTGGACGACCCGGAGAACAAGGTCTATCCCATGCCTATCGATGCCTCGGGCCGGGACGATACCTTCGTGGGCCGCATCCGGAGGGACCCTACCGTGGAGAACGGCCTCAACCTGTGGGTGGTGGCCGACAACCTGCGCAAGGGCGCAGCCCTGAATGCGGTCCAGATCGCGGAGTTGCTGGTCGAACGCAACCTGATCCGCGTGCCCCGCTAGGGACGCGGCGGGTCCTGCTCACGTATTCACTCTCGGCTGACGCTTGATGGCCAGAAGGCGGCGCTGGTTCATATGGTGGGTCCTGGTGGCCGCCATCGTCCTCGTGGTGGCCGCAGTACTGGGTTACGGCCTTCTCGAAGCGCATCGGGTCGAGGTGAAAACCTACACGGTCTCCAGCCCGGACCTGCCC
>CAZCCL010000193.1:0-2377 GCA_964497095.1 uncultured Gaiellales bacterium | reverse complement strand
CGTTCCAGGCGGCGTTTCCCGCGAGCCATCGCTTGAGGGACACTGAGAGACCAGTACCATGACCTCGTCGTAATCCCTGAGAAGCACTGGATATTAGAGTAAGGGGCCCCTGGCAACGCCCGAGCACATGTTTGCCCTTACGCTTGTGGCAGTCCCAGATTATCGGGGCCGACCTGGCCTGGGACCGCCAGCCAGACATCGGCCCCTCCCCCATCCCGGTTGGCTGCGTGCGCGCTTCCCGAGTGCGCGGCGGCGATGATGCCGACGATCGATAGACCCAGCCCTGCTCCTCCGTTGGGTCGAGATTCATCGGCCCGACTGAACCGCTCAAATGCTCGAGGGAGAAAATCCTTATCGAAACCGGGACCCTGGTCGAGCACATGCAGTTCCACCTGATCTTCCTGTCGCACAGCTCTTAGCACCACGGGGCCCCCTCCGTAGCGCAAGGCATTCTCGACCATGTTCCTCAGAGCCTGCTCCAGGCGCACACGATCGCCCATAAGCTGCAGCCTGGGAGGAGCCTCGACTTCCAGGGCCACGCCCATATCAAAGGCCCGTCGATAGAAGCGTTCCCTTGTGCTCTCCAGAATCTCTGTGGCATCCACCCGGGTCCGGTTCACCGGCAGCCGGCCCTGGTCTGCCCGGGCTAGAACGAGGAGATCCTCGGCAAGTTGCACAAGCCGGTCCGTCTCCTCAGACGCCGAGCGCAGAGTCGCCGCCATCTCCTCGGTGGTGCGCTCGCGACTGAGGGCCAGGTCAAGCTCCGCCTTTAGGAGAGCAAGAGGGGTTCTCAGTTCGTGACTGGCGTCGGCGATGAAGGCTCGTTCTTTGGTCAGGGCCGATTCCAGACGGGCCAGCATCTCGTTGAGAGTCGCACCCAGCTTACCCACCTCGTCACGAGCAGCGGGGACCGGCAGGCGCCTTCCCGGTTCGATGGCCGAGATGGCTTCGGCCTGCCGACGCATGGACTCCACCGGGCGGAAGGCCGCGGAGGCCAGTGCATACGCGAGGAGGCATGCGGCGATGAGTGCCAAGGGCCCCCCGATTGCAAGCTGGCTCAGAAGTGTCGAGAGCGCATCTGTCCGCCCCGCGAGGGAGGCGCCCACCACCACCACCAGATCCTGGTCTTGAGCAAAGACCGGGGCGGCAAGCAGACGCGCGGCGCCTTCGACCCCCGGTACCGAGCTTTGCTCGAGCATGATCGGTCCCGTCGTTGCCTGGGACAGCTCCGAGGGCGTGAGAAGCGGCTCTTGTCCGAGGAGCGACGTCGAGTCGACGACCGCGCCAGAAGAGGAAAGGACTTGAGCGACGCTCTCACCCGTCTCAGCCAAGCGATTCCCCCCGCTCTCCCGTAGCCCCGATTCCGACTGCAGGAGAAGGGCGGTCACGTCATCGGCCCGGGTGCGCAGGTTCGCATCGATGGTCTCATCAAGGGCCGAACCGAGTCCGGCGTAGAGAAAGACTCCCACCGCCGCCAAGACCACCGCCATGGCAAGAGCGAACACCAGGGTGAGACGAACGCGAATAGGCAGACGGGCAAACAGATGGACGCGTCCCCGCTCAGGTGCGGTCGGATCGGTCCCGGTCGCCTGAGGCCCGATCATCATCGCCCTCCATCCGTTCGCAAGCGGTAACCGGCCCCTCGCACGGTCTCGATGCTGGACACGGCGAACGGCCGGTCAATCTTCTCTCGTAGATAGCGGATGTAGACCTCGATAACGTTGGAACGATTCTCATAGGCGTAGTCCCAGGCATGCTCGAGCAGATCAAAGCGGGAGAGCACCTGGCCCGGGCGACGCATGAAGATCTCCAGGAGGGTGAACTCCTTGCTGGAAAGATGGATCTCGCTCTCTTCCCGCCACACTTGGTGGGTAGCTGGATCGAGGCGCAGGGACCCCACCTCTAGTACGGATGGTCGCTCCACCGGACCCCGGCGCGCCAGGGCGCGTAGCCGGGCGAGCAGTTCGGCAAAGGAGAAGGGCTTGATGAGATAGTCATCAGCTCCGGTGTCCAGTCCGGCGATGCGATCCTCGACCGCATCCCGGGCGGTAAGCATCAACACCGGAGCCCAGATCCCTTCGCGCCGCAGACGGCGGCAAACTTCAAAGCCGTCGATGCCGGGAAGCATGACGTCCAGTACTATGGCGTCGTATTGGGTGGCGCCGGCCATGACGAGGGCATCCTCCCCACTCCGAGCCACATCGACCGAGTGGCCGTCTTCGCTGAGACCCCGCCTGACCAGGGCGGCCATCTTGACCTCGTCTTCCACCACAAGCACGCGCATGTGCTCATCATCTCAGAGAAGCATGAGAATCAGATGAGAGCGCCCCCCACTCGCTGGAAGAGAACGCGGACGAATGGTCTCGGTTCTCATCGT
>CAZCCL010000192.1:0-2410 GCA_964497095.1 uncultured Gaiellales bacterium | reverse complement strand
TAGCGCCGCGCGCCTCACCCCTTGGTGCATGGCCCAGACCTTGCCGGTCCAACCGTAGGGCACGGGGTCCCCCTTGACGATGCGCACTTCACGCCCCGACTCTCCAGCAGCTCGAAGGGCCGCGCCCACAGTGTCGTCCTCGCTCTGGTCGTCCACCATCACCACACGTAGCCCCGCGGGGTATCCCTGGCGCCACAACGAGCTGAGGGTCTCGCCGATGCCTTCTTCCTCGTTGCGGGCTGGTATCACGGCCACCAGGTCCGGCCAGGACTCAGGGTCCCGAGGTACCGGTTCCCGATCGATGTACCAGAACATGCCCCGCCCCAGCAGCAGACCGACCCATGCGGCAAGAGACAGTGCACCCAGGATGGTCGGGATCATCGTCACAAGAGTGGTCCAAGCCCTAGCGCGGCCCCATTCGGAAGAAGCCTTCCCCGCGACCCGAGTCCGGCCCGATGCCGGTAGTGCACGCGCATCCCGTCGGCAGGACGCCACCGGGCCGCCCGCAAGCATCTCTTCCCCTCGCCCGGTGGCGAGACCCGCCTACTAGGCAGGCTCGACACCGTCAGAAGGACGGAACTCGCAGCCGTTTGCCTCGAATTCCTTGGCCGTTCAGTGTCCCGGCTCAGCGGAGGGGGCCAACTCCAGAATCTTCTCCACAGCGAAGCGAATATACTTGTCAGTGCATCTCTCGACGCCGCCGCTGCTGAAGAACTCTTCTCGAACCGCCTCTGCTCTCAAGGAGGGGTAACCGCTGAGTTGGGCACAGGAGATCGAAGCGAATCCTGCCATCCACTCGTCGAAGTAAGTCTGCGCGCCTCCCTCGACCAGTTCGGCGATGCACCCCTCGGGCTCATCTCGCTCCCCGACGGCCAGAGCATAGGCTATCAACCCCGCGGAGAACGCCCCACAAGGACCGCCGCTGCCACCCACTCCGCCGCCAAAACCGGCAGCCGCGTACCGCGCCGTCGGCCATCGCAGGCGTAAGTTGACCCGCAGGATCTCCATGGTGATGTCCGCACAACTGCAGTGGGGGCCGATGTCAATCGCGTCCAGAGCCTCCTTCAGGGCGCGTTCGAAATCGAAATCGTCTCGGATGCTCATCAGTGGTCTCCTTCAATCCCATGTCTAGAGAGCATCCCAATTGTACAGAACCCTGGAAGCGCACCGGCCGCCGTGGGCAGCACTCGGCCATGCCTCGATGCAAAGATGCTTGCCTTGTCGGGTCCACGACGATGCCTCACAATTGCTTCCGTCAATCGCCCGTCGCCGGAATCGACAAGGGTGCCCTGAAGCCGGCGGACCGAGCAACGAGAGGAGCAGCAGCATGCAGGCCATAAGAGTGCACGAATGCGGCGGGCCGGAGGCCCTGGTCCTCGATACGCTGCCCACGCCGGAGCCCGGCCCGGGCGAGGCCTTGGTCCGGGTCTCTGCGGTGGGCGTCAACTTCATCGAGATCTATCACCGGACCGGTCACTACCCTCTTCCTCTCCCCATCGCCCTAGGAGGAGAGGGGGCGGGGGTCGTCGAGAAACTGGGCCCAGGCGATTCGCCCGTAGCCGTGGGCGACCGGGTCGCCTGGGCCGGAGGCCAGGGAGCGTATGCCACCGAGGCGCTCGTGGCCGTCGACCGACTCGTCCCTTTACCCGCGAGTATTGAAGAACGTGTGGCCGCGGCCTTGATGATCCAGGGACTGACCGCCCACTACCTCACCGGCTCCTCATACCCGCTCAAACCGGGGGACACCTGCCTCGTACATGCCGCCGCCGGTGGAGTGGGGCAGCTCCTTTGCCAGATGGCGAAACTCGCCGGGGCCCGGGTCATCGGGACTGTCTCCACGGCAGCAAAGGCCCCCATCGCTCGGGCCGCGGGGGCCGACGAGACCATCAACTATGAGGAAGAGGACTTTGTCGAGCGGGTGAAGGTGTTCACCGGAGGGATGGGCGTCCAAGTAGTTTACGACGGAGTGGGCCGGGCGACGTTCAGCCAGGGACTCGAATGCCTTGTGCCCCGTGGATACATGATCCTCTTCGGTGGTTCGAGCGGACCGGTCGCGCCCTTCGACCCCCTTATCTTGTTCCAGAAGGGAAGCCTGTATCTTCAGCGACCCACTCTCTGGGACTTTATCAGGACCCGCGACGAGCTGATGGAACGGGCAACCGAGATGTTCGGCTGGATCGAGTCCGGCAGACTGAAGGTGACGATCGCGGCTACCTTCCCGCTGCGCGAGGCATGTGAGGCTCACCGGCTACTTGCTTCACGGAAGGCCACCGGCAAGATCTTGCTCATTCCCTGATCGTTGAGTACAGAAAGCTTGGCGGAGCGGCATGGGAATCGAACCCACCCTGGACGGGCCTACCGCCCAACACCGGTTTTGAAGACCGGGCCGGCCACCAGACCGAGCGCCGCT
>CAZCCL010000191.1:1040-2909 GCA_964497095.1 uncultured Gaiellales bacterium | reverse complement strand
CGGACAAGCCGGAAATCATCAGGAAGAAACAGAAATTCGGCGACGAGGAGATCGAAGTCGCGTACACGCCGGCGGCGAGGCCCAAGCCGGTGGGCGAGACCGCCCGCCGCATCGTTGCCGAGGGGAGGCTGCCGACCTACGTGGTCGACGGGTTTGGAGATACCCCGCCCCTCAATCCACGGACCTATGACGCTGGGCACGGGATCATGTGCGAGCAGGACGTGGCCGTTCCCATGCGTGACGGTACCATCACCTACGCCGACATCTATCGCCCCGCCGGTCAGACCAACCTCCCGGTCATCATCTCCTGGAGCCCCTACGGCAAGCGTGCCGGCACCGACACGCCGGAGATCGAGTGGCAGACGCCGGGGGTCCCCGAGGGCTCCCACTCCAACAACGCGAAGTTCGAGGGTCCCGACCCGGATTACTGGTGTCACCAAGGCTATGCCATCTGCAACTACGACCCGCGGGGCATCGGCAATTCCGAGGGCGACATCTATCTGTGGAGTTCGCAGGAAGGCCGGGACGGGTATGACCTGATCGAGTGGCTGGCCGAGCAGGAATGGTGCAGCGGCAAGGTCGGCATGCTGGGCAACTCTGCTCTGGCCATGTGCCAGTGGCGTATCGCCGCCGAGCAGCCCCCGCATCTTGCCTGCATAGCGCCCTGGGAAGGCATAGCCGACATCTATCGCGAGACCCTCCCCTGGGGCGGGTTCCCTGAGAGTGGATTCTGGCCGTTCCTTGCGCAGCTGCTGGAGGGCGGCAATCTCATAGAAGACCTGGCCACCAACTACTACGACTACCCTCTTGTCAACGCCTACTGGGAAGACAAGATCCCCGACTTCTCCAAGATCGAAGTCCCGGCGTACATCACTGCGGGTTGGAGCCACTTCCATCTTCGTGCCGCCATCATGGCCTATAGGTTCATCGGCTCCAAGATGAAATGGCTGCGCGCCCATAGGGACTTCGAGTGGGCGGATCAATACACTCGAGAGCATCTCGCCGAAGCCAAGTTGTTCTTCGACCGGTACCTCAAGGGGATCCGCAACGGGTGGGAATCCACCCCGCGGGTGCGCTTAGACGTCATGGACGCCTACGAATTCGACTATCAGCTCAGGCGGGGTGAGAAGGAATTCCCCCTGGCTCGGACCGAATACCGGAAGCTCTACCTCGACGCCGCCAATCGAGCCCTGTCGGAGACCCCGGTCTTACGGGAATCGAACTGTCACTACGAGGCGAAACGGGGCAAGGCCACCTTCGATATCACCTTCGACGAGGAGACCGAACTCACCGGCTACATGAAACTGCGCCTGTGGGTGGAGGCCGACGGCAACGACGACATGGACCTGTTCGTCGCCATCCAGAAACTGGATGCCACGGGCAAATGGCTGCCCTACATCGTCATCGGCCAACCCCATCCGGGCTGCCCAGGCAAGCTCCGGGTCTCCTTGCGGGAGGTGGACGAGAGCCATCCCTACCACAGCGAGTTCCAGCCGTGGCATCCTTTCACAAACCCGCAGAAGCTGGGTCCGGGGGAGATCGTCCCCGTGGAGATCGAGATCTACCCCTCCTCCAGGATCTGGCATCGGGGCGAGCAGCTGCGCGTGGAGGTCATGGGGCACTACGAGCGCCTGGACTGGTTCGAGCCCTTCGATTGGAACACCATCAACGAGGGCAATCACGTCATCCACACGGGCGGCAAGTACGACTCATATCTCCTGGTGCCGTACATACCGCCGAAGTACGTCGCCGGAGACACAATCTACCGGTAAGATCGATTGCGAGGTTGACAGCACGTCGGGCCCCGGCCGGCGGCCGGGGCCCGACAGTACTACCCGCCCGAGAGAAAGAGAAGAACGGCCGCGGAAG
>CAZCCL010000191.1:0-1030 GCA_964497095.1 uncultured Gaiellales bacterium | reverse complement strand
CCCGGCGGGCGGCGGGCCCCCGACAGTACTCCCCGCTAGTGCTCGTTCCTCTCCGAAAAGTACGGGTTGGCCCTGATCCATCATGTTCCGCGATCACGCCAGCTGCCCATTATTGAAAGTGTGGACGGCTCTCGAAGGGAGGAGCTGAATGAGACGCCTGTGCATGGCTGCTGCTAGTACCCTGGGAGGCGCGGCCGCAGCCTACATCCTTCTCGTGAGACCCTGGCATCTGCATTGGGGCGCGACCGACCAGGAGCGCAGCGGGTCGCTGCCGTGCGACGACCTCACCCCAGAGGCGGACCTCACTGCCACCCGCACCATCACCGTCGACGCCCCGGTCGAGGAAGTCTGGCCCTGGATCGTCCAGTTGGGACAGGGTCGGGGCGGGTTCTACAGCTACGACGTTCTCGAGAACCTCGTCGGCTGCGACATACACAGCGCCGATCAAGCCGTGCCGGAGTGGCAGTCGCTCGAGGTCGGAGACCAGGTCAGACTCCATCCGGAGGTGCCGCTCGCAGTGGCCCTCCTCAAGCCTGGGGAAGCACTCGTTCTGCGCGGCGGCGTGCCGATGGGGGACTCTTCGCCTCCCTATGACTTCACGTGGGCCTTCGTGCTCCGGGAGCAACCGGGTGGGAGGACCAGGCTTCTGGTCAGGGAGCGATATGTGTACACTCAGAAGTGGGCACCGCTCCTTGTCGAGCCCGTGGAAGCCATCAGCTTCGTGATGAGTCAGAAGATGCTCCGTGGCATCAGGGAACGGGCCGAAAGAGCTGTTCTCTCTCAAGTCGAGTGACCGATACCGCGCGCGTTGGGGCCCAGGTGCGTGTGCCGTGCACCTGCCGCCCTATTCTCGTACCAGCACTGCTCAAGATTCGGCCCGAGAGGCAGGGTCAGCTGCAAGCCATTGTTCTGCGCTTGACCAAAGCAGACGAGCGCTGAGTTCTCGCCGCCCCCTACTGTACTCGCTGTCAACATCCTTGCCAAAGGACCCGGCCTACTCCTCGCCGTATCCGCTAGGATAGGGCTAGGA
>CAZCCL010000190.1:0-2950 GCA_964497095.1 uncultured Gaiellales bacterium | reverse complement strand
TTAGGCCTTCCAGAGCACTATGTCGCCCAGGTTCTGGTCCTTCTGGGTGGCGTCCACCGGGCCCAGCTTCTGGGCCAGATACCCCTCTTTCTCGATGAGCACGGTGTAGGTGCCGTCCGGGAGGTCCTTGAGCCAGAAGTCTCCGTAGTTGTCGGTGGTCGCAGAGACCTTCTCCCCCGTCTCCCGGTTGGTGGCGGTGACGGTGGCCCCCTCGGTGCACTCGTCGGCTTCGGAGTCGTACACCGCTCCCGCGATCCATTTCTTGGGAAGGTTCAGATAGTACACCCGGGGACGAGTGGGCAGCTCCGGCTTTAAGAGCTCGGCCCCGGCCAGCTTCTCCTTGATTCTGGGGTCTTCCTCATCCCCGAAGGTGAAGGCTCCGGTGGGGCAGGCGTCCGAGCAGCGGGTCTCGGTCCACCCCTGATCGAGGAGATGGGCGCAGAAGGTGCACTTCTGGGCGATGTTGAGGTCGTCGTTGAAGTAGATGACGTTCTCGTAGGGGCAGGCCTCCAGGCAAAGCTGGTTACCCCGGCACTTCTCCGGGTCGATGATGACGATGCCGTCCGCTCTCCGGTAGATGGCGTGGGCGGTACAGGCCTCGATGCAGGGGGCGTCCTCGCAGTGCTGGCAGATGCTGTGATGGTAGGTCACCTGCACCTTGGGCACCGTGCCCCGCTCCAAGTTGATGACTTTGTTCCAGAACTGGCCGGTATCCGGCTGCGGCTTGGCGATGGGCGACCAGTCGTTGGCCACGTGTTCGTCTTTGCACGCCACCTGGCAGTTGTGGCAGCCGTTGCAGATAGAAAGATCTATGACCATGACCTTGCCCATCAGACACCTCCTTCGGTAAATCCGGCTAGGCACGGCCCGGCCGTGATGTGACATTCCCGGGCAAAAGCATCCGGGTACTTGGCCTTGAGCGCCTCGAGGTCGGCCTTCTCCACCTCGGCGAGGAATCCGCTCACCGCATGTCCGCACGCGTTCTTGGAGGTGACATTCCTCGGCACGATAGTGTTGATGGCGCCCCCCCGGTCGATCTCCCCGGGCACGATGGGGTCGTATTTGGCCCCGTGGTCGATGCCCACGGCCCCCGGCATGATGCGCTGGGTGATGTAGGCCCCGGCCAGGACCGTGCCCCGGTCGTTGAAGAGGGCCACGACGTCTCCATGCTTGATCCCCCGGGCCTCGGCATCAGCCGGGTGCATCCATAGGAGATGGTACTGGTACCCGTCCGGTCCCGTGACCTTGCAGGTGTCGATCTCGCGGAACCAGGTGATGTCGTCATGCTGGGAGTGCACTCCCCACCGCGGGTGGTTGCTCATGACCAGTAACGGGTATTTTTTGCTCTTCTCCGTCCCGATCGTCTCCTCGTGCGAGACGCCCTTGGGGATCCACTTGGGTACCGGAGGCCGCTCCTCGTCATCGGGAAAATGCTCGGCGAGACCGGTGGAATAGAACTCGATCTTGCCCGTGGGCGTGGAAAGCGGGTGCCTTTCCGGATCGTCGTGGAAATCCACCAGGCCGGCGGGGATGTCTTCCCAACCCTCCTTGGGCGGGATCACGTAGTAGCCCTTGCGCTGCAGGTCTTCCCAACTGATGCTGTCCGCCACCCGGGAGGTTTCGTAGCCGATCTTGATCAGGTCCTGGACGGTCTTCCCGCCCGTGTATTCCTCCAGCAGCCCAAGCCGCTCGGCGATCAGACAGACCGCCTCGTAGTCGCTCACCGATTCACCCAGCGGCTCCACGCACCGCTCTTCGAGGAACAGCAGGTTCATCTGCCCGCTAAAGAGGTCACTACCGATGTCGTCCTCTTCCAACTTCGTGTTGATCGGGAGGATCACGTCGGCGAACAGGCAATCGTTCTCCAGCCAGGGATGCTGCGCCAGCATGAACTCGATGTCGGGCTGCCGCACCGCCCTCACGTAGTCGTTGCCCGCGTTCCAACAGGTGATCCAAGAGGGAGAGTCGGTCCAGATCATGTGAATCTTGGAACAGCCCTCGGCCGGGTAGGTGTAGTGGACGAACTGGTTCTCGCGGACGGCCATCTCGTGCTCGTTGCCGTACCACTCGACATGACCTGCGAGCAGAGCCTTGGGAATGAGGCTCTTGGGGATGAAAGAGGGGTGGCACGTGTCCATGGGCGTGCCGCCGGTGTACGCGGCCTTCAGGAAGGGCATGATCGAAGGCGCCGGGGGCGACTCCTGCTCGTAGTCGTCCAGCAGCCCCCACTCGATCATCTTCGACTGGTTGCAGCCCGGCCTGCCCAGCCCCTGCATCGCGAGGCAGAGAACCTGCAGGCGGGCCGGTTCGGTGGCGTAGGGGCCGCGTATCCCCGGACCGCCGTTGCCGATAAGGATGGTGGTGCGCTTGGAGGCCCACTCCTTGGCCAGAGCCTTGATGATCCGAGTGGGAACGCCGGTGATGGGCGAGGCCCATTCGGGCGACTTCGGTTGGCCGTCCTCCCTGCCCATGACGTAGTGCTCGAACTTGTCCACCCCGTACGCGTGGGTCTCGAGGTACTCCTTGTCGTAGGTGCCGTTCTCGAACCACTCATGGGCGATAGCCAAATAGAGGGCGGCGTCGGTGTTGGGGAGGATTGGGATCCACTTGTCGGCGTGGACGGCGTTGGCGTAGTTGACGTCGGGGGCGATGAAGATCTGTTTGATCCCCAGTTCCGTCCACCAGAAGCTTAAGCGGCTCGTGAGCTGGCCCTGCCACCCCCAGGGGGTGGTCTCGAGATCACAGCCCCAATGCAGCAGGAGCTCTGTGTTCTTGGAGATGTCGTAGATGAGGTTCTTCTGCGGCATCTGCTGCCCTACCGGCTCGCAGCCCCATACATGCTTCGCTCCCCACCACCAGCCTTCCCAACTGTCCGGGTCGCGGACCTGCAGGGTGTAGCCGCCGAAGAGGTTCAGCAGCTTGCGCATACAGCCGTGGGGGCCATGGACCA
>CAZCCL010000189.1:0-3039 GCA_964497095.1 uncultured Gaiellales bacterium | reverse complement strand
GCGTGGGGCCGGCCCCGCGACGGCGTCGGCTTCGCTCCGGCGCCGACCAGGTTAGCGCTTGCCCCGGGCCTGAGGAGGACGGGTCGTCCGCGCGGAGCGGGTCCGGGGCGACCGGGTCTTCTGTGTCCCGTCGTGGCGGCCGCGAGAGCCGTCCTGGCGGCCGCGCCCCCGCCCGGGCGTGCGGCCGGGCGGGGGCGCGCTTGGCCGCTCGACCTGCTCGTCCTCCCCATCCGCGCCCCGAGCCAGGGTCAGGTCGACCCGGCCCCGGGCTTCATCGACGGCGATCACCTGCACCGGCACGATATCGGCGATCCTGTACGCCCTCCCGGTCCGTCTCCCCACCAGAGCCGTCTCCAGGTCGTCGAGTTCGTACTGGTCGCGGGACAATTCGCCCGCCGGTAAATAGCCCTGGAAGAGGCGGTCGAAAAGGACGAACATCCCCCGCCGGGTCAGGTTCAGCACTTGACCCTCGAAGCGATGCTCCGCCCAACCGTCCTCGTCCAAGCGCCTCTTCAGCAGATGGGCCAACACGATGTCGTCGGCCTTTAGTTCGATCTTGGCGGCCTCACGCTCGGTCTGGGAGCAATGCTCGGCCCAGTCGGCCAGCACCGAGGTGGTTGGTTCCGGACCTAGACCCAGCCGCGCCAACAGTCCGCGATGAACCAGCAGGTCCGGGTAACGGCGGATGGGAGAGGTGAAGTGACAGTAGGCCTGGGAGGCGAGTCCGAAGTGGCCGATGTTCGCCGTCCGGTAGACCGCTCGGGCTTGGGCGCGAAGCACCTGCTGGACCAGCGCGGCCTTGCCCCGGCCGGCCGGTGTGTAGCGGTCGACCCACTCGGCGGTCTCTCGAGTCACCCGGCGGATCTCCTGCGGAGTGGCCGCCATCGGGTCGAACGGCGGGGTAGGTAGGCCGAGGCTCGACAACACATCGAGCAGATGATCCAAGTGGAAAGGATCGGGCAGGTCGTGCACCCGGTAGACCGTGGGGACGTGCTCCCGCTCCAAAAAGGACGCCACCTGTTCGTTCGCCAGCACCATGAAGACCTCGATGAACCAGTGACTCTCGAGCTCCTCGCTCGGATCGGCGGCGATCACCTGGCCTTCATCGTCCCACTCGAACTCCGGCTCGGCCGATTCGATACGCAGGCTGCCTCGCTCGTGCCGGAGGTCTCTCAAGGTCTGAGCCAGCGCCCTCCCCCATTCGAGAGGCCTGGCTAGGTCACCGTCCAGTGGCTCGGTCCCCGTGAACATGCGTTCCAGCTGTTCGTAGTGCAGCCGCCGGTCGCTTCGGATCAGCGAACGATAGAAGCGCGACTTGAGCACGCGACCGCGATCGTCCACCTCCATCTCCACCGTGACGGTCTTGCGGTCTTCGTCCGGTCGCAGCGAACAGACCCCGGACGACAACTGGGGCGGCAGCATGGGCTCTGCGCCCGTGGCCACGTAGACCGAGTTCCCCCGCCGCAGCGCTTCCCGGTCGAGCGCCGTCCCCTCGCCCACGAAGTAGGACACATCCGCGATGTGAACGTGCACGGTCGTCGTCCCCTCGGGAGTCCTTTCGAACGAAAGTGCATCGTCGAAATCCTGCGCCATCACGGGATCGACGGTGAAGGTGTAGAGATCGCGGAGGTCGGCGCGGTTGGAGTCGGGCCGGGTCTGAAGCTCGGCCAACTGCGCTGCCTCGGCCTGCACTTTGGGGCTGAAACCCCGCTGGACCATGCTGTCGACCAGAAGAGCCTCCAACACGTCGCCGAGCACCCGGCTGCTGCCCAGTTGGCGGACGATCTGAGCCTTGAACCCGTAGGCGAACGTGAACTGAACCAGATCGCCCGGCTGCGGCTTGATGGGCTCCCGCTCCAGAGGGAGGGCAGGCCCGGGCTGGAACAAGGGCTCGACCTCCAGGCTCTTGCCTCGGCGCACCACCACCCCGGCGATGTTGGAAGAGCGGCCCGTCGGATCGCCGGGCGGTATCAGACCGGCCCGGACCAGCGTGGCCCGGCGCCGGTCGGAGCGACTCCGGCCGGGGGTGTGTCGGGCCACCGCGCTAGCCTCCGTCTCCCGCGGCCGGCCGACCGGCCGGTGCCGCACCGCCGCCCCCGGCCGAAGTCCCGCCGACAGCGATAGCCCCGGGAAGAAGCTCGAGGCTCACCCACTCATCCTCGCAAACCGTCCCTCCGGGGACGAAACCGGATTCTCGGGCCGTGCGCAGCAGCTCCCGCTGCTGCGCCCCGGCGAGGATGCCCGAGACCACCAGACGGGTGGGGCGGCCCCACTCCCGCGGCGGTGAACCGGCGTCGGCCCCCGGGGCCAGGCAGACGCCGGCGCCCCGGGCCTCGGCGCCGCCCGGACCGCTCCCGGACAGGGCCGCCCGAGCACCCAACCTCCGCAGCAAGACCGAGACCGGCTCCAGGGTCATGTTGGCGACCACGGTGGCCCCTTCGAACCAGCTTCCAGGGGCCTCGGCCACCCCGATCTCATGCACCTCCACTACGTCCTGAACCCCGTTGGCCACGATGTTCTCTCGAGCCGAGACCAGCGCCGCGGCGTCGTCATCGAAGGCCAGGATCGGCCCCCAACCCAGCTTCGCAGCCGCGATGGCAAGGACCCCGGACCCCGTTCCCGCGTCCACCAGCGGCTCCCGAGGGCGGCTCCGTGGCCGCCCGCCAAGCGGTGCGGCTCGGTCGCTCTCCCCTCCCTGCAGCAGCTGTAGGACGCCTCTCGTGGTGGGATGTAGGCCGGTGCCGAAGCCGAGCCCTGGGTTGATGACCACGTCCACGAGGCCCTTGTCCACGAGACCCTTGGATAGATCATCGCCAAGCTCCGGCTCCCAGGGAGGCCGGATCCGTACCGCCTCGATAACCACCGGGCGGAAGTGCGCCCGCCAGCCGTCGACCCAGTCTCGGGACACACTTCTGGTCTCGAGGGTGAGCGCGCCCAAAGCGGGCTCGCGGATCTCGGGAGGCAGCGCCGCCAGGATGTCTTCCGGCGTCAGAGTCGGATCCGAACCGGGATAGAAGACCAAGGTGACCGCCCCGCCCC
>CAZCCL010000188.1:0-3053 GCA_964497095.1 uncultured Gaiellales bacterium | reverse complement strand
CCCACCCACGAATCTATCTGTCAGATAACTTGAGTCGACAACCGTGACCTCCTTCGTGGTCAGATTGAGGTCCAACATGCGTCCCGTCCAACCGCCGCTTATTCGCATCACACATACCCCCTCACCAGTCCTCTATTCGACCAAAGGCCCCAACAGGGGAGTACTCGAACAGAAGACCATGCCGTGGAATGATTACTCGCACCAGGTCCTGCGCAATGTGCCTTCTATCGGGCAATTGGCAATGCAGAGCGGCCCACCTGTTTCCCTCTCGCACAGATCGCAGGCATCCGAAATCTGTGCTTCAAGAATGCCTGTTGCAGCCTCGTAAGTGATCGATATCGCCGAAGATGCGGGATCGAACGCGCCCGTCAAATGAAAGGAGCAGACAACCTCGCAGACGCGGCAATCACAGCAGCGACTGACGTCTACCTCTATGCCGACACATGCCCGCTCCGGCAAAGACGAGCTGGCATCGGCTCTTGACTCTGCACTTTCCATTCGCATCCTCCGCTCAAGGCAATCGAGAGACTCTGGCCGCGAACCGCCCCGGGTTCTTTCGGATGATTGAGGCCCCTTTCAGCTGCTACCGGGCAGGCGGCTGAGGGCTTCTCTCGCGTTCGCCCGAGCGCTCCAGCTCTGCTGCCCGCCCGATTCTGTATGCACCGGCAAGGGTGATGGGACTTGACAAGGGGAAGCTCGTGGTAGCCACCTTCTAGTTTCTGTGCGATTTCGATTCGCTGCGGAGCACTTTGGAGGTACGCGGGGTGGGAATTCTCTTCGTGAACTAACGGTCGCCTGACTGACTTCAGCTACGCAGGGCACCAAGCACCTTCTCCGGAGTCATCGGCAGGCTCCATGTCCTCACCCCAACCGCGTCGTAGATAGCATTGGCGATGGCTGCCGCCTGACATACACAGCCCGGTTCGCCCACCCCTTTGGCGCCGAAAGGACCGGTTGGATCAGGTTGGTCGAGCAAAATGGTCTCCAGTTCGGGCATATCCAGCGAACCGGGGATCTTGTATGTGTCGAAATCATCCGCGAGCATGCGGCCGGTGATGCTGTCGAACACCGGATCTTCATAAAGTGCGTAGCCTATGCCCTGAGCCGTCCCTCCCTCAAGCTGCCCCTCCACCGTCATGGGGTTGATGGCCCTGCCGCTGTCGTTGACCATCACCATCTCGACGACTTGTACCTCGCCGGTCTCGATGTCTACCTCCACCTCAGCGAATAGCGCCTGATAGGGGGGTGGGGAGGTGGAAGGGGAGAACGACGCCTTGCCTACGATCTGGTCCACGTCACGCAGGTCGTAGATAGAGCGCTTGGCCACCTCGGCCACCGGCACGGCGACGCCAGCTTCCCCGGGGGCAATCACCGTACCGTCTCGAACGTCCAGGGCATCCATCGGAATGCCCAGGATCTTCGACGCTCGGGCAAGGAGATTCTTCCGCGCGTCTTCCGCGGCCTGTTCCACGGCCTGACCTAGGATGTACATGGTTCGGGAGGCGTGGGAGCCGATCTCGTAGAGATTGGTGTCGGTGTCTCCCCACACCACTGACACACTATCGAACGGAACACTCAGCACTTCGGCCGCAACCTGGGCGAGAGAGGTGAAGGCGTTGGTGCCAATTGGGGCGGGCCAGACCGTCAGCACCACGGAGCCGTCTTCGTGGAACTTGATGAAGGCGTTGCTGTGCTCCACATGGACCGGCCAAGCTCCGCTGTTGTGAGCCATGCAGGCAACCCCCAGACCGCGACGGCGCGGGTTTGGGCTTGGGGTCGCGGCAGCCGAGGCTGCACCCATAGTTGCCTTGGCCCGAGCGGCTCCGCCGCTGCGCCTTGTCTTCCAGTCGATGCGCTCGGCCCCGATACGCAAGCAATCGGCCATTCCCGAACTGGTGATGGGGAAGTCGGGCCCGAAGGTTCCCGGGTCCCCCAATTGGCACAGGTTTTGCAGTCGGAACTCCACCGGGTCCATGCCCAGGGCCTCGGCCGCCATGTCCATTACCTGCTCGCGCACGAAGGTGTCTTCCGGGTTGCCGAAGCCGCGCATGGCCCCGCATGGGGTCTTGTTCGTGTAGATGGCGTCAACTTCTGCCCGGTAGGTAGCGCGGCGGTAGAGAGGGTTAGCCGCCGCCTCGGCGATCAGCGAGGAGAGCGCGGCGCACTCCACGTGGGCTCCGGCCGTTGAGACAATGTGCCGGTCGATCCCGGTAATGGAACCATCCTTTCTGACCCCCATCCGCATGGTGTAGGGACCAAGGCAGGCTCGGGTCGGCCGATCGGCAAACTCCTCCTGGCGCGAATACGCTAGCTTGACGGGCCTCCCCGATTTCTTGGCCAGAATGACGCAGATAGGCTCCCGGAACACCGACAGGCCAGCGCCGAATCCTCCACCGATGAACTCGTTCTTGATCCTAACCATTCCCACAGGCAGGTCGAAGATGTGGGCGATCATCCTCTGGAACAAAAAGGGCAACTGCGTGGGCGTCCATAGGGTAAGGCGGCCCTGGGCGTCGAAATCGGCCACGCAGTGGAAGGTCTCCAGCGGAGACTGTTTCTGCTTGGAGGTGTAGCCCACTGCCTCGATCACCTGGTCGGCTTCGAGCAGTCCCTCGTTCACGTCGCCGATAGCGTGATGGCACACGTGCACGGCCAGGTTCTTGACCACGGGCTCCTCAGTGGGGGTCCCGTCTTCCTGGCGCCGCTTCACCCGGTCGTGGAGGGCCGGGGCACCCGGAGCCTGAGCGGCGGCCTCGTCAAAGACGGCCGGAAGCACCTCGTACTCCACCCGGATGAGCTCGAGCGCCCGATCGGCCGTCAGTTCGTCCACCGCCGCCACCGCCGCCACAGCATCGCCCACGTAGCGCACCTTGTCCTCAAGGACCCGGGTGTCATAGACGCCCCAGGCCTCGATGCCACCATAACTCTGGAGGTTCATCAGGGTACCGGTGTATTGCCTGTCGGGAGCGTCGTGGTGAGTGGCAACCGCCTGCACACCGGGAAGCCTCTCCGCCTCGGAGGTGTCGATCCTCACGATGCGGGCGTGAGCGTGG
>CAZCCL010000187.1:0-3056 GCA_964497095.1 uncultured Gaiellales bacterium | reverse complement strand
TAGACCGACGAGGATCGACCCCGGAGCCTGGTGTCCAGGACCTTGACGTCCAGGAGACCCTCCAGGGAGCGCTGCTGCTTGGCCGACAGTTCGTCGTCGGCGACCAGCACGGTGAAATGGGTCGCCGACTTCGCCAGTTTCAGCTCCTGGGCCTTACCTGTGCCTAGATACCAGGCGGGATGGATGGATTCCCGCTTCTGAGCGGTCATCCCCACCACCTCTACACCGGCGGTCTCCACCAGGGCCGAGAGTTCCGCCAGTGATTCTTCCGCACTCCAGCCGGCTTCGTCGCCGCGATCGACGGCTATGAGGTAGGCCCGCTCTGGTTCCACCGGCCCGCCGTCGCCACTCCTCATGCCACCCCCTGAGCGCGATCGGCCTGCCTCCCCGGGGGGCAGTTCTGGAGGACCCGGCGCAGGACCTTGCCCGTCTCGCTGGCCGGGTGGGCGCACACTTCCTCCGGAGTGCCCTCCGCCACCAGTTCCCCGCCGGCGTCCCCTCCCTCGGGGCCCAGGTCCACCAGCCAATCCGCGCATTTGATGACGTCCATGTTGTGCTCGATCACGAGGACCGTGTTGCCCGTGTCCACCAGGCGCTGCAGCACCCGCAGCAGCTTGTCAACGTCGGCGAAATGAAGCCCGGTCGTCGGCTCGTCCAAGATGTACAAGGTGTTTCCCGTGGCTATCTTGGCCAGTTCGGTCGCCAGCTTCACCCGCTGTGCCTCGCCCCCGGAGAGGGTGGTGGACGGCTGGCCCAGCTTGATGTAGTCCAGACCCACATCGGCGAGGGTCTGTAGGCGCCGTCTGATCTTCCTTTGATTGGCAAAGAACTCGAGGGCCTCTTCGACGCTCATGTCCAAGACCTCGGCTACGTTCTTGCCTTTGAACCGCACTTCCAGCGTCTCTCGGTTGTAGCGCTTGCCCTGGCACACCTCGCAAGGCACGTATATGTCGGGCAGGAAGTGCATCTCTATCTTGAGGGTGCCGTCTCCCTTGCAGGCCTCGCATCGACCGCCTTTCACATTGAAGCTGAACCGGCCGGGAGCGTATCCGCGCACCTTCGATTCCTGCGTCTGTGAGAACAGCTCCCGTATGTGGTCGAAAAGTCCCGTGTAGGTGGCCGGGTTGGAGCGAGGGGTCCGGCCGATCGGGCTCTGATCGATGTTGATCACCTTGTCCAGTTGTTCAATCCCGTCGATGCGGTCGTGATCGCCGGGTCTCACCGGCACTCGGTTCACGAGATTGGATAGGCTGCGATAGATGATGTCGTTGACCAGGGTCGACTTCCCCGACCCGGATACTCCGGTGACGCACACGAACTTCCCGGTGGGTATCCGTATGTCGAGGTTCTTCAGGTTGTGTTCGCGGGCACCGCGGACCACGATCTCCCCCCGCCCCCGACGGCGGCTTCCCGGGGTATCGATGAAAAGTTCCCCGGCCAAAAAGCGCCCCGTGACCGAACGCGGCTCGGCCACGATGGCCTCTATGGTGCCGCTGGCCACCACCTCTCCCCCGTGTTCGCCGGCGCCGGGGCCCATGTCCACGATGTGGTCGGCCGACCGCATGGTCTCTTCATCGTGCTCCACCACGATCACCGTGTTGCCGAGATCGCGCAGCCGGAGAAGAGTGTCTATCAGTCTCCGGTTATCGCGCTGGTGAAGACCGATCGACGGCTCGTCGAGAATGTACAGCACGCCCACCAGACTGGAGCCGATCTGCGTGGCCAACCGGATCCGCTGGGCTTCGCCCCCGGAAAGCGTCCCGGCACTGCGATGAAGGCTGAGGTACCCCACCCCCACCGATTCCAGGAACGAGAGGCGCTCCCGGATCTCTTTGAGCACCCGGCCCCCGATCAACCGCTCGCGGGCGCCCAGCTCCATCTCGTCGAGGAACCGCATGGCCCTGGTCACGGGCATCAGGCTCAACTCGTGGATGTTCAGACCCCCCACCCTCACGGCGAGCGAGGGTGGTCTCAGCCGGGCTCCGTCGCACGCGGCACAGGGGCGCTCCGTCATATAATCCTCGATCTTGTGGCGCATGTAGTCGGAGTCGGTCTCCTTGTAACGCCGTTCCAGGTTGGGGACGATCCCCTCGAAGGTGGTCATGTAGCTCCGCTTGAAACCCGAACGGTTGACGTAGGATACGTAGAGGCGTTCCCCCCGGGTGCCGTAGAGGAACACATCCCGGACCTCCTCGGGGAGCGAAGACCACGGAGCGGTCAGGTCCACCTCATATCGCTCGGCCACGGCCTTGATGATCTGCTCGTAGTACTTCGAGTTGCTGCCGGTCCATGGCAGCAGCACCCCTTCCGCCACCGAGAGAGACGGATCGCCGACCACCAGCGTCGGGTCGATCTCCCGGCGGGCGCCCAGCCCCCCGCACGTCTCGCAGGCTCCGTGAGGAGAATTGAACGAGAAGATGCGGGGCGCCATCTCGGGCAGCGACACTCCGTGCTCGGGGCAGGCGAGATTCTCGGAGAAAAGGAGGCTCGTGAGTTGCACCGGGCCGTCCCTGCGGTCGCTCGCACTCTCCGGAAGCGCGCCGTCGTACACATCGATCACCAACAGGCCATGAGCCTCGGCCAAGGCGGTCTCCACCGAGTCCGACAGTCGCCGCCGTATGCCGTCTTTCATCACCAGACGGTCGACCACCACGCTGATGTCGTGGCGCACGTTCCTGTCGAGCGCGGGCAAGGGCGCATCCAGGCTGTACTGCAGACCGTCGATATCGACCCGGGTGAAGCCTTCCTGGCGGATGTGCTCCAGCACCTCCTTGTGCCAACCCTTCTGGCCCCGGACGACCGGCGCCTTGATCACGAAACGGGTCCCGGGTTCCAAGCCGAGGATCTGGTCTACGATCTGTTCCTTGCTCTGCCCTTCGATGGGGCGTCCGCAGATCCAACAGTGGGGGTGACCGATGCGGGCATAGAGCAGGCGGAGATAATCGTGGATCTCCGTGACGGTGCCCACGGTGGAGCGGGGGTTGCGCGAGGTCGTCTTCTGATCGATGGAGATGGCCGGCGACAGGCCCTCGATGTGGTCCACGTCCGGCTTTTCC
>CAZCCL010000186.1:0-3193 GCA_964497095.1 uncultured Gaiellales bacterium | reverse complement strand
AGCCGGGCTTCACCCAGCGCACTACCACGAAGGCCCCAGTATCCAGGCCCTGTGCCTGTCCACGGCGCTCGATCTCGGCAGCCCTTTCAAGCGGGTCTTCCTTCTGAAAATGGACGACGGTCTTCGCTGTCCCCTCCACCGGGCCCAGAGCCAGCAGTTCGTCCGGCGACCTGAAGCGGGCATCCTCGAGAACGTGTCTTTCGCCGCGCTCGGTCTTGGCCTTGCGGCGAGCAGCCCAGGGACTGAGGCTGTTGAGCGTGCCCACCACTACCACGCCGCCCGGCCTGGTGACGCGGAAGAGCTCGTCGACGGCCCTCCCTGCATCCTCGATGAACTCGAGCGCTGTGACGGAGACCGCCTTGTCGAAGGAGTCGTCTGCGAAGGGCAGAGCCAACATGTCCCCCCGCACCGCCACGAACGGGTAGCCCGCAGCCTTCTCTTCCGCCAGAGCCAGCATCGGCCTGGAGATGTCCAGGCCGACGACCTCCGCACCGGCGGCCAGGTAGTCGAGCGTGAACACCCCGGTCCCGCATCCCGCGTCGAGGATCTTCTCGCCCTTGCCGGGGCTCAGCATCTCGAGGATGAGGCGACCCTCGGTGTCCTTGACCAGCCGCCCGATGGGCGTGGCGAACCAGGCCTCGTAGCGTTCGGGCCAGTCGTCGAAGAGGGCTTTGTCGGACACCGGTGCCAAGGGCGGGACCGCGCGCTACTAGGAGACGATCTCCGAGGCCCAGCGGGCTATGGCCTGCCAGTCTCGTTGATCTCTTGGTTCTTTGCCCTTTTTCGGAGGATCGACGCCGCCGAAGAGCGCCGTGGTCATCGGAGCCAGCCAGGGGTGCTTCGCGAGGGCGCCGTCCAACTGCTCCCGGCTGCGAGGCCAGGTGCCTTCAGAAGGCGGCTTCCGGGGCCCGAGGGCGAAGATCGCCACTGGACGACTTTCCAGGATGGAGCGGTGACGTTTCAAGAAGCGGTGCGCATCCTTGTGCCAGTTGCCCGCGTAGAGTGGGGCGCCCAGGACTACCAGGCCATGGTCGCCCAGAGCCTTGACGTTGCCTGCCGGCTGCACGTCCACTTCGTGCCCCTCTTCTCTCAGGGTCGCCGCGATCGCTTCCGCGACCTCCCGCGTCGAACCGTACTTGGTAGCAAAAGCAACGAGTATCCTCATGCCCAAGATCTCTCCCGTACGGCGCTCGGGTGTGTGGCGCGCTGCATCCCGTGTGGTCTCCTAGGGCATGAGTCGCTTCAGAAAGCCGGATAGCAGACCCCACACCTGTTCGGCGTACGGGCCCTCGAGTAGGTTGGTCCCGTGCTCGTCACCCGGAAACAACTCCAGGTCTCCCTTGTTCGAAGCGAGTTCCTGTAGCTTTCTCGCGCCATCGGCTCCCACGTCACCCTCGGCTGCGATGAACAGTAGAGGCACGGTGAGCTTCGGGACCGCCTCCGCTGCCGAAAGACCCTTGAACTCGACGGGAGCGGAGAGGGTGGCCACGCCGGCTATCGGTATTGGAGGAGACGACTGGGCGGCCGCCATCAGACAGGCGGTTCCGCCCATCGACGCCCCGATCAGCGCCGATTCGCCGGCGCCCGCTCCGGCGATCTCGCGGATCGCCGCCGTCACGTCTTTATCGATGAGCTCGATCTGCTTGCTGCCCTCGGACTCGCCGTAGCCCCGGAAGTCGAAGGTGAGGACCAGGTAACCCTCTTGGGCAAGCCGCTCCGCCGTCGGGTACCAGCTTGTCTGGTCCGCGGGGTACATATGGGCCAGGATCACTCCCGAGCTACCCGCGCCGAACACGTGCCCGCCCAGAGTGACGCCATCATCGGTCGTGAAGTTGACGCTCCGGGAAGAGCCGGTCGTGGCCGTGTTCGAGTCCGATCCCGGGGTGACCGTCTCTTGCCGACCACCATCGCAGGCTACGGCCCAGCCCGCCACCGAGAAGACGAGCACCGAGAAGACGAGGGCGCAGAGAATAGTCTTGAGACGTCTCGCTCTATGTGACTTCATTTCCCGACACATGTCTACCCTCCCGGGTTCTTCAATGATACCTCGGAGTTTATGCGGAGCTTATGCGGGGCGCGCTATCCTGGCGCGAACGCTGCGCGGGCCGGCAGTGCCGAAGCCCCACGCGTGTCAGGACTTGGATAGGTCTTTCATGTGTCGGAGGTGCTCGATATGCTGTCCGTTCACCTCGGGTTCCGGCGACTGGGCCGCGTCGCGCTTGTCACCGTCGGCGGCCTCGTTATGGCCCTGCTCTTCGTCCTCTTCCCTCTTGGAGCTGCTCGCGCCCTTGCCGTCACCGTGACCACTCCTTATCCGGCGATGACCGTCCAGTCAGGGCAGAGCGTCACCTTGGATCTTGCAGTGAACAATGACGTGGCTGAGCGGCTGGACCTCTCTGTGGAAGACCTGCCTTCGGGCTGGACGGCCACCATCCTCGGTGGCGGTCGGCCGGTCACTGCCGTAATAGCGGATCCCGAGCAACCGCCTCGACTTCAACTCCAGGTTGATATTCCTGGGGACGCCGCGGAGGGCACCTCCACCATCACGGTGGTCGCCCGGTCTGCGACGGGTTCGGCTTCGCTGCCGATCTCTCTCACCGTAAGCAAGGTTGCGGGCGCAGCCACGACAATGGAGGCCGAATACAGCTCGCTCAGGGGGCCGGCAGCTGCGACCTACACATTCTCTCTCAACCTCACCAACGGCAGCCAGGAGGCGCACACGTACAATCTCTCAGCGAGCGGACCGCAGAACTGGAGCCTCTCCTTGAAACCGTCGGGATCGACCCAGGAGACACCGACCGTCGCAGTGGAGCCACAGGGTTCCCAGCAGCTCAATATGACCCGGGTGCTGGTGCAGCGGTTTCCGTGGGCCCGATCGCTGGTGGAACAGGCGGATCGGATTACCCGGGATCTGACCGGCATTCCGGTGAGCCGGCTGATATTCCGGGACACCGATCGGGCACCCGGTCCCGAAGAACGGGAGCGTTGGTTCAACGTGCTTTCCCGAACGGAAAATGTCCAGCCGGCAATCTGTCTGGCCTCCATGCTGTGGTTTGCGTTTTTTACCCGTTTGGGAATCCGTCCGGAAGCTGTCGGTGGACACAGTCTGGGGGAGTTGACGGCCTGTTTTGCCGCCGGGGTGTTCGATGCTGCCACGCTCCTGGAATTCTCTGCCCGTCGCGGACAGGCCATG
>CAZCCL010000185.1:0-3232 GCA_964497095.1 uncultured Gaiellales bacterium | reverse complement strand
TCCGCACGGCTTTCTCCCCATCGGTGTCCTTGACGATGCAGGCCACCTTGATCTTAGCGTCACCCAACTCAGCGCGGATCGCTTCCTGCGTCTGGTCGGAGTCCAGTCCCCAGAAGGCCGAGGCATCGCGGATCTCGGCCTTACCGTCGTTGATCCATAGGTAGACGGGGGCATCCGCTGCGCCCTCTACGATGAGGCCGTCGTAGCCGGCGAGCTTGAAATCCCGAGCCCACCACCCAGAGGAGCTGGCATCCAGCCACATGTTGGTGAGCGGCGACTTGGTGCAGACCTCGTAGCGAGCAGTGGTGGGCAGGCTGGTGGCCGTGGTCGGACCGGTCATGAAGACCAGTTTGTTGGCCGGGCTGAGCGGATCGGTATCCCCAGGTACCTCGTCGTTGATGATCCGGGTGGCGTATCCCGAGCCGCCGACGAAGGCGGCGGCCGTCTCGAGGTCCAAAGGTTCGTCTTTGAGCGTTCGACCGGTCAAGTCTGCTCGCAGTAGCTTTCCCGTATAACCGAGCAAAGGACTCACCTCTTTCTCAGGTTGATTCCGCCCGTAGAAAGGCAACGTACTGTGCCGGTCCCGGTGGCCGGTACATTCAAGGATACCGTACGGTGACAATGGGGCCACGCCCTGATCGGCTGGCTCTTCGGGTCGACTCCCCTTTGCATGAGTTCCCGTTGCCATTACAATCGTGCATAGATGGAACTGGACCAATTGAGATCGTTCGTCGCCGTGGCCGAGGCACGCAGCTTCACCCGTGCAGCCTCGCTCGTGCACTTGTCCCAACCGGCCATCAGCAGGCAAATAGCCCGACTGGAGACCGAGTTGGGGGCGAGGCTTTTTGAGAGGTACGGACGCCGGGTCGAGTGCACGGCGGACGGTAAGCTTCTGCTCCCCTTAGCCCGGAACATCCTGGCGCGAGCCGATGACGCCTCCCGCATGGTCCGAGAACACGCGGGGACGCTCTCGAGCAAGGTCAGCCTCGGCTCCACGGGGACGGTGTTCGCTCATCTCTTGGCCCCCATCCTCGCCTCCTTTATCAAGACATACCCCAGGGTCCATCTCGATCTGTTCGAGCGGGAGGACGTCCTTCTGGAAGAAGCGGTCATGAACGGCGAGCTCGACTGCGCCATCGTGACGGCGTGGGGGTCTCCTCGGGTCGCGACCACCCATATCCTGACCGAGGAGATACTCCTTCTGGTCCCCAGCGACCACCGCCTGGCGGGTGGCTCACCGGTCTCCCTGAGCTTTCTGGCCGACGAGCCCATCGTGCTTCCCGGCCATTCGATGAACATGTCCAACCTTCTCATGGACGTTTGCCGGCGCGCGGGCTTCGAGCCTAAGGTCCCCTATCGAGCCAGCTATGTGGAGCTGACCAAAGCTCTGGTAAGGCAGGGGCTGGGGATCGCGCTGGTACCGAAGATGTTCATCGTTCCGGAGGCCTTGGACGGGCTGGTGGCCGTCTCCCTCGTGGAGCGCCCGGTCCGTTCGCTCGATCTTATCTATCTTCGCGAACATCCTCTCTCGACCGCGGCCCGGGCGCTCATGATGCACATCCGGTCGAGCATCACCGACCACTGCGAGCCCGAACCGCGCTGACCTCGCGCGCGGTCCGCGCCGGCGGCCGCCGTTCCCGCGCGGGGGGCGGGCAGCCCGCCCCGACCGCCTACGACGTCATGCACCCAAGCTAGCAGTACAGGCTGTCACCCAGCTCTTCGTAGATCCGGGGGAGAAAGTCGCCGAAGCGCGTGAACTCCTTGACGTTGTGGCGGGCCAGCCCCTGTACCGCTTCGGCCGGAACCGCCACTCCGGGAGGCAGACATAGCTCCGGCTTGCCCTCCTCTGAGAATCGATAGCCCATCCAGAAGCGGGTGCGGTGCCGCAGGCCGCCGGGCTCGTCGTAGAACATGTGGCACATGATGGCCGGCGCCGTGATGGAGTCGTCGCACCTGCACACCGTCACCGCCCAGCCACCGCCACCCGCGAACGTAGCCGCCACTTGATTGAAACGCTCCATGTCGAAGCCCATATCCTGCGGTGAGCGGAAGCCGATGTCGACGTTCTCCATGCCGCAGTCGCAGTTCTCCGTCACGTAGTGGACGACACCCCAGTTCTTCTCCCGCATGGGGATGTCTGGATCGAGGATGCGGGCCCGGTCGATGGGGCTGAGCATGATGCCGGCATGCTGCGGCGGGTACCAGATGCGGTAGCGCAGGTCCTCGAGAGGATGCCAGGCGAACCACCAGTCGATCATCTCGGCGGTCGCTTCGGGGTAGAGGATGGTGTTGGCGATGTAGCCTGCCCCATTGGGCAGATTGCACCAGCCGACCTCGACCTCGTCCCGGGCGAGCTTCTCCGGGTCCAGGAGGCGGTCGATCTCCTCCGGACCCCATGCCCGGGCAGGATCCATCGGCTGCTCCATCTTGGCGTAGTGAGCCGGGTCGGGTTGCTTGAGGGGTTCGTAGTAGTACTTGGCGAACGGCCGGGCCTCTTCCTCAGGGGTGAGCGGAGGCAGAGTGGCCTTAGCCATGCTGTCGGCTCGGTTCTGGTCGTAGGTCTTCTGCGCCCTCCACTCGGGCCTGTCCTTATCTTCAATCATGACGATCCCTTCGCTTGCCTCGATTTGCTTGATCTAGAGAAACTTGCCATATCAAGAACGTCCGATCATTCCTTGGGAGGAGCATCGTCGATGATGCGTACCGGCCGCGTGTACAAGAAGAAGGACTGCGACCAGTCGGCAAAGTCGAGCGGGTTCTGCTGCAAGGCTTCCAGATACTGCCGGAACGCCCCCACCTGCTCCATACTGTCCAGCCAGAAGGACACGACCAGGTCGTAAACCGGTGGATCGACCATGCGGAAATGGGCTCGGGCGGCGGCGTCGTTGTCGTTCACCCGGCAGCGCTTGCTCATGACGATCCGACGGAACATCTCCTGCGCATACGGAGACTCGGCCAGGGCCTCGTCGTGCGCCTGGCGCCAGAGCTTGTAGTAGTCGTTGGGAAAGACCTCGGGCCTGCGCATGATGTAGTGCATGACCTTGACCGCGCCCTGATGAGGCTCTCCCAGGCCGGGATTGAACTTGGGCCGGGGATTGGTCACCGGCAGTTCCACCTCTTCCGCCATGACGATGATGTTGGTGGGTTCGTCGGCGAAGAACCTGCCGTCCTGGTTGGCGCGCGATTGCTCCACGCCCTCCGGTTCGAGGGTGGCGAGCATGTCGCGGAACTC
>CAZCCL010000184.1:0-3254 GCA_964497095.1 uncultured Gaiellales bacterium | reverse complement strand
TCCCGGTCTGGCTCGACGAGGGGAGACCCTGATCTGGAACGTGGGCGCCGTCCGCGATACCATAGGGCAGCCTTTAAACGAGTCCCGTGAGACCGAAAGGAACCTGGATGGACACCTACCCCCGTCCTTCCGCGCCCAGACTCGCCTGCCGCGCGATGTCCCCCGAACGATTCCTTCTTCCCGACGTGCATCTGTTCGACCCTGAACACGATGTCGACCTCATGGGCGACCTTCTGGTCGAAGATGGCAAGATCGCCGGGGCGGGCGAAAAGGTGCGGCGCTCGGCCGGAGTAGAGGTACTGGCCGACCTTGCCGGCTGTTGGGTGTTCCCGGGATTCGTCGACCCCCACACCCATCTGCGCACCCCCGGGTACGAGTACAAGGAAGACCTTGGTTCGGGATCCATGGCCGCCGCTGCCGGGGGATACGTCACGGTCATCGGCATGGCCAACACCGACCCGGTGGTCGACTCCGGAGCCATCGCCTCGTGGATACTGGATCAGGCGGGCAAGGAGGCGGTGGTCCGGGTGGGGCAGGTGGGTTCGGTGAGCAAAGGCCTCAAGGGCGAAGAGTTGGCCGAGATGCTGGAGTTGGCGGATGCCGGGGTGGTCGCTTTCGCCGACGATGGCAAGCCCGTGTCCGATGCCGATCTGCTGCTCCACGCCTTGCGTTATGCCCGAGGCACGGGGCGTCCCGTGCTGCTCCATCTCGAGGACACAAGCCTCTCGCTGGACGGCGTCATGCACGAGGGCAGATGGAGTGCGCGCCTGGGCCTCCGAGGGATCCCTTCGGCGTGCGAATCGGGGCCACTCGCCCGCGACCTGGAGGTGGTCCGCTACATCGACGGCGAAGAAATGCGGCTGACGGCCGCCCGGGGCGGCGTCAGCGCAGACAGCCCTGCCCGGACGCCGAGCCGGACCGAGGGCCCTGCCGTTCCCCTCGTCCACTTCCAGCACCTCTCCTCGGCGGACAGCGTCCGACTGATGCGCCGCGCCAAGAGCGAGGGCCTCCCCGTGACTGCAGAGGCCACTCCGCTCCACCTGCTTCTGACCGACGAGCGTCTGAGTAGCTTCGACCAGAACCTTAGGGTGAATCCGCCCCTCCGTTCCGCGGAGGACCGGGATGCCCTGGTAGATGCTTTGGCGGACGGGATCATCGACTGTGTCGGCACCGATCACGCCCCCCACGCCCCTCAGGAGAAGGAGGTGCCCATCGAGGAGGCCGCCAGCGGCAGCACCGGTCTGGAGACGGCTTTCGCCGCGCTCTACACCGGTCTGGTCCTTACGGAGGAGCTCCCGCTGGCGCGTCTGGTGGAGACCATGTCGTCCGCTCCCTGCCGGGTCTTGGGCCTGACTCCTCCTCGCCTGGCCGAGAGCGCGCCCGCCGACTTCTGCGTGGTCGATCTGGACGAGACCTGGGAGGTGACGCCGGCGGCTCTGCGAGGCAAGAGCCGCAACTGCGCCTTCCTGGGCGAGACGCTGACCGGGCGGGTGCGGTTAACGGTCGTGGACGGGGCGCGCCGCTTCGCGCGCGCCCGGGGAGAGGTCTGATGTATCGGGGCGAGGTTCCCGGCTACGTGGTGCTGACCGACGGCACCGTGTTCGCCGGCTTCGGCTTCGGGGCACGGGGCCGGGTGCTCGGTGAGGTGGTGTTCAACACGGGCATGACCGGGTATCAGGAGATCGCCACCGACCCCTCTTATCATGGGCAGATGGTCACCTTCACTTACCCCATGATCGGCAACTATGGGGCCTCCGACCACCTGCTCGAATCGGCTGAGGTGCATTCCCGGGCCATCATCGTGCGGGAGATCAAGAACACTGCCTGGAACGCCACCTGTCCGGAGGCATGGGTCGACTGGCTGACCGACCGCGGCATCGTGGGCGTGGGCGGCATAGATACCAGGGCGCTGACCAGGCGGATCCGGGAGCGTGGAGCCATGACGGCGTGCGTAGCCGCGGGGCCGGGCCTCAAGGTGAACGAACTGCTCGCGGAGACCAGGGGTTTCCCCTCCATGACGGGCCTCGACTTGGCGAGCGCCGTCACCTGCCGTGAGCCCTACGAGTGGGTGCCTCCCGAGCGGGCACCCGGAGCGGGCGCCCCTCCGGTCGAGGCCGAGTTCGACGTGGTGGCCGTCGACTATGGCATCAAACGCAGCATTCTCAGGAACCTTGCCGCGGTCGGCTGCCGGGTGACAGTGGTCCCGGCTTTCTGGACGGCGGAACAGATCCTGGCTCTGGAGCCCGACGGGGTGTTCCTTTCCAATGGGCCTGGCGACCCGGCGGCGGTGGAGTATGCGGTGGAGACCGTCCGCGGCCTCGTCGGCGGGGTGCCGCTCTTCGGCATATGCCTGGGCCACCAGTTGCTGGCTCAGGCGGTGGGTTTCTGCACCTACAAACTCAAGTTCGGCCATCGGGGCATCAACCATCCCGTGCGCGACTATCTGACGGGGCGGGTGGAGATCACCAGCCAGAACCACGGCTTCGCCGTCGAGCCGCCGGAGGTGGTGCGCAGCGCTCTGGCTCGGGGATCCGTGGTGGGTGAGGGGGGGATGGCCGGACTACGGGCCGGGGACATGGTGATGGGATCCGACTTCGGGCCCGTGCAGGTGACGCACCTGAATTTAAACGACGGCACGGTCGAAGGTCTGCGGCTGCTGGAACTCCCGGTCTACTCCGTCCAGTACCATCCAGAAGCGGGACCGGGCCCGCACGACAGCTACTATCTGTTCCGGCAATTCGCCGGTCTGATGAGAAACGGCGCCGCGTGGGCCGCCGGCGTCCCTTAGGAGGTACCTATGGCAGCGAGTCCGAATCCCAGGAACCCCCAGCGCGGGGGTAACGGGGGGAAGAGAACGGAGATAAACCTGCGTATGCCCGAGCAGATCACGGGGGGCGTGTACGCCAACGGCATGATAGTGCAACATACGGGCGACGAATTCGTGCTCGACTTCACCATGGTGATGGGTGCTGCAGGCACGGTGGTGTCTCGGGTGATCACCAGTCCGGCGCATGCGAAGAGGATCGCGGAGGCGCTCCAGGAGAACATCGCGAGATACGAAGCGGCTCACGGGCCGATCAGACGCACGGGCGCTCAGCCCGGCTTCAAGATGGGTCCGAAACCGCCGGCTGAGGAAGGCGAATAGCGGAGCGGCTGAAGTGTTGGCCGCGACAAAGGAACCGAGGGAGAGGGGTGCTATCTAGGATGAGGTGGACACACCGTGGGAACCGCGGGAGCAGGGGACGGATGGCCGG
>CAZCCL010000183.1:0-3263 GCA_964497095.1 uncultured Gaiellales bacterium | reverse complement strand
GAACCACCAGTCGATCATCTCCGAGGTGGCTCCCGGCATGGGATGGCGGAGAGCTATGTATCCGCTGCCGTCGGGCATGACGCAGTAGCCGTTCTCGCCCTCGGTGTAGCCGGGGGAGAGCAGGTCGTTCACGTCCTGGATGCGGTCGGCCTGGGCGGGGTCCAGGGGCTTCAGGTCCTTGAGCATCTCGGCATGGTCGGGCGCAGGCTGCGCCGAGGGTAGGTAGTGGTACTTGGCGTAGGGCTTGGCTTTCTCTTCAGCGGTGAGCTCTTGGCGCTCGCTCATGTAGATACCTCCGTTCGCACTACTTGACGTAGTCGGTCGCCGGGTCGTAAGTGGCGTGGGGCTCGGGGGGAAGTGGCACGAGCTCCATCACCGCCTGCGAGGAATACATCCAGGTGTAGGTGCTGGGACGATTCGGCTTGTACTCGTCCGGGAGCCCCCGGGGGAAGATGTCTCCGATGTCCCCGGGGTCCCCGGGCTTCTCCGCCGTCCACGGCACGTCGAACGGAGTGATGATATTCAGGTAGACGTGATGGTTGCGTATCTTCCAGGCGCCGTCTTCCTTCAGGAAGTCCTCGCCGTAGGTGCCCCAGACCCATAGGGCCGTCAGTTTGCCGCCGAGGACCCGGGCTTCATGGCCCGGACTCATCCACACCCCCTTGGCCGTCCGGCCGTCTTTGGCTACCTCGATCACCGGAGTGGCCAAGGTGTGCTGCATCATCTGCCCCTCGATGGGTACCCCGACCTTGGAGGTCCAGTTGTGGAAGCCGTGGAAGCAGCGATAGGCGGCGTCCATGCCGTCCCACACACCCAAGGGACCGATCTCGATCTTCTGGGCGACTGTCTTGGCAAAGAGCTCCACCGTCTCGGTGAACAGGTTGGCGGTGGTCAGGAACTCGTATCTACCCATCAGGTTCTGGATCTCGTGGATGTCGTTCAGGCGGCTGATGGTGGCCTGTAGATCCTCCTGCACTGTTCGCTCCTTTCGGGGCTTCGGGGTGGGTTAGTGGACTGGTCCGACCGTTCAGGGCTTACCGGCGCCGGCGCCGCTGGCGCCGCGCCTCTCCCACCCGGAGGGTCAGGCCCTCGGAATCCATGTGCTCAAGAAGAGCCTGTGCATACCGTCGGGAGGTGCCCAGCAGATCGCGAGCTTCGGCCAGAGTGAGTGGCCCCGCCGCCTCCATAGCCCCCACCAATCGGTCGAGGACCTCAGTCAAGCGCTCCGGTGGATAGTAGAGATCCTCACCTACCCTGACCAGCCGCCCTTGACGGACCATGGCGTCCACGATCCTCTGGGCGTCACGAACCGCCAGTCCCGCCGCCGCGGCCGCGGCGGCCACGCTCGGCGTCTCGGCGGTGTTCGCGACGCCCGCGGACTGGAACTGCGCGAGCAGGCCCTCGATCGCCCCCGTCTGGAGATCATCGAGCATGGTGGCCTCGGCCCAGCGGAGACCATGGTCGGTGCGTATCACCTCTCCCGCTGCCTGCAGTCGCTCGAGGGCGGCATCGAGCGCCGGCCACTCCCTGCCTCCGCACAATTCCCTACGTAGCTCGCCCAGGGTGAGGTAGGGGTCGAGCGCGTCCCTCTCAGCCCGAGCCCGTAGGGCATCGCGAGCGACATCGGTCAGGCTCAGCAGCGATCGACCGTGAAACAGGCGGGCACCGGCCCCCACCGGGGCCCCGGCGGTGACACCCGCGGCCAGGGCGCGGCCGTCGGCCAGCAGGTCGGCGACTGCCGCGCCGATCTCCGCGTCGGCGAAGCGCCAGAGGTAAGGACTGGCCTCCAGTCTCCCCCGGGCGACCGACTTCGGGAAGGATTCTTCCAGCAGGAGGTCGGCGACGGCATCCGCCGGTCCCTGCTCCAACAAGGCCAGGCGGTCGTGCCAGCGTGGTCCTGTCCCGTGCTTGTGCGGCGCGGGATCGATCACCCGGCCGCCGCCGATAGTGGTCACGGGAGTCACCGAACGCAGTATGAATTGGTCTCCGGGGTATACGAGGGCCCGGTCCTCGAAACGCAGCTGCGCGTAGCAGGAATCCCCGGGCTCCAGAGAATCGCGGTCGGCCAGCACCACTTTGGCAAGGATCTCAGCCGTGCCGTGGTCCACCCGTGCCCGGTGCACCCGGGGCAGAGAAGCGGATGCCTCAGGCAGCAGCCTGAGACGCACGTCGGCCAGAAACGTAGGTAGGATGTCCGGCTCTTTCACTATCCATTGGCCACGGTCGAGCTCGCCCCGGTCGACCCCGGTGAGACTCAGAGCCACCCGCTGCCCACCGACAGCGGCCGCCACCTCCCGATCGTGCACCTGCACGCTCCTCACCCGCACCTCCCGCAATCCCCCGGGGCCGCGGGCGACGCGCGGAGGGAGGACTACGATCGTATCCTCCGCACTCAGATTCCCCGACCACAGGGTGCCGGTCACCACCGTACCGATGCCTTTAAGGGAGAAGACCCGGTCGATCGGCACACGCGTCGCCGGGTAGGCACGGCGGGGCGGGACCGTCGCACCCAAGCGGTCGAGGGCGGCCACCAGTTCGGCCAGTCCCTCTCCGGTCGCGCCGCTCACCAGCACTATCGGCGCTCCGCCGTAGGGAGTCGTGACCAGCAGTTCCTCCACGTCCGCCCGGGCCAGTTCGGCCAGGTCGGCATCGACCACATCGGTCTTGGTGAGAGCGACCAACCCGCTGGGAATGCCCAGCAACTCGATGATGCGCAGATGCTCGCGGGTCTGAGGCATGACGCCGTCGTCGGCCGCCACCACCAGCATGAACAGGTCGATGCCGGTAGCTCCGGCCACCATGGTCTTCACGAAACGCTCGTGCCCCGGCACGTCGACCACGCTTAGACGCCGGCCGCTGGGCAGCACCAGCTCGGCGAAGCCCAGTTCGATACTGATGCCGCGCTCCTTCTCCTCCTTGAGGCGATCGGTGTCGCGCCCGGTCAGGGCTTTGATGAGAGTAGTCTTGCCGTGATCGATATGTCCGGCAGTGCCCAGAGTCAGAGGACGATCCGCCCCTGCCGGCCCCTGATCACTCGCCGCCATCTCCGCTGCGGTCTGGGCCCTCCTCCCTGCCGCCGAGCCTCTCCGGATCGCTTCCCGGCCGGATGCGGGCGGTGTCCGCTCGGTCACGGCCCCTCCCCGGGCGAGTACTCCGTCGAAGAACCGGGAGAATCCGTCATCAGCCGCTCGAGAGCCCAAGCGACACTTTCGGCCGCAGTCTCGAGCTCGTTCTCGGCGAGGGCCAGTACGTCCAGGTGAAGG
>CAZCCL010000182.1:0-3466 GCA_964497095.1 uncultured Gaiellales bacterium | reverse complement strand
TTTTGTCTCCGAACCATTAGGCCCCCACGCCCGGGCGGGACGGGTGGACCAATATCTCGAGACGCTGCGGGCCGAGCTGGCTATGCGCCTGGCTGCGCAGGCAGCGGCAGCCAACGGGTCCGCGGGTGCCGCGCCCGGCGCGGGCGATCTGGGTCGGGGTCGTTTCGAGACCATCTACATAGGGGGTGGAACTCCCACCGTACTGCCGGAAGAGGGTCTCCTGGATCTCGTCCAGGAACTGGCAGGATGGCTCCGCGGCCCGGATGCGGAGTTGACGGTCGAGGCCAACCCCGGGATCATCGACCGGCGGCTGCTGGAGGGTATGAGGCAGGCGGGGGCGACGCGGCTCTCCCTGGGGGTACAGTCCTTCTCGCCGGGGCTTCGCGCAGCGCTGGGCCGGAGGGTGACTCAGGAGGAGATCGAGGAGGCCCTCACCGCGATCGCGGAGGCAGGGTGGAGCGACTGGAACCTCGACCTGGTGTTCGGGATCCCCGGCCAGACCTGGAGGGACGCTGTAGCCGATCTCGAGGCGGCCCTGGCCGCGGGGCCGACCCACATATCCCTCTACGACCTCACCTATACGGCTGGGTACGACACGCATGTCGACGCGACCTGTGGGCCGGGTGCCCGCGCCAGGGCCGCCACCTGGGCCGAGCGCCACTACTCGCGCGCGGTCGCGAGGCTCGAAGCGGCCGGCTACCGGCGGTACGAGGTGTCGAACTTCGCCCTACCCGGTCACGAGTGCCGGCACAATCAGGCCTACTGGAGAGGGGAGGACTATCTGGGCATAGGGGCCGCCGCCGTTTCCACGGCCGGCGGCGAGCGGTGGACCAACCCCCGTTCGGTCGAGGATTACCTGGCCGGCTCCGGACCGCGGACCGAGGCCCTTTCGCCCCGCACCAGGCTCTGGGAGAAGGCGATGCTCGGCCTTCGCACGAGAGAAGGTGTAGACGAGACCGAGGTTCTGCCGGTGCTCGACACCTCCGCGCGAGACCGGCTCTTGGGCCGGGGCTGCCTGGAAAGGCACTATGGTAAACTGCGCTTGAATCCAGGGTTTTTGGATATCAGCAACACGGTCATCTCGGCTCTTCTGGCCCCGCCGGGAGAGTCAAAGCTCACACAGGCGCCGATAGGCGATGGCACTTACAGAGCGACAAAAAACGATCCTTAACACCGTCACCGAGCGGTACATAGTCAGTGGGGCCCCTGTGCCGTCCAAAGAGTTGGCCGGCCCCGCTGGGCTGAACGTCTCCTCCTCCACCGTGAGAAGCGAGTTCGCGCTGCTCGAAGAGAGGGGCTACCTCACTCACCCGCACACCTCCGCCGGCCGGATCCCCACCGACCTGGGCTATCGGGAGTTTGTCGACCACCTCATGAGTGGCGCCGTGAATCGCTCCAGGATTCATCCGAGTCACTATCCGGATATCCTGGACACACTGCTCACAGAAGAGCTCGCGGGCGAGATCGACACCGCGCTCCATCAGGCTACCGACGCGATGTCGAAGGCCACCAATCTGCTGGCTCTGGCCCTGGCCCCTCGGGTGAGCGGCGCCCGCCTGTGTCACGTGGAGCTCTTGGCCCTGCATCCCACTCAGCTGATGTACGTGTTCATCGTCTCTACCGGCGGGGTCATGAAGGGCGTGATCGATTGGCCGGGCGCCGTCGATCCGGGCCTGGTCGAGTGGGCGCGCACCTATTTGAACGAGACCCTCAACGATCACACGCTGACCGCGCGGCTGATCCGGCGGGCGCTCGAGAATCCCGAGTTGAGTCCCCGAGAAGGTGATTTCCTTCGAGCCCTGGCGCCCGCCCTCGAGAACCTGGTGGACGAGCAATCCCAAGAGGAGCTTTTTGTGGGCGGGGCTTCACGGCTGCTGGTCGAACCGAATCTGCAGGATGTCTCCTCGCTCCGCGATCTGCTCTCTCTTCTGGAAGAACGGTTCCTGCTGCTGCGGGTGTTGAGGGCTGCACTGGACGCGGGTACGGTCGTGGTGAGGATCGGCAGCGAGCACCAGGCCACCGCTTTGCAGCCGTTCTCCTTAGTGGCGGCCAGCTACGGGCTGCCCCAGCGCCGATTGGGCACGGTCAGCCTGGTCGGTCCCACCCGCATGGACTATGAGACGGCTATCGCCACGGTGCGGGAGACCGCGCAACGTCTTTCCGAGCTCGTTGGGTCGCGGTACGAATGAGACGCGGGTAGATGAAACGAGATTACTACGAGGTGCTCGGAGTCGAACGAGACGCCGACCTTCAGCAGATAAAGAGGGCGTACCGCAAGCTGGCGCGGGAGCACCATCCCGACGTCAACCAGTGCGACCCCGAATGTGAAGAGAAGTTCAAAGAAGCCACCGAGGCCTACGAAGTCCTCTGCGATGCCGACAAGCGCAGACTCTACGACGCCTACGGGCACGAAGGACTGCGGGGGCGGGGCGCGGGCGGCGCCGGGGGCTTCGGCTTCGACGACTTCCCGGGGTTCTCCGATCTCTTCGAGAGCCTGTTCGGCTCCTTCGGAGGCGGCGGTCCGTTTGCGGCCGCTCAGCCCAGCGGGCCTGCCCGGGGCGACGATCTGGCCGTCGAAGTGCGCCTCACCCTCGAGGAGGCCGCCTTCGGGGTGGAAAAGGAGATCACATTCAGCGCTCAAGCCACGTGTCCCACCTGCGAGGGAGTGGGCACCACCGATCCATCCTCGATGGAGACCTGCAGCCAGTGTGGGGGACTGGGCCGAGTGCGCACTATTCGTCGTACCATGTTGGGCCAGTTCGTGCAGACCGGTCCGTGCCCACGGTGCTCGGGCATGGGACAGGTCATCGGTTCGCCCTGCAAGGAATGCCGCGGCGAGGGCAGGGTGATCGCCGAGCGAAAGGTCACCGTGCAGATTCCCGCCGGCGTCGATGAAGGGCAGCAGATCCGGGCCTCCGGACGAGGGGGCGCGGGAGAGCGAAGCGCCCGCGCGGGCGACCTGTACGTGCGGGTCCGGGTGGAACCGCACGAGCTGTTCACGCGGCGCGGTGACGACATCCTGCACGATATCGAACTCACTATGGTCCAAGCCGCCCTGGGGGCCACCCTGACCATCCCCACTCTGGACGGCGAGGTGGAGGTGGAATTCGAGCCCGGTACTCAGCCCGGCGAGAGGAAAGTGCTGCGGGGTAGGGGAGTGCCGCATCTGAACGGGCACGGCCGCGGCGACCAGGAGATACTCGTTACGGTGCTGATACCCCACGATCTGGACGAGCAGCATCGCCAACTCCTTCGGGATCTCGACGATACCCTCACCGCGGAGCACTACGCTTCGAAGCCCGAGGGTGTGCTTCACAAGCTCCGCAACCTGTTCAACGGTTGATGGTCGAAGCCTCGGCCGCCGGTCGCGCTATCGGGGACAGCGGGACGGACCGGGCCCTACGCGTGACGGCCCCCGCGGCCTTGGCTGAGATGGTGGGGGCGTTCCTCATGGATCTGCTGGGTC
>CAZCCL010000181.1:0-3494 GCA_964497095.1 uncultured Gaiellales bacterium | reverse complement strand
ACCGGAAGAACGAGGCCGAACAGGTCGAGGACACGTTCCGCCGCCATTTTCACATCCCTCTGGTGCACGTGCGGGCGCAGGACCGCTTCGTGGGGAGACTGGCGGGGGTGACGGAGCCCGAACAGAAGCGGAAGATCATCGGAGAGGAGTTCATCCGCACCTTCGAGGAAGAGTCCCACAAGCTGGGAAAGTCGAGGTTCCTCGTGCAGGGCACGATCTATCCGGACGTGATCGAGTCGGGGACCAGTGCGGCGGCCGTGATCAAGTCGCACCACAACGTCGGGGGGCTACCCGACGACGTGGACTTCGAACTGGTGGAACCGCTCCGGATGCTGTTCAAGGACGAGGTACGGGTGGTGGGCGAGGAGCTGGGCCTCCCGGAGGACATGGTGTGGCGACAACCCTTCCCGGGCCCGGGGCTGGCCATCCGCATCATCGGGGAAGTGACCCGGGAGAGGCTGGACATACTGCGGGAGGCCGACGCCGTACTGTTGGACGAAGTCAAGCGGGCCGGTCTCTACCGGGAGCTCTGGCAGTCGTTCGCGGTGTTGCCTGCCATCCGCAGCGTGGGAGTCATGGGCGATGAGCGCACGTATGCCTATCCCATCGTCATACGGGCCGTCACCTCCGACGACGCCATGACCGCCGATTGGGCCCGTCTGCCGTACGACCTCTTGGAGCGGATCTCCCAGCGACTCATCAACGAGGTTCCCGGCGTCAACCGCGTGGTGCTCGATATCTCCAGCAAGCCCCCGTCCACCATCGAATGGGAGTAAGTCGACGGCATGGTTGACGAGCCGGCGATTCCAGGTCTTCACAGTCTTTCCCAGCGAGAGCGGCCTTCCGCGGCTGGGTCCGACCGGGAGCTCGAGCTGATCCATGAACGCGCCCTTCTCGCGGCGATGGCGGCGGCGGCGGTGAAGGCTGAAGACGTGAAGGTGCTCGACATGCACGAACTGGTCACCTATACGGACTACTTCGTCCTGTGCACCGGTCGCAACGTGCGGTTGACCCGCAGGATCGCGGAAGAGATTGGCTTCCGACTCAAGCGGGAAGCCGGTCTCCTGCCGACCGGCAGCGAGGGCGCCGGCGGCGGGGAATGGATCCTTCTGGACTACCTCGATTTCGTGGTGCACGTTTTCACCCCTACCGCTCGGGAGTTCTACCGGCTGGACGTGCTGTGGAAGCAGGCGCCGGCCGAAAGTGTGGAGTAGTAGGGACGTGAGGATGGGTGCGGCTCCGGTTGCAGTAGGGTCGGTCAGCGGCTATAATCCGAGGCCGCTCCCCGTGGGGGTATAGCTCAGCTGGGAGAGCGCGACGCTGGCAGCGTTGAGGCCAGGGGTTCGAGTCCCCTTACCTCCACCTAGGCTTCCGGACCAAGACTGGACCGGACCCAGAAGGCCCCACCGTGATGACGGCGGGGCCCTTGTGCTTTCTGGGGCGGAAGGACGGGCGGAGACTACTGTGAACCAGGGCGACTTACCCATCTACACCGCTCGCGGGGCGCCCCCTCGTCCTGTCCCCGCCCCTGGACCACGGTCCTCTCCCTGGCGAGGTCCTTTGATCCTGGTAGCCGTCATGATCGGCTGGCTGCTCTTCACTCTCCTTCTGGCGACCATCGCGGCGCCTGCCGGCGCGAACAAACCGGAACCGATCGAACTGGGTGGAGACGTGACGATCACGCCGGCAGCAGGATGGACCTCCGCTGCGGACGTGTGGCAGGTGGGTCCGAATGCCGTCTCCCTCAAGCGGGCAGGTGCGATCGCCGTGTTCGCCGCGGAGGCGTACGACGGCAGCACCGAGGAGCTTCTGGCTATGGAGCTTGACGACCTGAGAGCCGAGTTCGACTCGTACAGCGCCTTGCCGGCGGGGGAGTCATCGATCGCGGGCGGTGTGCCCGCTCTGACCGTGCTCTTCTCCGGAACGGCGGACTCGAGCCGTCTGGAAGGCGAGCTGGTTGCGGCAACTGAGGACGGGACCGGTGTGGTCATGTTGGCCGTGGCCCCAGCCGGCCAGCTACCCAGAGTACAGGCCGATCTGGACACCATGCTCGAGACCATGGTTATACCGCGTTGAACCTGGGCAGACAGCCGGCCTATTGGCTGTTTATTGCGCTCATGGCCGGGGGCGTTCTGATCGTCGGTATCGAGCAACTCGCCTACGTGAACACGTACCCCGGAGCCTGGTTGCTCTCGATCGTCCTCTTGGCGGTGACGGCGATACCTGCCGGTCTCATCATCTACAGGTTCGACATGTTCGAGCCCGAGCCCGCCTCTCTCATCGCCGTGGCCGTCATGTGGGGGGGAGTGGTGGCTCTGTCGTTCTCCGCGGTCGCGAATTCGTCGATGCTGAGCTTCCTGCAGCACATCTTGCCGGCGGAAACAGTGGATTCTTGGGGAGCGGCCATCGTCGCCCCCATCAACGAGGAGCTCTACAAGGGAGCCGGTCTCGTGGTCATCTTCTTGATGGCCCGCAGCGAGATAGACAGTCTGATGGACGGGTTGATCTACGGAGCCATGATCGGACTCGGCTTCCAAGTGGTGGAGAATGTGCAGTACTTCATGTATGCCACCGCCGAAGCCGGCGCCGGCCAATTGGGGCCGGTGATCAACACCTTCTTCGTCCGCGTGGTCCTCGCCGGACTCTACAGCCACACGCTTTTCACCGGTCTGATGGGCTTCGGAATCGCCTATCTGATCACGCAGCGCTCTCATCCGCTTCGCAGACGGGTAGCGGTCGCCGCCCTCTTCGCGATCCTGGCGTGGGCTGCGCACTTCGTGTGGAACTCACCCTGGCTCGATTCCCTCATGGCCAGCAGCGCCGGAGAGTTCACCCTAGCCCTGGTCATCAAAGGGATGCCCTTCTTGCTGTTCCTACTGCTTCTGGCGGTCGTCGCCCAACGGCGGGAAGGTCAAGCGTTCGCACGCCTGATCGCTATGGAGGTGGGGAGCGACGTGCTGACCGAGGCCGAGTTCCATAACCTGCAGAGCGGCCGGCGACGGCGGGCGGCTCTCCGTCGCATCAAGAAGGAGAAGGGACCGGTGGCCCGCTCCTGGCTGAAGCGATTGCAGCGGGAGCAGATGAACCTGGCCCTTTTCCACGGCAAGGTGGACTCCGCCGATCACCCCGCTCTCGAGGCTCAGCGCGAGACTATCAGAATGCTCAAAGCCCGCCTGGCCACCATCCCCTAGGCTTGGGGCCCGGCCTCGCCAGGCCTTCCGGGTCCACCGTCCCGGCCACCTGCTAGAATCCTGGTGCCATGGGCGCTGATCAGATCATCGTCGTGGGGGCCCGGGAGCATAATCTCAAGGACATCTCTCTGGCTCTGCCACGAGACCGCTTCATAGTCATCACCGGACTCTCCGGCTCGGGGAAGTCCAGTCTTGCTTTCGACACCATCTATGCGGAGGGCCAGCGTCGGTACGTCGAGAGTCTCTCGGCGTACGCCCGGCAATTCCTGGGCCAGATGAACAAACCCGATGTGGACTCCATCG
>CAZCCL010000180.1:0-3591 GCA_964497095.1 uncultured Gaiellales bacterium | reverse complement strand
CCGAGAAGGTACGTGGAAGAGCCGGTGGACAGCGGTCCGTTCGCGGGCTTCAAGTGCGACGTGGACAAGTGGGACCAGATGCTGGACCGATTCTACGAATTGAACGGCTGGGACACCGAAACCGGCCTGCAGACGCGCGCGGGTCTTCACGACCTGGGCCTTGACGACGTTTCGGCCAGGTTGGAGGCCGCGGGAAGACTGGTCGGATGATTCGGGCCAAACCGTTCGTCAAGCGCTCCGGAGCCTCCCGGCTGGACCGACGGTAGAGAGAGCCCCAGCCGCAGTGCGTCCTGGCGGAGCCTCCCGGCCCCAGAAGGCCCCTCCGGCCGACCGTTGCAGCCGCACGTCGAGTGCCGGCTCGAGGTCCGCCCGCCCGTTTGACCGCGCGGAGGGCCCTGGTATCCTCTGGAGAATCAGTTGATGACGATGTCAAGCGTCACGCGCGGTGAGATGGGGAAAGCCCTCAGAAGTTTCGGCAGATTCCTCAAGAGACTCCTTCGTCCGCTTGCCCCGTTCGGCGGACTGTTAAAGGACGCCTTCGAGGGAATGCTGGCACACAACGTCAGCCGCATGGCGGGAGCGATAGCCTACTTCGGCGCCTTCAGCCTGGCACCGATGCTCGTGATCGTCGTCTCTTTGGCCTCTGTCTTCTTCGGAAAGAGTGCCAGCGAGGGTTTGGTGGTGGACCGACTCATCGAGATATTCGGAAAGGACGTGGCCCTCTTCATCCAAGACATGCTGGCCGGCATCTATGCAAGCGGGGGGCTGACGGTGGCCACGGTGCTCGCGATCCTCCTGCTCATTTGGGCCTCGACCCGCATCATCGGCGCCGTCCGGGGAGCCCTCAACGACATCTGGGGCGTCCCCGGGCATGGCGGCAGCGGTTTCTTGGGCTTCGTTTTCGGAAAACTCATCGACGTGGGGATGGTCATCGGGATCGGCTTCATGTTCGTCGCCAGCATGCTCGCCAACACAGCGGTGAGTGCCATCACCGGCTACTTCTCCGACCGCCTTCCCATGCCCAGCTGGCTACTTCAGCTGAGCGGGATCGCTTTTTCGCTGGTGGTGATCACCATGTTCTTGACGATCATTTTTCGAGCGCTCCCCAATATCAAGATCCGTTTCCTCTACATCCTCATGGGAGCCTCCGTCACCGCCGTCCTGTTCACCATTGGTAACTACGTGATCGGGCGCTACCTGGGACGGACCACTCCGGGATCGGCCTTCGCCGCGGCCGGCTCCCTCGCCGTGATAATGATCTGGATGTACTACTCGGCGTACATCGTCATCTTCGGAGCGGAGGTCACCCGGGCCTACGCCCAGCGGGGCAGGCTCCGAAAGCCCAAGGCAGTCCCGGAGGAACTCGACGAAGCCCCCGTCGAGATAGCGGAACTTGACACCGGGGCGCACCCGCAAGCATCCCCGCCGGAGCCCTGAGACGACTCCCCTGCGGCTCCCCGCGGCTCTACCCGCTCAACTTGCGCCGCAGTACCCGGGGTAGGACGCCGCCGTGCCGGAAGTAGTCGGCATCCACTGTGGAATCGAGACGGGCCCGGCAGGACAGTACGCGATCTCCAGCGCCTCCGCCTCGCAGGCTCACGATGATCTCGGCCCCCGGGGTCAGGCCGCCCTCGATGCCCTCGATATCCACGGTCTCCGAGCCATCCAGATCTAGGCTCTGCGCGGTCACGCTCGCCATCTCCAGCGGCAGCACGCCCATCCCCACCAGGTTGCTACGATGGATGCGCTCGAAGCTCTCGGCTATCACCGCCCGCACCCCCAACAGCGCCGTACCCTTAGCCGCCCAGTCACGCGAGCTGCCGGTGCCGTACTCCTTGCCTGCGAAGATCACCAAGGGCACCGACTCGGCCTTGTACCGCATCGCCGCATCGTAGATAGAGAGCACTTCGCCCGACGGATAGTGCGTCGTCCAGCCCCCTTCGCGACCCCGGGCCATCAGGTTGTGCAGGCGGACGTTGGCGAACGTCCCCCGCAGCAAGACCTCGTGGTTCCCGCGCCTGGCGCCATACGTGTTGAAGTCGCACGGCTCTACTCCCTGCTCCTGCAGGTAGCGACCGGCCGGGCTGTCCGGGGCGATCGAGCCCGCCGGGGAGATGTGATCGGTGGTTACCGAATCCCCAAAGATCCCCAGAACCCGCGCGTCCAAGATGTCGGGAGGCGGCTCCGGCTGAGCGCTGAACTCCTCGAAGAAAGGGGGCTCGCGCACGTAGGTGGAGCCTGGGTCCCACTTGTAGAGGACACCCCGGGGCACCGCCATCCGGCGCCAGGCCTCGCTCCCCTCGAGGGCCACCCGATACTCCTTCAGGAACACCTCCGGGCGGAGGACGGCGGCGGTCAGTTCCTCCACCTCGCTCGAAGAGGGCCATAGATCGGCCAGGTAGACCGGACGGCCATCGGCCCTGACGCCCAGCGGCTCCTGGGTCAGGTCGATGTCGACCGTCCCGGCCAGAGCGTAGGCCACCACCAGAGGCGGAGACGCAAGATAGTTGGCCCTCACCAGAGGATGGATGCGGGCCTCGAAATTGCGGTTGCCGCTGAGCACGGCGGCCACCACCAATCCGTCTTCGACGATCGCCCGGGACAAGGCTTCCGGCAGGGGCCCGCTGTTGCCGATGCAGGTGGCACAGCCGTAGCCCACGGCCGCGAAGCCCAGCGCCTCCATCGGCTCCAGCAGCCCGGCGTCGGCCAGATAGCCGGTCACTGCCCGGGAGCCCGGGGCCATGCTGGTCCGCACCCAGCGCGGGGGCGTCAGACCGAGCTCGACCGCATTACGGGCCAGCAGGCCCGCTTCCAGCATCAGAGCCGGGTTGGACGTGTTGGTGCAACTGGTGATCGAGGCGATGACGATGCTGCCGTCCGCAATGGTCTCGCGCTTGTTGTCGAGTTCCACCTTGGTCCTGATCGGGTCGCTTCTCCCCCGGCTGAGCGCCGAGAGATTCTTGTGAAAACCTTCCTTCGCCTTTTCCAACTGGACGCGCTCCTGCGGGCGCCGCGGGCCGGCCAGGCTGGGCCTGACCTCGGAAAGGTCGAGTTCGACCACCCAGGAGTACTCGGGGTCGGGTGATCCCGGTTCCCGCCAGAGGGTCTGGGAACGACAGTATGCCTCTACCCGGGCGCAGACCTCCTCTGAGCGCCCTGTCTGCCGCAGATAGGCGAACGTCTCTCCGTCCACGGGGAAGAAACCGCAGGTAGCCCCGTACTCGGGGGCCATGTTGGCTACGGTCGCCCGGTCGGCCAGGCTCAGACCCTCGGCCCCAGGGCCGAAATACTCCACGAAACGACCGACCACGCCCAGCCCCCTGAGGACCTCGGTCACAGTGAGGACCAGGTCGGTAGCGGTAGCCCCGTCGGGCAGCCCGCCCACCATACGCACTCCGACCACCTGGGGAACCAGCATGAAGTAGGGTTGTCCCACCATGACCGCTTCGGCCTCGATGCCCCCCACCCCCCAACCGAGTACACCCAGGCCGTTGATCATGGTGGTGTGGGAATCGGTGCCGATGACGGTGTCCGGATACGCCCAGGGTAGGCGGGCGCCGGCGGAGTCGGAGGCAGAGGAGCCGCGGGCCG
>CAZCCL010000179.1:0-3696 GCA_964497095.1 uncultured Gaiellales bacterium | reverse complement strand
GTCCGCGTACTGGACCAGCACAGGCCTGTCCAGGCCATACTCGTGCCGCAACTGGTCGATCTCTTCTTGCGTGTACTGCTTGAACTGGTCGGAGGTCACATAGATGAGAATGGGATCGCCGGGCAGCCAGTGCATTATCGCGAAGACCAAGAACGACGCCAGCAGGACCACGACGATCGCCTGTACCACCCTGCGGATGAGATAGGAGATCACCCTCGTCCTCCCTTCACTGCTGCCGGCCCTGGGGCGCCGGCGGCGCGTCGCGGGCGTGCACAGGCCGCACCGCCGGCAAGCTTCCCATAGAGGCGGGATGCGGGTAGGCCAGTGGGCGAACTCGTCGGTCTAGACCGGGCTTCCTCGAGATACACGAGCATGGCCCTAGTACTTCCGGCCCGGTTTCGACACGGACTTCCCCCAGTGGATGCACCACAGTCGGGCCGATCGCTCATGAACATCCGTGGGCCTGAGGTTCGACCACGAAACGGCCCTCAACGCGCATGACCTAAACCCCCCTAGTGTATGTATCATCAGACAATACTGATGTATCGACCGCTGACTCCACTATCCTATGCCAGTCGCGCTTTGTCAAGACTGTGCGGAAGCTTCGCTGGAACACGATTGTGTACACGATCAGACCGAAGGGTCGGCAGATCTTCGGCTATGGATGCTGAACCGCGATGTCATGGAAAGAACGAAGAGGTTGCCCGCCCTCGGCCGGACCCCCCACAGAGTGCGGAACACAAGGCGATCAACAACGAAGGGGGGCCCCGCTTGCTGCGGGGCTCCCCTTCTCGCTCAACTTCGCTTGTGAGGCGTGAACACCCCTTCCAGGCCGCCCACTCAGCGAACCAGGGTCACATCTTCGCCAGCACCACCATCCCGATATTGAGGCTCTGGTCTAGCTTTATAGTTCGCGTTGCCCCGGCATAGCCCGCCGCTTCGATGGTCAGAACGTACTCCCCCCCGGGTTCCAGACCATCGACGTAGAAATCGCCATAGTTGCTGGCCGTAGCTTCACCCACCTTGCGGCCGCCATCGGTCACCGTCGCCAAGGCCCCTTCCCCGCACTCGTCGGTGTCGCCGAAGACAACCTTGGCAGAGATGAACGCCTTCTCGAACAGGTGCAGGTTCTTGTAATAGACCCGGGGCTTCGCGCCCAACTCGGGCTTGAGGACCTCGAGCCCCTCTGCAGCCACCATCTCGGCCATCTCGTCGTCGTCGGCCAGCACGAGCTTGATGGCCTCCGCCGGACAGATCTGCGAGCAGCGAGTGTCTTTCCAGCCGTCATCCATGAGGTGAGCACACCCGGTGCACTTCTGCGCCACCTGGGCTTCGTCGTTCCAGAAGATGACGTCGTAGGGGCAGGTCTTGACGATCTCCGGATGGCCCTTGGCCTTGACCGGATCGATGATCACCAGACCGTCCTCGCGCTTGTAGACCGTCCCCTCGGGTGAGTCTTTGATGCAGGGAGCGTCGTCGCAATGGAGGCAGGGCGTGGGCCGGTAGGCCACCTGTACCAGCGGGTACTGGCCCCGTTCCTTCCGCATGATGTTCATCCAGCGGTGTCCGTGCCAGGGTTGACCCACCGAATACGGCAGGAAATCGTTGCCGACGAACTCGTCCTTGTCGGCCAGAAAGCAATCGTTGCAGTCCATGCACCGGTCGACGTCGATGACCATGTTCCACTTCTTCGCGCCGCCCATCAGGCCACCCCCTCCTTCAACGAGCCCTCCCACTTTTCTATCTGGAGGAGGCAGGAGTTGTTGGCCATGGCGGTCGAGGTGGGCGTGATATACCGCTTGGGCGTGAGAATGTTGACGCAGCCCGAGATGTCGGGAGAGTGGCCCGGCTCGCCGAGTGCCTCGTAGTCGCCGCACGACTCGTACGAATGGACCGTCCCCGGCGGCACCCTTTCGGTCACTTGCGCCGCCAGGATGACAGAGCCCCGGTCGTTGAAAGCCCGGATCAGGTCGCCGTCGTCGATGCCGCGGGCCGCCGCATCCTTGGAGTTCACCCGCATGATCCAGTAGTAGTTGCCGTCGTCTTTGAGGACCCGGTTGTCCTTGACCTCGTTCATCCAGCTGTCCTTGGCGTCACCCATAGTGTGGAAGCTGAACTTCGGATGAGGCGACACCATCTGCAACGGGTACTTGCTGTAGAGTTCTGCCGTGTGGTGGCCCTCCCAGCTCTCGATATACTGCGGGCCCATGACCGGCCGTTCGGGATCGATCGTGCCCGTGGCTTCGAGACGTTTGAGACTGGCGGAGACGAACTCGATCTTGCCGCTCTGCGTTTGCAGACCCTCCCCCTTGATCTGGTCCCAGGGGGCGGGGCCCCAGTCGGGGGTGTCCTTGGCTCGGCCTTCGGCGAACCAGCGCATGCCCGGCTTCGCTCTCTTCTCCTCTGGAGCCGGAACCACGTAGTAGCCCTTCTTGGCGAACTCGTCCCAACTCATGACCGTGGGCATGTCGGTGGCGTGGTAGTAGTCCTTGACCCAGTCGAGGTCACTCTTGCCCCCCATGCTGAACGGGCCGTAGACACCCATCCGCTTGGCCAACTCGGCGAAGATGTCGTAGTCCGACTTCGACTCGCCCAGCGGCTCGATGCATTTCTGCTGGAACACGATCACCCGATGATTGCAGAACTGATACGAGTCGGCGATGTAGCCGGAGCAGTTCGCGTACTCGCTGATGTCCCAGCGCTCGAAGTTGGTGCAGGCGGGGAGGATGATGTCGGCGAACTTGGTCTCGCCCTCGAACCAGATGCTCTGGCTGACCACGAAGGGCACCTTGCCCTCCCGGTAGGCGGTGACATACCGGTTGGTCTCGGTCATCGTACCGATGAACGAGCCTCCGTACCGGTAGTACATGCCCACGTGGGGATAGCCCTGGGCCGGGTACTCGTACTTCTGGAACTGGCTCTCGATGTGGGAGCCGGAGAAACCCTTGCCCCGCCACTCCAGATGTTCGTGACGCATGGCCTCGGGGATGTTCAGGCGCGGGACCGTCTGCCCCTCGGTGCTGTGTTGGGGATTGTTGATGGCTCCGCCGTTCGGGAACATGCGGTTGACGAAGCGGAAGCCGGCGCCCGAGTTGTTGGTGTCGCCGGAGATGCCGCCTTCGGCGTAGCCCGGGAACATGAAGCCACAATCGACCGGGGCTCCGCTGGTGGTGCCCCAGATATTGCTACCCGGTTTGCCCAGGCCCTGCATAGCGGCGAGGGCCACCATGGTGCGAGCCCACTCGTTGCCCCACGAGGCCCTGCAGGCCCCGCCCATGCCGCCCGGGCCGCCGGCGGCGAGCATGGTCTTCTTGGCCGCCCACTCCCGGGCCAGTGCCCGGATCTCCCGGGCCGGGATCAGACTCTCTGCCTCGGCCCATTCCGGCGTCTTGGGAACGCCGTCGGTCTTCCCGAGAACGTAGTCTTTCCATTCGTCGAAGCCGGTGGTGCGGTCGCTGATGTACTCCTTGTCGTAAGTGCCCTCGGTGATCCAGGTGAAGGCGATGGCCAGGCCCAAGGCTACGTCCGTGCCCATCCGGGGAGAGAACCACTTGTCGCCCAGCAGGGCGCCCGTGTGGTTGAAGTAGGGATCGATGACGATCATCTTGACGCCGAGGTCTTTCAGCCAGCGACGGCGGATGTTGCCTTCGTGACCGGCGTAGACCCCATTGCAGCTCGCCTCCGGGTCGGAAGACC
>CAZCCL010000178.1:0-3729 GCA_964497095.1 uncultured Gaiellales bacterium | reverse complement strand
CTGTAGTGAATTCAGCAAAACTGTACGTGGGCAATCTCAGCTACGAGACGTCCGAAGCAAGCATCAGGACCGCCTTCGAGGCCCACGGGGAAGTGACCTCGGTCAACCTGATCACCGATCGCGGCACCGGACGCCCCAAGGGCTTCGGTTTCGTGGAGATGGGATCGGCCGAAGAAGCCCAGGCGGCCAAGAGTGCTCTCGACGGCACTCAGCTTGACGGTCGCGCGCTCAAGGTCGACGTGGCCAAGGAACAGGCGCCTCGCGCCCCTCGTTCCGGCGGTTACGGTGGCGGCGGCTACGGCGGCGGCGGCCGCAGTGGCAGCTACGGCGGCGGCAACCGCTGGTAGTACTCGCGCGACAAGCGCAGTGACGAAACGCCGGCCTGCGGGCCGGCGTTTTTTTGTGTCCAGTCCCGCCAATCACCTCCGGGACTCCGCCGACTGCAGGCGTACATTCCCGACCGGCGCTCGAGCGAAGTGCTATCCTGCCTCCAGTTTATTGCTAGGGCGCAGGGAGCCAGACCCCTGGGGACGGGCCTGGTTATCACCTTCGCCCGGCATAGTGCTGGAGTACAAGACAGAGTCTCCCAGTCGATGCCAACCTGATCATCTCGCTCTGGAGACGCGATGCTTGTCTACCTGATCAACCCGTCCAACCCGCTCGTCAGCATCTCACTCAACCGAGACAGCTACTGGAACCGCTACCGTCTGTGGAAGCCTCTCAGCCTCATGGCACTTGCCGGTCTGACCCCGCCTGATTGGGAAGTCTCCATACTCGACGAGAACATCGCCGCCATCGGCTACGAAGACTTGCCGCGGCCCGACTTGGTCGGCATCACCGCCTTCACGTCCCAAGCCCCCAGGGCCTACGAGATCGCGGAACTGTTCAGAGCCCGGGGCATCCCGGTAGTTATGGGTGGTATCCATGCGACCATGTGCCTGGCGGAAACAGGCCGGTATGTGGACTCGGTAGTGACCGGTGAGGCGGAACCGGTTTGGGCCGAAGTACTTGAGGATGTACGCACGCAGCGTCTGAAGGCCCATTACGACGGCGGCCGAGCGGCCATGGACCAGATCGTCCCGGCCCGGCACGACCTGCTGCCCGATGGATATGCCTTCGGCTCCATCCAGACCACCCGCGGCTGTGCGCTCAATTGCTCTTTCTGCAGCGTCACCAAGTTCAACGGGGCCAGCTATCGTCAGCGGCCGACCCCCGAGGTGGTGGAGGAGTTCAAGTCGATCCCCGAGACTCGGGTGCTGATCGTCGACGACAACCTCATCGGCCGCGGGCCCCAACACATCGAGCGCGCCAAAGAGCTCTTCCGCGCTCTGGCCGACGCCGACACCGGCAAGTCATGGATCGGTCAGACGACCATCAACATCGCCGATGACGAGGAGTTGCTTGCGCTGGCGAAGAGGGCCGGCTGCATAGGCTTGTTCATCGGGTTCGAATCGGTCACGCCCGAGGGTCTCCCCGAGTTGGGCAAGAAGTCAGCCATGTTCTCAGGACGCGACATCCCGGCCTCGGTGGAACGGATCCGACGCAACAATATTCTGGTAGTCGGCTCGTTCATCATAGGGCTGGACTCCGATCGACCCGGGGTAGGCAAGTTGATGGCCGAGGCGGCCGGCCGGTACGGGGTGGATAACATGAACGTCCTGTTTCTCACTCCGCTGCCCGGAACCCGCCTGTGGAAGCAAATGGAGAGGGAAGGCAGAATCGCCATGAACGCCTTCCCGGACGACTGGAAGTACTACACTCTCAACTATCCCGTCGCTCGCTACAAGTATTTGAGTCTTGACCGGAGCATCCGCGAGATGAACGAGTGCAACAGCACCTTCTACTCCACCGCGAACATCTTGTCCCGCATGGGCCGCAACCTGCTGGCCGGACGCAATCCCCTGTTCAGCCTGGTCAGCAACCTCACCTCTCGCAGGAACTCGATACTGTTTGCCCGGGTTTACGAAGACTTGTGGCAGACAGAGGCGACCGCGGACCAGGTCGAGCCGTCAGGCACACCCTACCCGGATGTGGTCGGCGTCTGGTGGGAGACCATCACACAGCAGCTGCGTCACCTGGCCGCGGCACTCAAGACGCAGGTACCCTGGTTCTTCCGGCAGTCCTAGACTTCGGAGGCCGGGAGTCTCTTCTTTCCGCCCTGATAAAGGTTGCGGTTGGTCCACTCCGCCCGCCATCGACCGCGCCGTCCGTACGGCCCGTCGAGGTAGTAGGTCCCCCCTTCAGCATCGACACAGGTGCCGGCGCCCACGCGGTCGGCGTGTTTCTTGGCAAGATCTAGGTAGGGGTACCAGTCGATCGGCTCCCGGGCGCTTTCGAGATCGTCTGGGTTCTCGAGCCGGGAAACGACATACCGGACCTCCTTCTGGCTACCCAATTGTGGCCTCCCTGTTCAGAATCCAGGCTGGTGCGGCACCCCGCGGACATCAGCGGTTCATTCGGGCCTGACGATCCGGGAGCGAATCGGCGGCGGACAGTGACGCGACGAGAAGGCAGGCATGACTCTGTTCCCTCTGATCACTGTATCACGCGGGGGTCGTCTGCCCCTCCGCCCAGGGACCGATTGCATGATCCCCAGTACCACAAGCGGGTGGAGCGGCACTACTACATGATCGCCTTCGCCCTCAACGACGACGCCACGTTCCACGAGGGTGAGTTCGACCCGGTACCGGCACCGACCACTTTCAGGTTGTAGGATTCAGGTTCCAGCTAAGGTTGAGTTCTGGACGCGCCCCGAAGAGTCACGCACCTACCGCGGCACTGAGCAGCGACGTCGAGGAGCACCTGCATAGTGGCCAAAGCCCGCTCCAGGACCTCCTGGGGCCGTTCCGAGATGCCGTAGTGCCCGAGAAAGAGCCATTCGAGATCCACGATCCTGACCCTTGTCGGTCTCGCCCTTCTCTCAGCCCCTCGATACCACTCCTACCACGTCGATCTCGACCAAGTACTCCGGCTTCCCCAAACCGACGACCATGAACGTGCTTGCCGGCGGGTCCTCGACCAGCATCGGCGCGTACTTCTGGTAGTACTCCAGTTCGGTCTTGCGCATCTTTGGATAGTCGTCGAGTCGCTTGAGAAGTATCAACGTCTTGATCACGTTGTCCATCGAACTGCCCGCTTCTTCCATGCACTTGCGCACCTTTTCAAGGGCGATGAGCATCTGCTCCTCGAAGACGTCGGTCTCGACCCGCGCCGTCTCCTCGTTCTGCCCTTGACAGCCCGAAATGAAGATCAGATTGCCTGCGACGACCGCGGCGGCGTACTTGCCCGCTTCGGGCGGGAAGTTCGGGTAGGCCAACTTCTTGCCGCTTCGGTACGCGGGATGGAATTTGACCTTCTCGCTCATCAAAGCCTCCTGCAGGTGGTGATCGCCACTCGAGCGCCCCAGGCCACTACCGTACGCTCAGCGTTCGCGGACTTGCCGAGTTGCCTGGAAGAAAGAGCGACCGCGTGGCTCAGTAAGCAGTCGCAGTAGTCGTCCGCCCCGACAAGAGCGCAGCCGCCGTCGCCACAAAGAGCAGGGGTCCGGGAATGACCGGAGCGCCACGCTAAGCATCCACCTCGAACAGCTCCTCGGTCACGTAGACATGAGACCAGATGCCTGAGGTCGCCCACTCCATGGCTTCATGCGTCTCCAGTCCGTCGGCGAACTTCTGGGCGCCCTCCACAGTGTCCCACTCGAACACTACGAAGATGTTCTCGGGGTCCTTG
>CAZCCL010000177.1:0-3835 GCA_964497095.1 uncultured Gaiellales bacterium | reverse complement strand
GCCATGACCAGAAACAGTTCGAGACTTTGAAGGCGGCGCCGGAGTATTACGAGTAGGGGCCTGCCGCGATCAGCAGAGCCGCCTGGATTGCCGGACGACTAGGGAACGGGGAAGAGCATGCATCGGGTTCTATTGCCGTTTGAGTTCTTCGAGCCCACGACGGTCGACGAAGTCGTGGGTCTGGTGGATGGCGACACATCGCGGGTCCTGGCCGGGGGAGTAGATCTGGTGCTGAAGATGAGGCTGCGCCAGATAGTGCCGGAGAGGGTCGTCAGCCTCCAGAAGGTGCCCGGCCTGGATCACGTCGCAGCGAACGGATCGGGCCTGACGTTCGGGGCCCTCGCCACCCTGAGGCAGATCGAACGGTCCCAGGCGGTGGAAGAGGAGTGGCCGCTGCTGGCTGATGCCATCCGCTCTATCGTGTCGGTCCAGACCAAGACCATGGGCACCGCCGTCGGAAACCTCTGCGTGGGTACCCCGGCCTCCGACGTGGCCCCGGCCCTGTACGCCCTGGGGGCGACTATGAGGATCGCGGGGGCGGGCGCGGCCGGACCGGGCACGGCCGGAGCGGGCTCGGCCGGAGCGGGCGCCGCGAGGGAGATCCCTATCGAGGAATTCTTCGTCGATGTCGGGAAGACGGCCGTGGGTCCTCACGAACTAGTGACCGAGGTCCACGTGCCTCGGGTGCCCGCGGGGTCCGCGGGAGCCTTCATGAAGCTCTCCAAGACCGCCGAAGACATCGCCAAGATCAACGCCGCCGTCCTGGTGACCACGTCCGAAGGCCGGTGCGTGGGCGCGAAGATCGCCCTCGGTTCGGTGGCCCCGACCCCAGTCCGGGCCAACGAGGCCGAGAAGCTGCTCGCGGGCACGGATCTAGGGGCACGCGCAATCGCGAAGGCGGCGGATGCGGCCGCCGAGGCGGCCGCGCCGATATCCGACGTCCGCTCCACCGCCAAGTACCGCAAAGAGATGGTCAGGGTCCTGGTCAGAGATGGGCTGGCGAAAGCGGCGGCGCGGGCCGCCGCCCGCGCCGCCGCCCGAGAGGAGGGATCATGACCGACGCTATGACGAAACGGATCGCGGTCTTCACCGTGAACGGGAGCGACTACGAGGTCATAGTCGAGCCGCACATGCTCCTGATCGACGTCCTCAGAGACAAGCTGGGCCTCACGGGGACCAAGTACGCCTGCGGGGCCGGCGACTGCGGGGCCTGCACGGTCTTGATCGACGGAAAGCCCTCCTTGTCGTGCCTGACCCTCGCCGTGACGGCAATCGGCAAGAGCATCGTCACCATAGAAGGACTGGCCGAGGGAGCCGAACTCCACCCCATCCAACAGGCTTTTGTGGATGCCGGGGCCATCCAGTGCGGCTTCTGCACGCCCGGCATGATCCTTTCGGCCAAGGCCTTGCTCGATGAGAACCCCGAGCCCAGCCGCGACGAGATCAAGAGCGCCTTGGCCGGGAATCTCTGCCGGTGCACGGGCTATGTGAAGATCGTCGACGCGGTCGAGGCCGCGGCGGCCACGATGAGGACCGGGAGGTGAGGACGATGGCGGATGGTTTGTCATACGTTGGAAAACGCCTGGCCCGTCCGGACGTTACCGCCAAAGCGACCGGCGCGGCGGTGTACGGAGCCGATGTGATCCTCCCAGGGATGCTCACCGGCAGGATCCTCACCAGCCCCCATGCGCACGCGAAGGTAGTCCACATCGACACCTCCAGGGCGAAGGCCCTCCCGGGGGTGGCGGCCGTCATTACCTACGAGGACGTCCCCAAAAGGAGCTTCACGCGCTCGGTGATGGCGGAGGGTCTACCCCCGTTCGCGTATGAGGGCGAGAACCAGGACCAGTTCATCCTCTCCGATAAGGCGCGCTACGTGGGCGACTGGATTGCAGCCGTCGCCGCCGTCGATGTCTACACCGCCGAACGGGCCCTCGATCTGATCGAGGTGAAGTACGAGGTGCTGCCCGCTGTTTTCGATCCCGAGGAAGCGCTGAAGCCGGGCGCCCCGGTCGTCCACGAACGCTGGAAAGACAACCTCGCCGGGGTCATCGACCACCCCTTCAGTCGTGGCGATGTGGAGAAGGCTCTGGCAGAGTCAGACCATGTGGTGGAGTTCAGCGGCCGGAATTCCCGGCAGAAGCAGGCGCACATGGAGCCGGACGTGGCGGTGGCTCGCTGGGACGAGGGGCGGCTCACGGTGTGGTCGCCTCACCAAAACGCTCACCTTGCCCAGAAGACCATGGGCCGGAGGATCTTCGGCATCGGCGAGGGGAACGTGCGCTGGATCACAACGGTGGTAGGCGGAGGGTTCGGGGCCAGGATGAGTCTGGGGGTGGAGCCGGTCGCCGCGCTGCTGGCCAAGGTGACGGGCAAGCCGGTGAAGGTCGTCGTGACCAGGGAGGAAGACTTCTCCGGGTGGAACAGTCGCACCGAACAGTGCCAGACCATCAGGATGGGTGTCACCAAGGACGGTACCGTGACCGCGGTCGAGCAGCGGATCCTCTCGGATTCCGGCGCGTACTTCTCGCACAGCGGCACCATAAGCGCCGTCAACATGCAGTCCGCCCTCGGTCTGCTTCGGTCGCCGGTGATCTCCGGCAAAGCCACCATCGTATACACCAACAACCCCACCGCGAGCGGCATGAGGGGATACGGGAACCCGGAAGGCGCCTTCGTCCTGCAACAAGCGATCGACATGGCCGCCGAGAAATGCGGGATGGACCCGGTGGAGTTCCGCCTCAAGAACGCCAAGGGAGTGGGCGAGCCCAGCATGTGGGAGCCCGTGGCTCTGACCAGTTGCGCCCTGGGAAGGTGCATCGAGCTGGGTGCGGAGAGGATCGGGTGGAAAGACAAATGGCAGGGGTGGGGGAGCGAGAAGAAGGGTCGGTATCGGCGCGGCGTCGGTATGTCCATCATGACGCACGCGAGCGGCGCGGGCGGCTTCCTCCTCGAGCACTCTACGGCTGGTATCAAGCTCCACGAGGACGGGAGCGCCGACCTCACGGTGAGCCCCTGCGAGATGGGACAGGGCATCCTCGGAGTCCTCGGCCAGATCGCCGCCGAGGCGACGGGACTGCGTTATGAAGATATACACATCATCACGGGAGACACCGACGTCACCCTGTTCGACATCGGCACCCACGCCAGCCGTTCGACCTACGCCATCGGCAACGCCGTGGTCGATGCGGCACGCCGGATCAAAGAGATCGTGCTCCAAAGGGCTGCCAAGAAGCTCGGGACTTCGCCAGACGCGCTAGACATACGCGATGGGCAGGTCTACCTGAAGGCCGCCCCGCAGAAGACGGTGAGCGTGGCGGAGATATCCCATGAAGCGATCTACGACTACGGCTCCGATGGTCGGCACATCACAGCCATAGGCAAGCATCAGGGCCTCACGCACTGCCCCAATTTCCAGGCGGGGTTCGCCGAGATCGAGGTGGACGTCGAGACCGGCCTCATCCAGGTGCTGAGGTTTGTCGTGGCTCACGATATCGGCAGGGCCATAAACCCCCTCACGGTCGAGGGATGTCTTGAAGGCGGCGCCTGCCAAGGGCTCGGCTACGCCCTAAGTGAGGACCTTCTCATCGACGACAAGACCGGCAAGGTCTTGTCCGACAGCTTCGCCACCTACAAGATGCTGTCGATGCTCGATATGCCTGAGGTGGAGGTCATCCTGGTCGAAGAGCCCGACTCCACCGGTCCGTTCGGGGCAAAAGGGGTCGGAGAAACGGGAATCACCAACGTCGCCCCGGCGATCGCCAACGCTCTCTACGATGCGGCCCGCATCAGGATCCATTCTCTGCCGATGACGCCCGAGAAAGTCCTCGAGGCC
>CAZCCL010000176.1:0-3894 GCA_964497095.1 uncultured Gaiellales bacterium | reverse complement strand
GCACGTATATCAGGGCCCCCTGGAGAAGGATGGTGGCGATCACCGCCCAGAAGAGGTAGGGGTTGGTATAGGGCCCCCTGGTGAAGAGGGACTCCCGGTCCAGACGTATCGCCATGACGTGGAACATCTGACCGAGAGTGAGCACGGTGAACAGCATGGTCTGCCAGACTTCGTCGCCCGCCCGCCAGAAGACGAAGCCGGTCATCAGCGCGATGACTCCCATCAGTGGTCCTGCCCAGAGGACGTGGGACGCTAGGCCGCGGGCGAAGATACTTTCATTCGGCGGATACGGTGGGCGGCGCATGACGTCCCGCTCCGGGGGCTCGAACCCGAGAGCGAGGGCGGGCAGTCCGTCGGTGACCAGGTTCATCCAGAGGATCTGGAGGGGTAGTAACGCAAGAGGCATGCCCAAAAACGGGGCGACCAGCATCACGAAGAGCTCGCCGGTGTTGGTGGCCAGTAGGTACTTGATGAACTTGCGGATGTTGCCGTAGATGACGCGGCCCTCTTTGACAGCGGCCACGATGGTGGCGAAGTTGTCGTCGAGCAACACCATGTCGGCGGCTTCCTTGGCGACATCGGTCCCGGCGATCCCCATGGCTACGCCGATGTTCGCCTTGCGAAGCGCGGGAGCGTCGTTGACCCCGTCTCCGGTCATGGCCGCGATCTGCCCGGTGTCCTGTAGGGCCTGGATGATCTTCATCTTGTGCTCGGGAGCGACCCGGGCGAAGATCGACACGTCACCCACCACCTGCTCCAGTTCGGGCAAATCGAGGCGGTCGAGATCGGCGCCCGTGAGCACCCGGAGGTTCTCGTCTTCGAGGCCGGACTCGGGCACTATTCCCACCTGGCAGGCGATGCTCCTCGCAGTCAAGGGATGATCGCCCGTGATCATGACCGGGCGGATGCCGGCCGAGATAGAAGTCAGCACGGCCTCGCGGGCTTCACTCCGCGGCGGGTCGATCATGCCCACCAGCCCGGAGAACACCAATCCCTCTTCCCACTTGGAGGAGTCACCGCTCTCTCGGGGATCTCCCATCGGTTTGAACGCGAGCCCCAATACCCGCATGCCTCGTTCGGCCATTCGCGTGTTTGCCGCCTCGATGCTCTCCTTGACCGTGCGGGTGAGTGGGACCGCCCGGTCGCCGTCCCAGGTGGCGGTGCAGACCGGGAGGATCGAATCGACCGCCCCCTTGGTGAAGGACACGAAAGCGCACTCGGGGTCCACATGGAGGCAGTAGCTCAGGCCCTTCAACTGGGGCATCGGTTCGTCGGGCAGGGCGTGGACGGTGGTCATGCGCTTGCGCTCTGAATCGAACGGGATCTCGGCGACCCTGGGGTAGTAGGCCTCCAGTTCGGCCTTGAGGACACCCAGCTGCGCCGCCGCTATGACCAGAGCCCCCTCGGTCGGATCCCCCACGGCTCTAAGCTCGCTACGACCGCCGGCCTCTTCGTCGCCCACGCTCGCCGTTACAAGGAGGGAGTCGTTACAGAGGGCTCCTCCTGCTACCAGCACCGCCAAGGCCGGTTTGTCTATGATGAGGGACGCGGCCTGCCCGGCCTTCGAGACCGCCAGAGGCGCCGGCCGGCCCCGCTGAAGGACCTCCACCAGGTCGACTTGATGTCCGGCGGCGTCGAGCATGACCACGGTCATACGGTTCTCGGTCAAGGTGCCGGTCTTGTCGGAGCAGATGACGGTAACCGAACCGAGGGTCTCCACCGCGGGCAGTTTGCGGATCAGGGCGTTCCGGCGAAGCATACGCTGGGCCCCCAGCGAGAGGGCGATGGTAACGATCGCGGGCAGTCCCTCGGGGACGGCGGCGACGGCCATGCTCACCGCCGTGAGGAACATGATGCGGACGCTCTCTCCCATGACGAGGCCCTCGGCGAAGATGATCGCCACCAGGATCAAGGCGGCCAGTGCCAGCCAGCGGCCTAGCTGACTCAGTCGCTTCTGAAGCGGAGTGGGCTCCCGGCCCACCGTCTGCAGCATGCCGGCGATGCGCCCCAGTTCGGTGTCCATGCCGATCGCCACCACCAGCGCCTGGGCCCGGCCGTAGGAGACGGCAGTGCCCATGAACACCATGTTGAGCCGGTCGGCCAAGGGGATCTCTTCCTGCTCCAGAGGATCGACGATCTTTTCGACAGGCTCCGACTCTCCGGTGAGCGCTGCCTCCTGGACCCGTAGATTGGCCGATTCGATCAGGCGACAGTCGGCGGGGACCAGGTTGCCTGCCTCCAGCAGGACCACATCACCCACCACCAAGTCTCGGGCTGATATCTCTGCGACCGTGCGCGCCCGCCGTGCTCGGACGATGGGCGTGGCCAGTTGGCGCAGGGCCTGCATGGTCTTCTCCGCCCGGTACTCTTGGCGAAAGCCGAGAACGGCATTGAGGACGATGATGGCGAAGATGGCGATGGCGTCTTCGTAGTCGCCCAAGAACGCCGAAGCGATCGCCGCAACGATAAGGATGATGATAAGCAGGGAGGTGAACTGCTCCAGAAGGATACGCCAAGGGTTCTTGACGTCCGCCTCGGTCAGTTCGTTGGGGCCCTGTTCGGTCAGGCGACGAGCCGCCTCCTCTTGGCTGAGACCGTCGAGAGAAGGGGTGCCCGTCTGAGTCAGGGCTTCATCGGTGGTGATGCGATACCAGTCCGTCAAACGAGCATCCTCTGGAAGCGGGCGGCTTCGACCGACAGGCCGACCGGGGGACCGGCCGACAGGCCGAGGGCTGGTTTGGCCGCACGCCAGTATAGCAGGGGCGCCCTACAGAGCGGGGGGCGGCGGCACCCACAGGGGCGCCGCCGCCCGGTCCGGCTCTAGAGAGCCCGGATCGAGCTTGGAGCGGCTCCGCCCTTGACTCCCGGGGGCGTCGCTGCTAGGTTTCGGCAACGTTCATTGCCGGCGCCGAGGAGACCTCCACGAAACGGCCTAACAACAAGACTCTGGATACCATCGGGATGATGCTGGTGATCTCCGGCGTGGTGATAGGCATGGCCGTCGCTTGGATCCAGGGGATCTCGCGGTGGCTGCAGATCAGCCTTCTCGTGTTCGCCCTGCTGCTGGTGGCCGTGGGGTTGTTCCTCAACCTCAGGTTCCGCTCCCGGCAGCCCCAGTAGGTTCTCGACGGGCGCTGAGGAGGCGCGGAACGGGCGGTGAGCACATGCGCGGCCGGAAGTGGGTGACCGTCGAGAGGCGGATGCGGACGTGGAAGCAGGGCGCGGGAAGTGGGTGCGGCCTCAGTACGGCCAATACAAATAGCGAGCCCCGAGTGCACTCGCTTTGCGCCTTTCAACAGTTCCCACTTCGTCCCCGCTTCGCTGTACTCCGCGGCCATTTGCCTCCGCGTTTCCTCTGCGGGTCCCCTTGTGAGTTCCTCAGACGCTGCGTCTGAACTCTCGGGACTCTGTGACCATTTTACACTCCTTTAACCCCGAGTCAACGGCCTAACCTGACAGCAACCTGACTGGCCGCACAGAAAGATGCGCACATTGCGTGCGTCGCCAGAGGCCCGGCGGTGCGCCCTGAGCGTACGGCTCCGCGGGGGCCCTTTCCGGGGTCCTTGGAGCATGAGAAAGGGGCGCCTCTCGGCGCCCCTTTCAGGCGACCCTCGGGCCGTCAAATGGACGATCCGGTTGCTACATGGTGACCGGCAGAGGCTTGATCGGCTGCAGTGTATCGTCCAGCATGTACGGAGCCGCGGCCTTGTCGACCGGCACCGAGTCGAACTTCCACTTCCCGCCCTGCATGAGCCACTGGGACCCGCCTAGGCCGTGGTCGTAGACGTTCTTGGTCTTGCGTCCGGGGCCGGCGGGCCAGTCGGCCGGGCCGGGCCCAGTGGCTGCGATGATCGAGGCGGTGAAATCTATGGGCCCGATGATGGTGTCGAGCTT
>CAZCCL010000175.1:0-3974 GCA_964497095.1 uncultured Gaiellales bacterium | reverse complement strand
AAGATGTCGACCAAGCCCTGCAAGGGCGGGATCCACTAGAGAGTCGAGAGGACGTCATGCCGGAAGCCTGGCCCTACCCGGTCCGGTACGGGCAGGAGCAGACCATCTCCGCCGATGTTTTGGTGGTCGGGGGAGGCATAGCCGGCTGCCATGCCGCCATCAACGCTGCCAAGCGAGGCGCGCGAGTGGTGGTGATCGACAAGGGAGCGGTGGTCCGAAGCGGCTCCGGCGGCGCCGGCGTGGATCACTGGGGTGGAGCTTTCACCAACCCGTGCTCTACGGTCACCCCGGAGGAAGCGATCGCGCGGCCCTCCGGGCACGGACCCATGGCCGGCGGCTACGGGATGAAGCACATCCAATACATCACCTCCAAAGAGTCCTGGGACGCCGCTCTGGACATGGAAGAGTGGGGCATGGCCATCCGGGACGAGGACGACGAGTTCGTTGGGGCCGAGTTCCGGGACGAGGAGACGAAGCTCCTCTTCGCATACGACTACGACACCTGCACCACCCTGCGGGTGCAGGGTGCCGACGTCAAGGTGTACCTGCACCGGCAGATGAAGCGCCTGGGCATCACCATCCTCGACCGGGTCATGGCCACCAGCCTGCTCGCAGAGGCCGGCAAAGCGGGGGGGCGAGTGGTGGGGGCGACCGGTTTGAACGTACGCACCGGCGAGTTCTACGTTCTGCTCGCCAAAGCCACCTTGCTGACCACCGGCCAGCCGCTTCGCATCTGGGTGTTCAATACCGAGCTGGCCGGGCTCTACACGGCCCACGACGACCTCAACGACGCCGGCGACGGCTGCGCCATCGCCTGGAAGGCGGGCGCGGAGTTCACTCTGATGGAGCGGAGCATGCAGACCTCCGGGCCGCTTCGCTACCCGGCGTACGGCACCGGCAACGCCTCGAATACCTGGTACGGCTGCACCGTGGTGGATGCCAATGGCAAGGAGGTCCCGTACGTGGACTCCGACGGGAACGTTCTCCAGACAGTCGGGGAACGTTTCCACCCGAAACCCGGCCAGGGACAAGCCCGCTTGACCCCGGATCTGGCCGAGCGCATCAGAAAAGGGGAGTTCGTCCTTCCTCTGTACGCCGATCTGCCCTCCATGCCCGAGCACGAGCGCCGGGCCATCTTCGGGCTCATGGTCTGCCATGAGGGCAAGACCCGCATTCCCATCTACAAGACCTACACGGAGGCGGGCTTCGATCCCGACCAGGACATGCTCCAGGCGAATGTCCTCTCCCCCGAGGTCACGGGCAGCGACCCGGTCTGGTGGGACGTCAAGAGACCGGGGGCGGCGGCGCCGCAGTGGCGGGAGACCGCTTTCGGCGGCGGTGGAGGACTGGTGGTCGACTGGGACATGAAGACCAACCTCGAGGGTCTGTTCGCTGCCGGCAACCAGGTGGCGGGCTACATGGGCCACGTGAGCGCGGCGGCTACCGGCCGGTATGCCGGACGCAAGATGGCCGAGTACGTGCGGACCGCTCCCGAGCCCAAGCCTGACCGAGGCCAGGTGGAGACCGAGAAGGCCCGTGTCTATCGCCCGGTGTCGGCGGATGGCAACTCGGCGGGCACGCTTGGCTGGAAGGAACTCCAGGCAGGCGCGTGCCGGGTGATGCAGGACTATTGTGGCCGCGACAAGAGCGAGCCCGTGCTGCTGCGCGGCCTCGAATGGCTGCGCTCCATAGAAGAGAGCGAGGCGGCGAGGGTGCGGGCCCGCAACCCTCACGAGCTCTGGCGCACGCTGGAGGTCATGGTGCGGATGACCGTGGGCGAGATGATCATGCACGCCTCGCTTGCCCGCCTAGCCAGCAGCAGGGACCTGGATTTCTCGCGCATCGACTATCCGGATGTGGATCCGCCCGAGTGGAAGAAGTTCGTCACCACCAGGCTGGAGGGCGACCAGGTGCGGACCGGAGCGTTGCCGGTAGGCTTCTGGCTGAAGGAGCCGTTCGCCTCCGACTATGCCGAGAACTATCGGGCGCACAGCGCGCCCTAGAGGTACCGCTCGATGAGGAGCGACGAAGACACCCCAACGACACGACCTCCTTCCGAGGACGCTGCACCCGGACGGCAGGCGGCGACCGGCGATCTCAAGTACGTGAAAGCGGAACTCACGCCCAACCCGGCCACTCCCTGCCAGGCCATAGTTATCGAGCCCGATCTGTGCACCGGCTGCAACCGCTGCGTGGACGTGTGCCGCAGCGACGTCCTCATGCCCAACGCGCGCAAGGGAGGGCCACCGCTGCTCGTCTACCCCGACGAGTGCTGGTTCTGCGCATGCTGTGTGGAGCACTGCCCCAGACCGGGCGCCATCAGGATGGAGCAGCCGCTCAACCAGCGGATCGGCTGGAAGCGCAAGGCGACCGGTGAGTACTTCCGCATTGGCATGAAAGACCCGCCTCCGCCCAATACCCGGCCCCGGGTGGGGGGTTGGGGAGTACGGCCGCCAAAAGGGTTGACCCGCCGGACGGGTGGCGACGGGCAGAGTGCAGAGATACACGGGGAGCACAAGGATCGGAGGTCCTAGAAGATGCCCGTCTCGAGAGTCGACCTCGACAAGTGCATAGGCTGCGGCACCTGCGTGGAGTCGTGCCCCATGGACGTCTTTCGCCTGGACACCCTCGTGGAGTATCGGAAAGAGTATGCGCCGTGCAGCCTGGCCTGTCCGCTAGGCGTCCGGCAGAGGGAGTACCACGACCTGCTGGAGATGGGTATGGTGGACGAGGCGGCCGAGATCATGCGGCTCTGCCACCCCATGCCCGCCGTCACCGGCAGGCTCTGCCCGCACCCCTGTGAATCCGAGTGCACTCGCGTCGCGATCGACCAAGCGGTCAACATCAGCGCGCTGGAGCAGTACCTGGGCGACCGACTGCTGGAGTCGGGGCCGCCCGCTGCCGCGGTCGGCGACGGGGGCGGCCAGGTGGCGATCGTCGGTTCCGGCCCGGCGGGGCTGGCGGCGGCCTACTTCCTCGCGCTCGAGGGCTTCGCGCCGACCGTGTTGGAGAAGGAGGATCGCCCGGGTGGTCTCCTGCGCACGGTGGTGCCTTCGTTCCGGCTTTCGGCCGAGGTGCTTGATGCTCAGATGGACTTCTATCGCAAGATGGGGATCTCGTTTCGCACCGGGGTCCAAGTGGGCGTGGACGTGACGTTGCCGGACCTACGCGCCCAGGGCTACAAGGCCGTGATTGCCGCCACGGGCGCGGCCAAGCCCGTGGGCCTTACCGTCCCGGGAAGCGATGCGGCCGGAATCGTGAGTGCCATGGAGTTTCTCGCGGCCGCCAAGGCGGCCGCGGCGGGAGTCGCCGACGGCGAGTCGCCCGCGGCGCACGGGGCCGCCGAGAGTACGGCCGCTGCTGCGCCGGCGCTCGAAGCCCACGGCGCCGTCGCCGTTATCGGTGGTGGCAGCGTGGCCCTGGACGCCGCTCGGACGGCGCTGCGCCTGGGCGCCTCGCCCGTCAGCCTCATCTGCCTGGAGCGTCTGGAACCCGGGCTCAAGGACAGCATGCTGGCTCTGACCGAAGAGATCGAAGACGCCCAGGCCGAAGGCGTGATCATCTACCCCTCGCGAGGTGTTCACTCGTTCGCAGTGGAGGACGGCCGCGTAAGCGCCGTCCGGTGCGTGGAGTGTCTGAGTGTGCGGGATGAGGAAGGGCAATTCAAGCCGGTCTACGGCGACTGCGTCCTTGCGCAAGTCATCGAGGCCCAAACGGTCGTCGTGGCCGTCGGCCAGGTCGCCGACCCGGGGCTGGTACCGGCCGGGCTTGTCACGGGCGATCGCGGGTTGATCGGGGTCGACGGCGCGACCGGGGAGGCGGGGCTCGGCCTGTACGCCTGCGGGGACGCGGTATCCGGTGCCTCGACCGTGGTGGAGGCTCTTGCTTCGGGCAAGAGGGCGGCTGCTGCGGTCGCGCGCTATCTACGAGGTGAGGTGCCCGCCGGCGCGGCGGAAGAGCCGGCGATCGTCCTG
>CAZCCL010000174.1:0-4073 GCA_964497095.1 uncultured Gaiellales bacterium | reverse complement strand
GAGCGCGTCCTCCAGAAGGCCGTACTGTTCGGGGATGCCCAGGCGATAGCTGTAGCCCCACATGTGCATGGCACCCCAGTGCCAGCCTTCCCAACTGTCGGGGTTGTGCTCTCCATAGGTGAAGCCCACCAGGTTGAGAAAGCGGAAGAGGGCGCTGTGCCGGTAGCCCACATTCCCCCACATATGGTGCGACCCCGGAGTGGAGAGGACGCCGGCCGGTCCCAGCTCCCGGTGGATGCGGAGCATCTCGTCGGACACGGTGTCCAGAGCTTCGTCCCAACTGATGGGTTCGTAGCCGGAGATGCCCCGGTTCTGAATGTTCCGGGCGCCTTTGGGATCGAAGTCCACCCGTTTGAGCGGGGTGAGGATGCGCTTGGGTGAGTAGACGGTGGAACGGTGCGCGGCCGTCCAGGGCGACACCGTGGCCTTACGCGGTGGCGTGAAGCTGCGCCCCCGCGCCTCGATGGTCCAAGACTCGGCATCGGTCTCGTCGAACTCGAGAGGCGTGATACGCAGGATCTTTCCATCCTTGACGTCCACGAAGACCGGCCCTCCGGTGGTCCCGTTGGTGTATCTCGTTATCTCTGCCATGCAGACTCACACCCCCGTAATCTCGTAGTCGGATTTCGGCCCCGCACAGGAAGCGGGGCAGGTAGCGCTTCCACAACATGATACGACACCGAGGCGGTCGTGCCGACGGAAGATCACTGTCGGCTCGCCCCGCTCGCCCCTATTCACCTTCGCAGCGGCGGCAGGCCCGCCTCGGCTCGAGCTTCGTTCGCATGCATCAGCACCGCCTCTTCGAGCGGCACGGGGCTGAAGCCGTAGTCGGCCCTGGCCCGGTCGCAGCTCACTTTCCAGGGCAGCTCGCAATCCTCCGGCTCGTCACCGAAGGTGATCTCCGCGTCGGGGATGAGCTTCTTGACCTCGGCGGCGAAGTCGCGCAGAGTCACCGGAGGCCCGCCCAGGTTGTAGGCGGGATGAGGCGAGGACTCGGTATGCAGGGCGCGGCGCGTGAACTCCGCCACATCGTCGGAGATGATAGTCGAGAAGAGCCACTTGCCGGTGCATTCGAGATGGGCGGGCTTACCCACGGCCGGCAGCGACACGATATCGGAGAACCAGCGCACGAACTTGGGGTCCTTGCCACCGTGTCCATAGCCGATGCAGGGCCGTAGCGCGGTGGACTTGATGCCGTACACCTCGTCGTACTGGGCGGCGACCACTTCCGCCAGACACTTCGCGAGCGCGTAGAAGCTCCCGGTGAAGGGTAGAAGTCGGTCGTCTTCCACGATCTCCCGGTCCCCGTAGTCCGACTGCTCCCCGTACACCGTCTCAGAACTGGCGTAGACGACCCGCTTGATGCCCAGCAGGCGGGCGGCCTCGAAGACGTTGCACATGCCCAATAGGCCGATCCTCGTGTTCAAACGGGGCATGGGGTCCTTCGACAGGATCATGGCCCAGTTGACCATACGGTCCACGCGGTTCTCGCCGGCCACAGCCAGGATCTGCTCCAACTCGCCGATATCGCCGCGCACGTACTTGAACTTGTCTCCATACGGCTCGACGGTGTTGAGAAAGCTGTCCCACGGAGGCGCCGGATCCATCGACACGACCCGCTCCACTTCCGGGTCTTTGAGCAGAGCCAGCACCGACTTCTTCCCGAAAAGACCGCTCCCCCCTATGACCAGGACCCTCACTGTAGACCTCCTATGCCTCCTATGATTTCGACCTCCAAAGGCCGGGGCCGGCCGGTCCCGATCATCCTGGCACCTGCCGGCCCCCACACGCCAACGCTACAAACAGCGGGCTCGCGCCGCGCCTTCGCCGGGCTTTCCTCGGGCCTTCGCCGGCCTCGCGCCACGCCTTCGCCGGGCTCGCGCCGAGCTCTCAGGCGCCTTTGCCCAGCCTCTCCTTCTTCGCGATGCACTCCTTCACCGAGACCGCCAGGTCTGCGGCGCCGAGCGCGAAGTGCTCCATGAGTTCGTCCCTCTCGGGGGTGATGAGGCCCGACTGCCCGAACTCGTCCTCCACGCCCACCTTGACCAGCGGAGTGGGCAGGTTTTCCGAGAGGACACAGGCCACGGCATCGCCCAGACCGTTGATATCGCTCGAGTTCTCGGCGGTCACGATCGCACCGGTGCGGGCGGCCGCCGCGACGACGGCCTCTTCGTCGATGGGCTTGAGCGTGCTGATGTTGAGGATCCCCGTGTCGAGGCCGTCCTGCTCCAATAGGTCGACGGCCTTGATGGCCTCGGTGACCATGTAGCCGGTGGCGATGATGGTCGCGTCCTTGCCGTCACGGAGCGAATAGGCCTTGCCGAGGTTGAACGGGTAGTCCTCGGTGAAGATGGTGAACGGGTTGGGGCTCATTTCCTGCTTGATCACCGCGGGGCCGATGTACTGCATCATGGCCTCGGTGGCCTTCTCGGCCTCCACCGCGTCGGCCGGGTTGATCATCACCAGGTTAGGCAGCACCCGCAGGCTCCCCCAGCCTTCCACGGTGGCATGCGACACCCCGACCTCACCCCAGACGCCCTCCCGGGCGATGAACTTCACGTTGAAACGGTCGACCAGGATGCTCTGGCGGATCTGGTTGTAGGCCCGGCTCATGCTGGCGAACAGGAAGTTGTTGAGCACTGGGACGAAACCTTCGGCGGCGAGCGCGGCGGCCACCACAGCCCCGTTCTGCTCGGCAATGCCGCACTCGATCATACGGTCGAACATGTTGTCGGTGAACCACTCGATCTCGGGGAACTGCATGTCCTCGAGAATCGCGAGCGCTTGGGGATTCTTCTGGAAGGCGGCCTTCATGGCTTTGCCGATCCCCTTGCCGGTCATGGCCGGCTCGCCGATCTCGACGTACTTATTCCACGTCGCCATATTTGGCTCTCCCTTCCTGGACCCCCTTCATCATCTCTTCGCCGCGGCCAAGGTGCATGTGGAGTTCCTCCCAGTTGGAGACGCCGCGGCCCTTGATGGTGTGCGCGATGATGAGCTTGGGTTTGTTGTCGCCATACTGCTTGACCACCAGGTCGAGGGAGTCGAGGATCTGGCGAAAATCGTGCCCGTCGATCTCATAGACCGTCCAGCCGAAGGCCTTCCACTTCTCGACCAGCGGCTCGATGGGCATGACGTCGTTGGTCGGCCCGTCGAGGGACCACTTGTTGTAGTCGACGATACCGATCAGATTGTCGAGCTTGAACTTGGCGGCGAACATGGCCGCTTCCCAGATCTGACCCTCCTGCATCTCGCCGTCACCCATGATGCAGTAGGTGCGATAGCGGGGGTTGTAGCGGACGATGTAGCGGGGAAGGAAGGTGTCCTCCCGCGAGGGAGGGTTGTACTTCATCTTGAGCTTCTCCGCCAGGGCCAGGCCGGCGGCGAAGGACAGCCCCTGGCCGAGCGAGCCGCCGGAGAAGTCGATCCCCGGGGTGCACCAGCGATCGGCGTGCCCTTGGAAGGGCGAGCCGTAACAGTAGTAGGTGCCCAGGGTCTCTTCCGGGTACATCCCCAGCTCCACCAGGGCCGCATAGATGGCCTCGCAACAGTGGGCTTTGGACATGATCACCCGGTCGCGCTCGGGCCAGTCGGGATCCTTGGGATCGAATTTGATGTGATGGAAGTAGAGCGCGGTGATGATCTCCATCACCGACATGGTCCCACCGACATGACCCTGGCTGAAGGTGCAGAACTGGGTCAGGCAGTGGTTGGCCATGGTCTTGGCCCTGGCCTCCAACTCCTGGATGAGAGCATCGCTATGACCCATGGGTGGCCCGCCTTTTGATTTGGATCTTCACCTTGTCCGCCGAGAGGGCGTGGCCGCAGCGGGGGCAGGCATCGCCGTAAGCGGCCAGAACCGCCGCTTCGTCGGGGATAGCCCGCATGTAGAGACGGCGCTTTATCTCCTCCCCGAAGTAGAGCAGCATGTCACAGTTGTCGCAGTTGATCTTCTCACTCATTCAGCCACCTCCCTGTGGCTCGCTTCGCTTCCGGGTTGGCCTAGGGTTTGACGAGGATCTTGATATCGGTGCTGGTCTTGCGCGCGGCCAAGGCCTTGGCTATGTCCTCCA
>CAZCCL010000173.1:0-4220 GCA_964497095.1 uncultured Gaiellales bacterium | reverse complement strand
AGGCGGTCGGACGCCCCTTCGACGAGCGTGACTTCGCCCAGACCCAGGTTTACGAGGTGTCGGTCGATACGATCAGCTACAAAGAGCGGCCGCGCCCCGCATGACTACCGACCCCTACTTCTTGAAGCCGAAGTACTTCTCACCCACCTTCTGGAACGCGGGCATCGCTCCGTCCACGACCTCCGCGGGCACGCAGTAGGCAAGCCGGAAATGGCCCGCCAATCCGAAACCGCTCCCCGGCACCACGAGGACCAGATGCTGCTGCATCTCCCTGCAGAAGGCGACATCATCCTCGATCGGCGAGCGCGGGAAGAGATAGAAGGCACCCTCGGGCTTGACCACATGGAATCCAGCCTCGGTGAGCCCTTCACACAGTACGTCCCGATTGCGTTGATATGGGGCTATGTCTACCCCCACGCCCTGTAGGCGGGCGACCGCCCGTTGCATAAGCGCGGGGGCGTTGACGAAACCCAGGATACGGTTGGCCATGATCAGTCCCTCCATCAGCGCCGCTACCCCGGGAATGGCGGGGCTGGCCGCGAGGTAGCCTATCCGCTCGCCGGCCAGTGACAGCTCTTTGGAATAGCTCGAGGCGATGATGGTGTTGGCGTATGCGGTCATGGCCGGGGGGACCCTTTGACCGTCGTACACGATCCGGCGGTATGGCTCGTCGGAGATCAGATAGATGATCCGTGCGTGCTGTCGGCACTTCCGCCGCAGAAGGTCCCCCAGTGTCTCCAATGACCGCTGGTCGTACACCCGGCCCGTAGGATTGTGAGGAGAGTTGACCAGCACCGCCCTTGTCCTACGGCTGATGGCAGCCTCGATGGCATCGATGTCCAGGACGAAATCCGGGCCGCTCCGAACCGGCTTCAGCACTCCCCCGTGATTCCCAACATATGACTCGTACTCGACGAAGTAGGGCCGGGGGGTGACGATCTCATCCCCGGGATCGAGAACGGCCTTGAAGACGCAATTGAGGGCGCCCCCGGCCCCGCAGGTCATCACGATGTTCGTCCCCGGGATACGCACGCCTTGGTCCTGAGAAAGATAGTCGGCCACCGCCTGGCGGGTCTCGGGGTAGCCTGCGTTCGGCATGTAGCCGTGGAGCCCGGGCGTCGGATCGCGCACCAGCTCCTCCATGACCTGTCGAAACTCTGCAGGCGGCTCCAGATTGGGGTTGCCGATGCTGAAGTCGAAGACCTTGTCCCGTCCGTGCGTCTGGGAAAGCCGGGCTCCCTCCTCGAACATCTGCCTGATCCAAGAGGAGCGCTCCGAGAACTCTGCGATATTCCTCGCTACGGGCATGAGTTGCCTCCGGTCAGCGCTGTTGCCACGGTATCATCCGCCGGAGACCACGGGAAAAAGACCGACCCGGTCGCTGTCGCTGAGCAGCGAGTCGAGCGAGGCACCGTGACCGTTGATCATGACTATCGCCACGTCTCCCGCGCGGATCCCCGCTTCGGCGACCACGTCCCTCACCGTGAGACCCGGCCTGGGCTCCACCTCGAACTCGGCCGGACCGGGACCAGGCGTCCGGACAAGCGCGGCATACAGTCGGACATCGATCATCTTCGGTCACCTCTTGGGGAGCCCCTCGGGAACCAGGGTCACATGCGCCTGCCCGCGCGATAGGCGCGGGCAGGCGACAGTCTAGCATGCGGCGCGGGTGCGCCGAACACCTGGGCGGATAGAGGTTTCCCGGTCGAGACTACGGAGTGCTAGTTGTGATGGAGTCCCCCGTCCACCAGAAGCGTCTGACCGGTCATGAAGTCGCTGTCCGAAGAAGCCAAGAAGAACGCCGGCCCTGCCAGGTCGTCCGCTTCCTCGTTACGCTCGGGCAGACACTGGCCCTTACGGGTGGCTTCCCAGTGCTCGGGTACGCCGGCCGCCTGCTCCCGGTTGGCCGCGGTCAGGGTGAATCCGGGCGCTAAGGCGTTCACCCTTATGCCTTCGGGTCCCAGTTCGCGGGCCAGCGCCCGGGTGAAGCCGATGATGCCGCCTTTGCTGGAGACGTAGTGGATGAAGCCGGCCACTCCCTCCCAGAAAGTCGAAGAGGTGAGGTTGATGATCTTCCCGTAGCCCTGGGGGAGCATGTACGGATACACGGCCCGGGCGCAGAACCACATTCCCCGCAGGTTGACGTCGAGCATGTAGTCCCAGTCTTCCACCTTCCACTCGTAGAAGCGTTGCCAGGGCTGCTTCGACATGACCCCGCGAAAAGCGGCGGCGTTGTTGACGAGGATGTCGATCTTGCCCCCATACGCTTCGGCCAGCACCTTGGCCGCCGCCTCGCACTGGTCGAGGTGGGTTATGTCGCAGGTGATGGGGATGGCTTCCCCTCCGGCCGCCTTGATCTCATCCGCGACCCACACCGCACTCTCGCCGTCTATATCAAGCACACCTACCTTGGCCCCTTCTCTCGCAAAGCGCAGGGCTATGGAACGGCCGATGCTGTTCGTCCCGCCCCCGCCGGTGATCAGTGCCACTCTGCCCTGCAGACGCCGTCCTTCACCTTCCATGTTGATAACTCCTTCCTGCAACTGAGACCACCATTACCTGAACGACCGACCCCGCCGGAGGCCGGTCGCACCCTTCCCGCCGCCTACATCTCCAGAGCAGCCTCGAAGGCCTCGTGGACAGCATCGAAGAGGACCCGGGGTGCCCGGCAGTCACCCACCACGTGGACTTCCGGAGCCGAATCCTTCAGGTCCTCGACCACTCGGCTCAGGCTCCTTAGATTGGGCGCGACGACCACCGCATCCGCGGGCAATTCCTGCTCCCGGCCGCCGGCGTCGCGGACGGCGACGCTCCCCTCGCGGACCCCTTCCAGAACGACGCCCTTGCGGACTCTGATCCCGTGCTCCTCGAGCTTGTCCTCCAGAGCCATCACATCGACGAAGTTGACGGTCGCGTCCGCCGCGGAGCCTCCTGGAAGCTCGATGATGGCTACCTGCTTGCCCTGAAGGGCAAGGTGAAGCGCTGCCTCCTGCCCCATGCCCCCGTCTCCCGCGACGACCACGCGTTCGCCGGGCACCTCCTGCCCCTCCATGACATCGCCGGCCAAGAACACGTTCGGACCGTCGCCCCCCGGCACGTCCGGCCGGACCGGCTCGGCGCCCACGGCGACCACCAACTCATCCGGCGCTTCTGCTTCCACCGACCGGGCCGTGGCCTCCGTCCCAAGGCGAACCTTGACGCTCGACTTCTCCATCTGCCTCAGTTGGTACTCGAGGTAGCGCTTCCAATCGTCTTTGAAGATCGGCCCCGACGACGCCCACAGATTGCCGCCCAGCCTATCCTCCTTCTCGAACAGGGTAACGTCGTGACCCCGGGAAGAAGCGATGAGCGCCGCTTCCATGCCGGCAGGCCCCCCTCCGACCACCACCACCTTCTTCTTGGCGGTTATCGGGGGCAAGCAGCGGTAGTAGTCCTCCCTCACGGCCCAAGGATTGACGGTGCAGCGCACGGGCAGGCTATGCGCCCCGCGGATCAGGCAGGTGTTGCATCTGATGCAGGGTACGGCTTCCTCCTTGCGCCCCCGGAAGGTCTTCTTGGGCAGAGCCGGGTCGGCGATGAGCGCCCGACAGAGAGCAACGAAGTCGGCCTTGCCTGCGCTCACCCACTCGCCAGCCTCGTCGAGGTCGAGAATCGCCCCCACCACACCCACCGGTACGTTCACCGCCTTCTTGATCTCGGCCGCCCGCTCGACGTTCTCGCCGTGGGGCAGGTAGACGGAAGGGTGGGTGTAGGGATAGGTGCGCGGCTCGGCGATCATGCCGGCCGAGATCTGGAGGCAGTCCACCTTGTCCTGTAGCAGGAGCGCGTACTCAATCGCGTCTTCGACCTCAAGCCCCCCGGGGACCAGGTCGCTGGCGCTCATCCTCCATTCGATGGGGAAGTCCGGGCCGCATCTGTCCCTGATCGCCTCTATGACCCGGAGACCGAAACGCACCCGGTTTTCCAGGCTGCCTCCATACTCATCCGTCCTCGTGTTGACCGCCGGAGACACGAACTGCGAGATCAGCCAGCCGTGACCGCCGTGCACCATGATCATGTCGAAGCCCGCCGTCTTGGCCCGGAAGGCGGCCGCCGCAAAATGATCGATCACCTCCTCGATCATCTCCAGGCTCATCTCCTCGACCACCTGTTCCGGACGCCGCCGGTCCTCGGTGAAATGGCCCACCATGTACGAGGGCCCGATGGGGTTGCGTCCCCCG
>CAZCCL010000172.1:693-4342 GCA_964497095.1 uncultured Gaiellales bacterium | reverse complement strand
AGTGCCGGTGATCACTGTCGGGCATATAGTGCAGCCAGAACGCGCTCGGGGGAACCCCGAGTCGGCTAAAATGCGTCTAGCGGAGTGCCTCTCGAAGGGGAGGAAACGTCACATGGAGGCCGAAGCGACCGATCATGAGAGTCGGTAGAGAGAGACGGAGCGCCCGACAACGACGGGCACGGGTGGTGCGGGAACGGCGCCTGATCGTGCTTGTGGCCGTGCTTGTCGCCGTGCCCCTTATCACCGCCATCGTGCTTGCCGGGATCTTCAGCGCGGGCCTTCACACCGTGGCCGCCGTCGAGAACGAGCTGCCATCCCTGGAGGAGCAGCATTCCGTCTCCCTCGCCCAGACCACCGCGCTCTATGCAGCGGACGGGAGCCTGCTCGCTTACCTGCACGGGGTCGAGAACAGGACCGTCATCAGCGGCAAGGCCATGCCGGACAATCTGAAGCACGCCCTCGTGGCGGTCGAGGACGAGCGGTTCTACGAGCATTCCGGGGTGGACTTGGAAGGGTTCATGCGGGCCTTGGTGAACAACATCCAGGCCAAGGGGGTCAGCGAGGGCTTCTCCACCATCACCATGCAGCTCGTCGGGAACCTCTACTTGGATCGCACGGACATCACGTTCGACCGCAAGTTCAACGAGATGGCGTTGGCCTGGCAGATGGAGAAGAAGTACTCCAAGGACGAGATCTTGGAGATGTACCTGAACACGGTGTACTTCGGCTCCAACGCCTATGGGGTGGAAGCTGCAGCGCGGACCTACTTCGACAAGGACCCCGTGGACCTCACCCTCGCCGAGTGTGCCCTCCTGGCCGGGCTCCCCCAGGCCCCCAGCGCGTACTCACCGCGCAAGCATCCCGAGGATGCCCTCAGGCGCCGAAACCTTATCCTTCTCAAGATGTACGACCAGGGCTTCGTGACCCTGGATGAGTCTCGGCAGGCCCTGCGGGAACCCTTGGAGCTCGCCCCCTATTCGCCATACACCAAAGTGCAGCAGCCCTACGTGGTGGCGTACGTGCGCAAGCAGCTCATCAATATGTTCGGGGAAGAGCGGGTCTTCGAAGGTGGTCTGCGGGTGGAGACGACCATCAACCCCGCCTATCAGAAACTGGGGATAGAGGCCATCTCCAGTACTCTCGACCAAGAAGACGACCCCTCGGCCGCGCTGGTCAGCATCGAGACCAAGACCGGCTACATCCGGGCGATGGTGGGGGGAAGTGACTACGACAGCTCCAAGTTCAACCTGGCTTCCCAGGGACGCAGGCAGCCGGGCTCGGCCTTCAAGCCGTTCGTGCTGACCGCGGCCATCGAGATGGGTGTCAACCCCTACGACACCTACTACGAATCCATGCCCGTGGTCCTGGACTATCCGGGCGCGCCCAAGCCCTGGAGCGTCAAGACCTACGGCAACAACTACTACGGCACGTCGACGGTCGCCCAGGCCACACTCCGCAGTGACAACACCGTCTACGCCCAGATGGCACTCGATGTGGGGGCGGAACAGATCGTGAACGTGGCCCACCGCATGGGCATAACCTCCCCCTTGAACGCCGACCCGGCGATAGCCCTCGGGGGTATCACCGACGGCGTGTCTCCTCTCGAGATGGCATCGGCCTATGCCACTCTGGCCAATGGCGGCGAGCACATCGAGCCCACCATCATATTGAGGGTCAAAGACACGCAAGGGAACGTCATCTGGGAGGCGGAGCCGAAGCGTACCCAGGCCATCTCCGCCGGCGTCGCCTACGAGGTCACCCGCCTCCTGCAGGAGAACATCTGGCACGGGACCGGCACCAGGGCGGACATCGAGAGGCCGTGCGCCGGCAAGACCGGGACCGGGCAGGAATGGTACGACGCCTGGTTCTGCGGCTACACTCCGAACCTTTCCACGGCCGTGTGGATGGGACATCCGGAGGGCCAGGTCTCCATGGACGACGTCCACGGGATCAAGGTCACCGGTGGGAGCTTCCCCGCGGAGATGTGGCGCAAGTTCATGTACGACGCCGACCGGGACTATGCTGAAGAAGACTTCGAAGAGCCCTCGGTGAAGGTGGTGTGGAATCCCTTCTTCCAAAGCCAGTACGCGGTCGCCCCGACGTCCAGCACCACCACGACCAGCAGCACCACGACCACCACCGTTCCCACCACCGACACGACCTTCGAGCCGCCGACGGATACCACGGCCCCGCCGGGCCCATCGACCACCCTGGCTCCGCCCACCACCCGTACCACCAGGCCCCCCCGAACCACCACCACCGGCGGCGGGCCTCCCAGCACCAGCTTCTAGCTCTCCGGCACACAGACCACCTCGCCCTTGTCTTGACCACGAACATCGCCCGCCGGGGCGATACCGCCTGTCCAGCCACCGAGGCGATACCCCATCAGATGGGCCAATGCCCGGGAACGATGGGCCGACCTTGACAAATATGAGTCATATCATATAAGATTTTATGCGTCCTAATTTGATATCTACCGCTTGGCCGCTGGGACCATCGGGGCAAGCGAGGAGCACTGATATTCATGCAGCTGGAGAGGTTCACCCTCAAAGCCCAAGAAGCATTGGCAGCTACGCAGAAGCTGGCGCAGGAGCGGGGGCATGCTCAGATCGAGCCCGAGCACCTGGCCGTGGCTTTGCTCGACCAAGAGGGCGGCCTGGCCGTGCCGATCCTGGAGCGGGTCGGCGCAAGTCACTCCGCCCTGCGCGCGGAACTGGAGAAACGGCTCGACTATTTCTCCACGGCGCACGGCGCTACCCAGATCGGCCTAGCCCGGGAGACCCAACAGGCGCTCGATGCAGCCCAGGCCGAGGCGGACAAGATGGCCGACGCCTACGTCTCGACCGAGCACGTGCTCATGGGTCTGTCGGCCAACAAGGGCTGGCTCGGTGACCTCTTCAAACGTTACGGTGTCGGCCGCGACGCCGTTTTCCAAGTCCTCAAGGATATACGCGGCTCCCAGCGGGCTGAGGATCCCAACGCCGAGGAGAAGTACCAAGCTCTGGAACGGTTCGGTCGCGATCTCACCGAGCTTGCCCGCCGGGGCAAGCTCGACCCCGTGATCGGGAGAGACGACGAGATCCGCCGAGTGATCCAGGTGCTTTCCCGGCGTACCAAGAACAACCCCGTCCTCATCGGTGAGCCCGGGGTGGGCAAGACCGCCATCGTAGAAGGGCTGTCCCAGCGGATAGTCTCGGGCGACGTGCCCGAGGGTCTCAAGAACAAGCGGGTGATCGCTCTCGACATCGGGGGCATGGTGGCCGGCGCCAAGTACCGGGGTGAGTTCGAGGAGCGACTGAAGGCAGTGCTCAAGGAGATCTCCGGTTCCGAGGGCGAGATCATCACCTTCATCGACGAGATGCACACTATCGTGGGCGCGGGGGCGGCCGAGGGGGCGGTGGACGCCTCCAACATGCTCAAGCCCATGCTGGCCCGAGGCGAGCTCCGGGTAGTGGGCGCGACCACCCTGGACGAATACCGCAAGCACGTGGAGAAGGACGCTGCGCTGGAGCGCCGGTTCCAACCCGTGCTCGTGGGAGAGCCGTCGGTCGAGGACACCATCGCCATTCTCCGAGGACTCAAGGAAAGATACGAAGTCCACCACGGCGTCAGGATCCAAGACTCGGCCCTGGTGGCGGCGGCAGTGCTG
>CAZCCL010000172.1:0-683 GCA_964497095.1 uncultured Gaiellales bacterium | reverse complement strand
CGACCGCTTTCTACCCGACAAGGCCATCGACCTGGTGGACGAGGCAGCCAGCCGGCTGCGCATCGAGATCGACTCCATGCCCATCGAGATCGACCAGGTGGAGAGACGCATCAAGCAGCTCGAGATCGAGTTGCACGCCCTGAGGAAGGAAAAGGACACGGCCTCGAAAGAGCGGCGCAAGGCCATTGAGGCCGAGTTGGCCGAGCTGCGCGAGCAGTCCGCCGGCATGAAGGCGCATTGGCAGGCGGAGAAGGAGGCCATCGGCAAAATCCAGGCCCTCAAAGAACAGATCGAGGAGGCCAAGACCGAGGCCGAGAAGGTGGAACGGGTGGGCGACCTGCAGAAGGCGGCCGAGCTCCGGTACGGGCGCATCCCTGAGGCGGAGCGGCAGCTGGCGGCCGAGAACGAGCGGCTTGCCGAACTGCAGCTCGACACCAAGATGCTGAAGGAAGAGGTGGAGGAAGAAGATATCGCCGAGGTGGTGGCCAAGTGGACCGGCATCCCGGTCAGCAGGCTGCTCGAGGGCGAAGTGCAGAAGCTCATCCAGATGGAGGAGCGCCTGCACCGCCGGGTGGTCGGACAAGACGACGCTCTGCAGGCGGTGGCCAGCGCCATCCGCAGGGCGCGTGCAGGCCTGCAGGACCCGAACCGGCCTATCGGCAGCTTCATCTTCCTCGGGCCCA
>CAZCCL010000171.1:0-4373 GCA_964497095.1 uncultured Gaiellales bacterium | reverse complement strand
GACTCCCCCCGATGGCCCGACTCTAATCCTCGCACGGTCGCTCGGCCCGTACTAGTGAGGGCTCTGTCCCCCATCGACGAGAAGGGTCTGGCAGGTCATGAAGTCGCTGTCCGGCGAGGCCAGGAACAGGGCCGGGCCGGCAAGATCCTCGGGGATCTCGTTGCGCTCGTTGAGAGCCTGCCTCATGCGATTGGCCTCGTACCACTCCTGATAGTCCTTGGTCAGCTGCAGTTGCGCGTCGGAAACGGTGAAGCCCGGCGCTATCGCGTTGACCCGGATACCGAACTCCCCGAGTTCCCTTCCCAGGGAACGAGTCAAACCTATGACCGCGCCCTTGCTGGTGGTGTAGTGGATGAAGCCCGGTACCCCCGAAAAGAAGGTGGAAGAACTGAGGTTGATGATCTTGCCGTACCCCTGCGCCTTCATGTAGGGGAAGACCGCCTGGGTGCAGAACCACATGCCCCGCACGTTGACGGCCTGCATGTGGTCCCACTCCTCCGTGGTCCACTCGTTGAAGGGCCTCCACGCCCCCATGGTCCCGAAGTAGGCGGCATTGTTGACCAGGATGTCGATGCGCCCCCCGAAGGTATCGGCCACCTGCCGGGCGGCAGCCTCACATCGGGCGAGATCGGTGATATCGCATGTGACGGCGATGGCCGTGCCCCCGGCCGCCATGATCTCATCCGCGACCCGAGCCGTCCCCTCGCTGTTGACGTCCAGTACCGCTACTCGGGCGCTCTCCTTTCCGAAACGCAGACAGATCGCTCGTCCGATGCTGTTGGTCCCGCCCCCTCCGGTGACGATAGCCACCTTGTCCTGAAGACGCCCTGGGGCGCCGGCCGTACCGTTCATACTCTTCACCCATCTCCCCTTCCCGTGGAAAACTAAGGACGTTCATGAGCATACTATGCTCGGCGCGCTGATTTGAAGGCATCGTTTCGTGTTCGCTCTCGCGCCGGAACACCCGGAACAGGGAGATGACGATGAAGTACACCCAAGGCGCCATCGGCCGGATCTTCGTGCTAAGGCTGGAAGACGGCGATCTCTTGAACGACACGCTGGAGGCCTTCGCCCGAGACCATGAGGTCAGAAGAGGGCTGGCTTTCTATCTCGGCGGATCGGCCGACGGGAGCAGGATGATAGTCGGTCCCGATGCGACCCGTGACGATGGGATCATCCCGCTGGTGCACGTGCTGGCAGGGGCGCAGGAGGCTTTCGCCGTGGGCACCATCTTTCCCGACGAAGCCGGGGACCCCGTCCTACACATGCACGCCGCCTCCGGGCGAGAGGGGGAGGCCACCGTAGGCTGCACCCGGGCCGGGCTACAGACCTGGCTCGTCGGCGAGGTGGTGCTCCTAGAGATACTCGGCACCGACGCACGCCGAGAGCTGGACGAGGGCAGCGGCTTCCAATTGCTGGCGGTGTCTCAAAGCTCGTTTCATAATGACCTTTCGCCAGCAGGGTGAGATTTGCACACCATCGGCAAGCACGCAAGGAGCGGGCGTAGCGGAGCTACGGACGCGACGAAAGGACGAAGCGTCCGGCCGGCAAGCGCGGCCTTGGTGGCCGACATATCGTTCTGAAACGAGTTGTCAGTCCGCTACTCTCCTTTCCCTTCTCTGCCGGGCAGACCGCCCAGCCTCAGAAGAGTCCTCAGCCGGGAGCGGGCAGGGCGAAGGACAGCACCACCACGACCAGACCCAGCCCGATAGAAAGAGCCTGCGTCCAATGCCGGTAGCCGATCATACTCAGTTGGGCGACCATCCAGGCCAGAAGTACGATCCCAGCTTCGAGTGAGACCACCCGGGCTCCGGAGGCACCGGTCAACAGCATCGCGGCTGCCGCGGCCATGCTCCCGCCGACGAGGATGAGGAGCGCCAGCCCCGGCACGAGGTAGGACTTGAACATACTGCCTTGGAGCCACTCCCTGGGGACCCGGGGAGCCCCCAGGATCGCGTAAACACCCCCGGTCACAGCGGCAACGGCAATCACTATCTCGAGTACTATGATGACGGTCCGGACCACCGTCGCACTATAGCGCACCTTGGACGCCCGCCCAGGCGCGGCTATGCGTCGGTTGCCGGCGCGCTATGCCTCGGCCGTCGGTGCGCTACGCCTCAGCCGTCGGTGCGCTTGCCCTTGAGTCTGCCTTCTGACGGCTCAAGGACCAGTAAGCTACCGCGGCGATGCTACCCACGAGTGGGAACAGGGCCAGGACCAGATATGCCACCAGGTACCCGTCCTGCCCCTCGCCGGTTCCGTAGGCGTCGAGAATCACGCCGAAGATCCAAGGTGCAAAGACGGTGCCAAACATATTGGTGAGACCGATCAAGCCGGATGCCGGCGCCACTTCCTGAGGCCGGGGGACGAGGAACGTCGGGGTCCAGACTATGAGACAGATCGACACTGCGCTCGTGGTCGTGCCGATGAGGATCAATAGCACTACCCGTGGACTCCGGACCAGCGCTCCAAGGGCCTTCATCTGCTGGGCAAAGTCCACACCCATGCGCCCGTGAGGAGGAAGACTCCGCACCGCTTTCTTGGACAGGACGACTGTACCTATCACTAGGGCCACGCCCACGATGGCCAGAAACACCGCCCTGTATCCGCCGACTCCCTGGATACTCGGTAGGACGAGGAGCGCGATCACCGTCCCGGCGCCCATTCCCGCCCCGAAGATACCGAAGGCCCTGTCTCTGCGCCCCGGCACGATGGCCTGAGCGATGAGCGGCACGCATACCGGTATCACGGTGGCGGCACCCAGACCTTGGAGGAAACGACCCCCGAGAAACCAGCCGAAGGAAGAACTGAGGGCGAACAGGACCGAGCCTGCGACCACGCAGCCTATGCCGCCCGCCAGCATGCGGCCGCCCCACCTGGCCGCGCCCAGACCCATGGGGAGCCCGGCGGCGCAGAAGGTGAACATGAAGACGGAGGTGAGCAACCCTATCTGCGACGAAGAGAACGAGTAGGTCTCACGCAACTGAGGCGTCACCACGGGCATGACCACGTTCAGGAACGAGATGAGCACCAGCAGCAGCATCAGCGCAAGGGCAAGGAGGTCGGCCTGGCGCCCGCGAAGGGGCTCGGGAGGAGCATGCTGAGCCTCCCTTTCGACCTCGTGCTCCATGTGGCCCCTTGTTTCCGAGCTTTGCGAGCAAAGCGCTCCTACTGCGCGCCCTGGCTCACATACATATCATAATCAACCATTCATATTGGGATAACAGTTCGAGAGGAACGGCGGCGGCCGACGACCACGTCCAAGCCTCGCCGCATCGTCGCAGGGGAGGGCTCACAATGACTCTTCATCCGCATACCAGCGCCGGCAGGAAGCAGCTTCAGCGCTCGACCGCCACCCGCCGGGCCTCCCTGTCGCTTGTGGCGGGCGTCGTGCTGCTCGCCGCGGCCCTGGTGCTTACCGCCTGTGGGGGCGCCGCCGTCGGCGCCGACGGCGGCGCCACCTCCACCACCGAAGCGGACGGCTCCATCACCCACCCCACCGGAGCGAACGAGATCGTCCTCCAGATCACCGCCGGCGGCGGGCTCGTCCCCGTCGAGTACAACTTGACCCTTGTGCCCCACTTCTCCCTCTACGGCGATGGCACAGTCATCGTTTCCGGCCCGGTACCGGCCACATATCCGGGACCGGCTCTTCCCAACCTACAGACCACCGTTATCTCCGAGGAAGCGGTGCAGGCCATCCTGTCGGCCGCCCGGGAGGCCGGACTTTTCGACCCCACTTTCGACTACGGGTGGCCCGGGATCACCGACGTGGCCACGACCGGCATCGTGATCAACGCCGACGGCACCACCTACGCCTCCAACATCTACGCCCTGGGCATGGAACCGGGAGCCGGCGGTCTGACCTTAGAGCAACAGCAGGCGCGGGCCGCCGTCAGTGAGTTCCAGGGCCATCTTTTGGACCTCGGTACGTTCGAGGCGGGAGAGATCGTCTGGAAGCCCTACGAGTACTCGGCGCTGGCCGTCTACAGCCGGCCTGTGGACCCCGGGCGGTGCCACCGATCCCAATGACGTGCAGCCGAACCGTCTGGAGTGGCCCCTGGATGATCTGAGCACCCTGGGAGAGCCCGTGCAGCCCCAAGGGTTCAGGCGGGTCGTTATCTCGGGAGAGGATCTGGCGACGCTCCAGCCTCTTCTGGGCAAGGCCACCACCATCACCCTGTGGAAGAGCGGGAATCGGGAGTACCAGTTGTCTTTCCGGCCGTTGCTCCCGGAAGAGACCGTCTAGAGGCATCGGCGGCTTCGGAGCGAAGGGTCGGTGGGCGCCGCCCGAGGCCCCGGACCCCGCCCGAGAGGCGGGGCCGGCGGCGAGGCGGCGCGATGCCCGCCCTGGAACATCATGCTAGTCTGGT
>CAZCCL010000170.1:0-4452 GCA_964497095.1 uncultured Gaiellales bacterium | reverse complement strand
ATGATCATCCCCCCCGCCGCCAACTGCAGCGGCGACGACCACGAACTGGGGGCGATGTGGGAAGTGTTGACGTGGAGAATTCCGACACCGATAAACAACAAGAGGATCGTCACTTTCAATCCCACGATCCAATCCTCCGCCTTGCCGATCAACTCGGCTCTCAGCAGGTTCAGGCCGGTGATCAGGATCACGATAAGGCTGATCAGCGCGTGCTTGCCGATCCCCTGCCACGCCTCCGGCAAGAACGCCGCCCCGTAGCTGCCAAAGGCGAGCGCGTACAGGGATAGCATCACCACGTAGCTCAGCCACAGCAGCACGTTGAGGCTGCCGGTGAACATGCCAGCGCCGAACGCGCGGTCGAGGAAAGTGACCGTTCCCCCGCGACTCGGATAAGCAACGGAGAGTTTCGCGTACGAATACGCCGTCAGTAGCGCCACCACGCCCGCCAGGGCAAAGGCCACAGGCGTGCCGCCGTGCGCCAGTTGCACCGCCAACCCCAGCACCGCAAAGATCCCGCCGCCGACCATCCCGCCGACGCCGATGGCAACGACCGCCACCACCCCAAGCTTGCCGTCGCCTGCTTTGCTCATGTATCGGCTGTCTCCTGTGTGCCCGAACGACACCCTCTGATGGTGTCGTCGATCATGATGCGAAGCAGGGGTCGAGGCTTTAGGCGACTTCGACCAGCATGGCGAAACCGGCGTTGCCCCCCGCTCGCTCGAGTCTCACCCAATGTAAGCTTCTGTCCCTGCTAAGTCCACAAGGTCGGGTGGTGCCGATCCTCCATCTCGGCCAAATCGCGAACGAGATGCAGCGTTGTGTGTACAGGCTGTGATCTTGGCACTGCGTGCGCGAAGCCAGCGGAGCGTGCAAGCGGTACCGGGGGTTCGAATCCCCCCTCTCCGCTTCAGAAAGCCAAGAATCGCGTGTCGGAACCTGGTCCGAGAGGCCGGGTTTTCGCGTTCTTTCGGGCGAGTTTGGGGGCAACTCGGGGGCAAATTCGACACCGCACAACAGCACTCAACGGACCGAGACGGACGGGAAAGCACTCGCCACCTCTCGGCTGTGTCGTGCAGGTGAAACACAGGGATACCACGACGAGATCGACCTCACCGACTACGTTTCGTGGTAGAGAAAACCGGGCGAGCCGCCCGGGACGGTAGTTGACCGGGGAGGCCACCGCCTATACTGGAGCGTGACTGTTCTGCCGGTGAGGTGCCATATGTGGTTCGGACACCACTGAGCGCGAGTAGGAAGGAACGTGGATGCCGCGACTGCTTCTCGTCAATCCGTCCAATCCCCTGGTCAACATGGCCAAGACCAGCTCTAGCCGCTGGAGCCGTCATTACCGAGTCTGGAAGCCGCTCGGTCTCCTGGCGCTCGCCGGCCTCACCCCCCCGGAGTGGGAGACGAGTGTCGTCGATGAGAACCTGGGGGTGCCCGACTACCGGCGCCTGCCCCGGCCGGACCTGGTGGGGATAACCGCCTTCACCTCGCAGGCCAATCGAGCCTATGAAGTCGCCGCCTACTTCCGCAGCCTGGGCGTACCGGTCGTCATGGGCGGCATCCACGCCACCATGTGCCTCAAGGAGGCGGAGGAGCGGGCGGACTCCGTGGTCACCGGGGAAGCCGAAGGCGTCTGGGTCGAGGTCCTTGAAGACGTCAAGCAGGACAGCCTGAAGCGCTGCTATGAAGGTGGGCTCGCCGATATGACCCAGGTTCCCCCGGCGCGTCACGATCTGTTGCCCACGGGCTACGCCTTCGGAGCCATTCAAACCACCCGAGGCTGTCCGCTGAACTGCCGGTTCTGCAGTGTGACCGCGTTCAATGGCGCCCGCCATCGTCAGCGACCCATTCCCGCTGTCCTCCAGGAGCTCCGGTCAATCCCCGAGAGACGTGTTCTTTTGGTGGACGACAATCTCATCGGCACCCGCCCCGAAGAGATCGCTTACGCCAAAGACCTGTTCGGAGCCCTGGCGAAGGCGAACCTTGGGAAGCACCTGGCGGCGCAAGTGAGCATCAACTTCGCCGACGACGAGGAACTACTGGATCTCGCCGCCAAGGCCGGCTGCGTGGGCGTCTTTATCGGCTTCGAATCTTCCTTGCCCGAAGGGCTCGCGGCCATGGGTAAGAAGTTCAACCTTTTCAAGGGCCGGGATTATCGCGACTCCGTGCAACGAATACAGCGCCACAACATGCTGGTTATGGGTTCGTTCATCATCGGTCTGGAGGGAGACGAGCCGGGTATCGGCGAGGCTCTTGCCCGAGCGGCCGGTGAGTACGGTCTGGACGCGCTTAACGTCCTCTTTCTCACCCCCCTGCCGGGTACGCGCCTGTGGGACGACATGAACGCAGAGAACCGCATCGGCCTCAACCGGTTCCCAGAAGACTGGAATTACTACACGCTGACCCATCCGGTGGCAAAGTACAAGCACTTATCCCATGATGGCATCATTGACGAAATGGTCTCGTGTAACCGGGACTTCTACTCTGTCCCCAACATGCTGGCTCGGACGGGTCGCGCATTGCGGCAAGGCAACAACCCACTGTTGGGCCTAGCTATCAACTACTCGTGTAGAAGGAGCTCCCTTCAATTGGCTGAGGCCTACGCTGATTCTAGACAACAAGAGGAGGCCCGGTCCTAGCCGGTCGAGACCCGGTCTGAGAGGCCGGGTTTTCACGTCTTTGGGGCGAGTTTGGGGGCAACTCGGGGCAAACTCGGCGGCAGGGAATGGACGGAAACGGACACGAAGGGACCGGATGGCACAGCGACCTGGCTACCGTGTCCGCGCCAGCCCAGAAAATCACGGCAATGCCTAAACAAGATTCAGACCGATGTCGGACATATGGGGAAGTCTGCTCTTGACCGGCTAGGCGAAACGTGAGGCTTCCTCGCCAAGCCGACCGATGACCTCGTCCAGCGTGGTGACCTTCCACACTTCCACCTCTATGCCCGCGTCACGCAGAGCGTATTCGGGCCCCTTGCCCAGCGGCTCTTTCAGGATGACGACATCGGTCTTGCCCCGGATCAGCCACTCGGCCACGAGTATCCCCTTCGACTTCTCCGCACCCGCCGCTTCGCTGGCCGTGATCTGCTGTTCCTCGACTGCGCCGCCCTGTGTGCGCACCACCAGTCGCGCAAAGTGAGGCGCCTCGCCGAAGTGAGCGCTGATCGTCCCCTCGGGGTCGTTAAGAGGAACCGCGATGATCACACGCACCCGTTGCTGAGGCTCGTAATGGATTACCACCCGGTCGATCCGCCCTATCTCCTCCCGGATACGTTCTTCTATCCTCGTGCTCAGGCTATGGGCCTTCTCCAGATTCTCGGTCCGCACCACCAGCACCATCTCGAGGAAGCGGTAGCGACCCGAGTTGCGGCCCAGTAGCGACCGGACCTCGATGACGGCAGGGTCGGCTTCCGCGATCGCCCGTACCTGAGTCAGAGTCTCTTGATCCAAAGATGCGTCGAGAAGAACCTTCATTCCATCCCAAAGGAGACCCCAGCCGGAATAGATGATGAAGGCCGCCACGAGACCCGCCGCCGGGCGGTCAAGGGAAAGACCGAAGTGACTAGACAACAGAGCCACGAAGACTACCGCGGAAGCCGCTAGATCCACCCAGCGGTGGCGGGCTTCGGCCAGCAGCCCGGGCGAGGCGGTCTTCTTCCCTTCGCAGGCCATGTAGAGACTGAGGGCCAGGACAGCCACCGTACTGAAGCCCATGCCCCCGATGACTACGGCCGAGGCGGTAGATGAGGAACCCGATGAGGTCAATGCCTGGCGGACGATCTCGTACCCGACCAGGAAGATCAGAATCGCGACAACCACCTGGACAACATTCTCCAGTTTGTAGAGACCATACGGAAAGTTCCTGGTTTTACGCACGGAGAACTTGAGTCCTGCCCACAGAAGAAGGGCGGCGGCTACGTCGATGGCGGCGTCGATGGTAACGGCGACGACGGCCAAGCTGCCGGAGAGGTGCGCGAGCCAGCCCCTCAGAGCCGCCAAGGCCACGTTTGCCAGGATGGCGTACAGGGCCACCCGCTGAATATGCCGATCATCGTTTCGCTGATTTGTCACGGTTTGACTCATAGGAACACGTACACGCCTGCGGTGGTGAGGGCTCAGGGGGCGCAATTATACGCCCGGGTTCTTCATTGTCCGATTCAAGGCGTGGCAGCAGCCCAAGCCGAGTGGACGACCGTTGTGCCGCGCAAGCGGTACCGGGGGCTCGAATCCTCCCTCTCCGCTTAGGAAAGCCAAGAACGGCCCGTTGTCGCCGCGCCCAAGAGGCCGGGTTTTTCGCGTCTTTCGGGCGAGTTCGGGGGCAACTCGGGGACAAACTCGAGACCCATTCGGGCCAGCAGGGTAAGACCTGCCAAATGTGAGGCCATGACAACCATCGTGACCAGAAAGATGAAATGTTGAGAGACCCCCTTGGCTCAGTGCGGGA
>CAZCCL010000169.1:0-4597 GCA_964497095.1 uncultured Gaiellales bacterium | reverse complement strand
GGGAGATCAGTTCGTGCAGGTGGGCTTCGTCCAGTCCCTCGAAGAGGCTGGTCCTTTTCAGCAGGTCGGCAAGCTCGACTTGGTCTATCTTCGCGGGAAGACCTCTGCCTGGACCCTTCACGACACTCCTTCTGGCGAAGATTAAAGACAGTCTGCGCCCACTTGACTTAGGTCAAGGGAACGCCGCGATGCCTATGTTAGCGTTTTGACGGGAAGACAAAGACTCGAAGGCAGACCAAGACCGGGACGGTCGGTTTCGAGAAGACGACAGGAGGAGATCCATGTTCTGTTATCAGTGTGAACAGACCGCCAGATCGACGGCGTGCACCGTCAAGGGGGTCTGCGGCAAGGTGGACGAAGTAGCGTCCATCCAAGACGCTCTTATCTACGCGCTCAAGGGTCTGGCCATCGTCGCCCAAAAGGCAGAGGCCGAAGACCTGGTGCCGGCGGACACCTACCCCTTCTTAGCCGAATCCACCTTCATGACCCTCACGAACGTCAATTTCGACCCCGAGGCGCTTGCTCGCAGGGTGCACGAGACGGTGGAGCGCCGCGACGCCCTCATGGACGCTCTCGTCAACAAGGGGTCACAGGCCGAGTTCGCCGAGGGTCCGCCCGCGTTCGTTCCCGCTCAAACGGTGGAGGGCCTCGCGGATCAGGGCCGTGAGCACGGAATCAATACCGAGGCCTCGGCAGATCCCAACGTCCGCTCCTTGCAGCACACGGTCCTGTACGGACTTAAGGGGGTAGCCGCGTATGCTGCCCACGCGGACGTGCTCGGTTACCGGGACGACACCGTGGATCACTATCTCGTGGAAGCGCTCGTGGATCTTGCTCACTACGATGAGGGCGACCTCAATGACTGGGTGGGCAAGGCTCTGCGGTGCGGAGAGATCAACTACAAGACCATGGAGTTGCTCGACAAGGGCAACACCGAGACATTCGGCACCCCGGTGCCGACCGAGGTCCCCCTGGGAGTCAAAGCCGGCAAGGCCATCTTGGTCTCCGGCCATGATCTGCTCGATCTCGAAGAACTGCTCAAGCAGACTGAGGGGAAGGGCATAACCATCTACACCCACGGGGAGATGCTGCCGGCCCATGGCTACCCCAACCTCAAAGCCTACCCCCACCTCTACGGCAATTTCGGCACCGCTTGGCAGAACCAGAAGAAAGAGTTTGCAGAGTTCCCCGGGGCTATTCTGATGACTACCAACTGCATCCAAGAGCCTCAGGAGACCTATTTCGACAACATCTTCACCACGGCGGCGGTCGGTTGGCCAGGGGTCACTCACGTGGAGAACCGCAATTTCAGCGCCGTCATCGAGCGGGCGCTGGCCCTGCCCGGGTTCCCCCAGGACACACCCGGCAAGACGGTGCACGTGGGCTTCATGCGCAACGCGGTGCTTTCCCACGCGGAGAAGATCATCGAACTGGTGAAGGCCGGTAAGATCCGGCACTTCTTCCTGGTCGGTGGTTGCGACGGGGCCAAGCCCGGCCGCGACTACTACACCAAGTTCGTGGAGGAAGCTCCCGCGGATACGGTCATCCTAACTCTAGCCTGCGGCAAGTACCGCTTCTACGACAAAGAGCTGGGCGACATCGACGGTATCCCCCGGCTGCTCGACATGGGGCAGTGCAACGATGCCTACTCCGCCATCCAGGTGGCGCTCGCCTTGGCCGACGCGTTCGAAGTGGGAGTCAACGACCTACCTCTGACGCTCATCCTCTCCTGGTACGAGCAGAAGGCGTGCGCGATCTTGCTGACCCTGCTGTATCTGGGTCTCAAGGACATGCGGCTCGGTCCGACCATGCCCGCCTTCTTGACCCCGGACGTGGCGAAGTTCATAGTCGACAATTACGACCTCCACCCCATCACCACCCCGGAAGAGGATCTGCAGACCATCCTGGCCTGATCCCGGCCCCAAGACTGCCGCACGAAGAAGGCCCGCCTGCACAAGGCGGGCCTTCTTCGTCACCTGACCCGACGGCCCGGCCGGCCGGGCCGCAGCGCCGCGGTCACATTACGATCTTGTTGAGCGGATACTCCACGATCCCCTGGGCTCCGGCTTCTTTCAGACGGGGAATTATGGTTCGCACCGTCGACTCGTCGATGATCGTGTTCACGGCGAGCCACTCCTCGTCGCTCAGCGCAGAGATAGTCGGCTTGAGCAACGCGGGCAGAGTCTCGAGCACCAGCGGGAGATCGCGCCGGCGCACGTTCAGCATGAGGCCCACCTTGCCCAGAGCGGCCATGGCCCCTTCCAGCAGCATGGCCATGTCCTCGAGCTTCCGCCGCTTGGCCGGGTCTTCCCACGAGTCGAGGTTGGCTATCAACTGGGTGTTCGATTCTAGAACAGTCTCGATGATCCGCAGCTTGTTGGCCCGGAGCGAGCTGCCCGTCTCCGTGACCTCGACGATGGCGTCCGCCAGTTCGGGCGGTTTGACCTCCGTGGCTCCCCAGCTGAACTCGACCTTGGCGCTCACCCCCTTCTCGGCCAGATAGCGCTTGGTGGTAGCGACCAACTCGGTGGCGATTATCTTGCCCTCGAGGTCGTGAACGCTGCGGAAAGACGAGGCCTCAGGAGCGGCCAAGACCCAGCGTACCTTTCCGAAACTCTGTTTCGCGTACACCAGATCGCACACCGGATGTACGTTGGCCTCGTTCTCCTGGACCCAGTCCAGTCCGGTGATGCCCGCATCCAGAAGGCCGTTCTCCACGTAGCGGGCCATCTCCTGTGCGCGGATCAGCACGCACTCTATCTCGGGGTCATCGATCACCGGGAAGTACGAGCGGCTGGTGGTGCTCACGTTGAAGCCCGCCCGGCGCAACAACTCGACGGTGGCATTCTCCAGGCTGCCCTTCGGGATTCCCAGCTTCAGCATCATCCGTATCACTCCACCACTCGAGATTGTCCACCCAGCGACGCCCCGCGTAGCGGGCCGGCGACGCCCCGGGGCCGCCGCCAGCGCATTATAACGCGGCGCATCCTTGGCAGGACCCCCATCCGATCCGATGCCGCCACCGCAGGCGACGACCGGAGATCAACCCAGACCCTCCTCGGCGTGTTTGGCGGCCACCGTCGCCGCCAGTTCGTCGAGGCGGGCGAAGTCCTCCGCGCGAGGAGAACCCTTGATCAACACAGGCTCGATCATCTCCGCCTTCAGGCCGCCGGTGAGAGAGGTCACCACGTCCACCACATTGCTCGCCCAACCGTAGGAGGCGACCAGGCCCACGTGCCGCACTGTCGGGCGCAGGGCTCCGATCGTGTAGAGGGCCGACATCATGGCCGGATGAGGGTTGGTGAGGACCGTGGGGGTGGCTACGACGAGCGTAGCCGCGTCCACCAGCGCAGCGGCGAGCCGACCGAGGTCCACGGTGGGAAGATCGAAACGCTCGACCCTCACTCCCAGCGCAGCCAGGGCATCCGTCAAGCGTTCGACCATGGTCAAGGTGCTGCCGTGCATGGTGACGTAGGGGATCACTGCCAGATTCCGAGGAGACCCGTCCACCCACTCGCGATAGGCCTCGATGATCGCCGCGGGGTGTTTGTAGATAGGTCCGTGGCTGGGGCCGATGGCGTCCAGATCCAGCGGCTCTATCTTGTCGAGGTTCTTTCGGACGGCCGCCCTCAGCGGCATCATGATCTCGGCGAAGTAGCGCTTGGCCGCGGGCAGGACTTCCTCGTCGCGGCCGAAGAGTTCGCTGGTGGCCAGATGCGACCCGAAGAGGTCGCAGCTGAGAAGCAGCCTGTCTTCGACCAAATAGGTGGACATGGTCTCCGGCCAGTGCACCCAAGGGGTATGGAGGAACCGCAGGGTCTTGTCTCCGAGCGAGAGCTCTTCCCCATCCGCCACCGCCGTCAAGGCCTCGGGGGGAACATGCACGTGGCTGGCGAGCAGGTCCACTGCCTTGGGGCTGCAGAGGACCCGAGCTTCGGGATAGCGAGACATCACCACCGGCAGGGAGCCGGAATGATCCTGTTCCGCGTGCTGGACCACGATGTAGTCGATACGCTCGACTCCCTCCAAGTACCCCAGGAGAACCTGGGTCTTCGCCAGGTCCACGGTGTCGAAAAGGACCGTCTTCTCGCTTCCTCGGACGAGATAGGAGTTGTAGCTGGTACCCTCAGGCAAAGGGATCAGGGCGTCGAACAGGCGCCTGTCCCAATCGACCGCCCCCACATAAAAGACTCCCGGCTTGATCTCGCGTGGTCCCATATACCCTGCCCTCCGGGAGGGCGCGCCCGCTCCCTGCCGGTCGGACGTCGGTCCCTCTCCGCCTTTGGACGTTCATTCTCTTTCGGAGAGTCTTCCCGGACACGGTCCTACGGCAAACCCCGACCTTCCCCGGTCCCGCTCCGGCCTGGACGATGGGGACGCGCTCGGCTCCTAGTGCCGCCGTTCCTCCATGACCTTCATGCGGACGTACGGGACGAGGCCTCCCGCGTCGAGTATCGCCTGACGTGCTGGAGGAAGGGGCTCGATAGGGTAGCTCTTCCCGGCGGTAGTGTTGATCACCGCGTCGGAAGTGAACTCCAAACCGTCGCCCTCGTTCGCCTCGATCCCGGGACAGATCACCAGCCTCAGCCCAAGGTTG
>CAZCCL010000168.1:0-4621 GCA_964497095.1 uncultured Gaiellales bacterium | reverse complement strand
CGGGGTCACTCCCCGAGCAATCCACGTCTATTGTGTGCGATCTGAGACCGGCTATTCCATTGTGACTAGCAAGGCTCAAGATAGAGGCGGGAGCGGCGTCACGATCTCATGCCGGAGCTTCAGCTCGAGTACTGCCAGCACCGCCTCATCGAGTCTGGCCGGAGACAACTCTCCGTGGGTGACGGCGGCGACGATGGCGTCCAACACCTGCAAGTGCCGGGCAAGAGTGCCGGTGCAGATGAGAAGATCGCAGCCGGCGCCGAGCGAGGCCACCGCGGCTTCACCGAGCGCGTCTGCTTGGGCCGCTTCTGAGTCGGTTCCTGCGCCGGTCGCCGTCGAGCCGGTTGCCGCGGCCATCTCCAGATCGTCGGAAACCACCAAGCCGGTGAAGCCCAGTTCCCGGCGCAGCAGATCCTCGATCACGGCGCCGGATCGCGAGGCGGGGTGCTCGCCATCGTATGCGGTGGCGACGATGTGGGCCATCATCGCTCCCTCAGCACCGGCGGCGAAGGCTGCTTGGAAAGGGGGCAGGTGGATGGTGTCGAACTCGGCTTCGGTGGCCTCCGAGATGACTTCCTCTCCATGAGTGTTGCCCGAGGCGCTGCCGTGGCCGGGAAAGTGTTTGACTACAGAGATCAAGCCGATCTCCGCGTAGGCTTCGGTGATCGCCGAGACGAACGCGGAAACGAGTTCCGGATCCCCTCCGAAAGTCCTGGGGTACAAGAACGAGTCGGGGTCCGCGACGACGTCGGCCACCGGGGCCAGATTCATGTTCACGCCGAGGGCCAGTAGCCCCTCGGCCGTCTCGGCTGCCAGGAGGGCGGCATCCTTCGGAGAGGAGGTCTCGCCGAGCGTGCGGGCCCGCGGGACCTCGGGGACACCTTCGTGGATGCGCTGCACGAGCCCCCCCTCCTGGTCCGCGGCGACGAACAACCCGACCTTCGACCCGGAGGCGGCGGCCGCCGCCTGCAGACCCTGCGTGAGTGCGCGCGTCTGCTCCGCTCCCTGCACATTGGGGCCCAGGAGCAGGATCCCTCCTGGGGGACCCTCGGCCAGAAGCTCCCGGGTGCTTGCGGAAACGGTCGTTCCGTCGATCGTCAGAAGCAACACTTGGGCGGCCTTCTGGCGCAGGGTCATAGCTGCCAACAGCTCTTCCGCAGGCGACGGCGGGGCCGTGGTGGTCGGGGGCGGGAGGGTAGTGGTCGAGGTGGCTGCCACGACCGTCTCTGTCGTCCCCGGCGGCTGGGCGGTGCTCGTCGGCAGGTCCGGGGACGTCGGTCCGGGGTTCGAGGAGTCGCTGCAGCCCGTCGCCGTGATGCAGCAAAGGCAGGCGACGACGCACCCTATGACCAGCCAGGCTTTCACGAGCCTAGGATACCGCCACAGGCCTCCGGCTATACTGATCGAGACCTCCTGTGCCAGAGCTACCGGACATCGAAGCGTATATCGAAGCCCTCAGACCGCGCGTGGTCGGCCGGAACCTGCTCGGCATCCGGCTGGCCAATCCTTTCCTGCTGCGGACGGTCGACCCTCCTTTGGAGGCGGTGGCGGGGGCTCGCGTCGAGTCGATCGAGCGTTTGGGCAAACGCTTGGTCTTTCAGGTGGCGACCTCCCGCGACCGGACGGTCTTGCCCGACGAGGCGATTCCGCCCCGCCAAGGGACCGGTTCGGCTGCGGGCCCCGCAGCTATCGCCCCCGTCTTCATCGTGATCCACCTGATGGTTGCCGGCAGGTTGCACTGGAAAGAGTCGGTTTCCCCGATGCCCAAAGGCTCGGGGCTGGCCGCCTTCGACTTCACGAGTGGCAGCCTGATTCTCACCGAGGCCGGGAAGAAGAGGCGGGCCTCCCTACGTCTGGTCGAGGGTCGAGAGGCGCTTGCGGAGCTCGACCCCGGTGGACTCGAGGTGGTCGGATCGAGCCCGGCACAGTTCGATGCGGCGCTTCGCAGGGAGAATCGGACCGTGAAACGGGCCCTCACCGATCCACATACGGTCAGTGGGATCGGCAACGCCTATTCGGACGAGATGCTGCATAGGGCTCGACTGTCCCCACTCAAGCAGACCAAGGATCTGAACGGGGCGGAGATGGCCGCTCTCCACTCAGCGGCCATAGAGGTCTTGGAGGTATGGACCGAGCGGTTGCGGGCGGAAGCCCGGGAGGGTTTTCCCGAGAAGGTGACCGCCTTTCGCCCCGAGATGGCCGTCCACGGACGCTTCGGCCGCGCCTGCCCCGAGTGCGGAGCAGCAGTCCAGCGCATCGTATACACCGACAACGAGTGCGACTACTGTCCCGGCTGTCAGACCAAGGGCCGTATCCTGGCGGATCGTGCCCTATCTCGTCTCCTGAAAGACGATTGGCCGAGGAAAGCCCCCGTGGGTCCGGGAGAGGATGCAGGATAGGATCCGGGGTCACGCCGGAGTGGCCGGGCCGTCCATGCCGGGCCGAAGCAGCTGCGCCGTCCATGTTGGTCCGCGCCGCTTGTCGAGGGATTCCCCTGGTTGAGTGTGGGCCCGCCTGGTAGAATCTTCTCAAGCGTGGAAAGGAGGTGGTCCCAATAGACAGCATGCCTAGTAAGCGCAGCGGCCATTGGACCGGAGGTGGCGCTCGCCTTTAGTCGTTGGATCCCCGACTGACGCCTTCCGACGGCGCCTTCGGGGTCGCGGCGCTTCATAAGAGCTTTGGGGGCCGTCCCGTTATCGGGACGGCCCCCGGCGTTTCTGTGGCCGCGTCAGGCTGAAGCTCCTGCCTGGGCCAGAAGGGGGGATATCCGGTCGCAGACCCAGCCGACGTAGAGGGAGCATCTCTCCCGTATCTCACTCTTCTTGAAGAGCTCCATCCCCTCGGGAGTGCTCAGGTCGTGGCCGGTGAGTTCCGCACATCGCCGAGTACCGAACTCGCCGGTGAAATCCCGCAGGAGTGCTTTCAGGAGATCTCGGGTGGGGTCTTCGGTATCGCTGTCGCTCCCGACCTCGTAGTAGTCGCGGATACCCAGAGCCAGGGCCGCTCCCGTGACCGCGCCGCAGACCTCGCCCATGCCGGCGATACCTCCTCCGAGGTAATGCGCGGTCAGGACCAGATCCGGGTCTTCTCCCATCATCTCGAGTGCGAAAGCGACTATCGCTTGGGCGCAGTTGATGTGGTCTGGACCGGTAGCGGCGAAACGAGCCAAGGCGTTGGCCTTCGCCTGTTCCTGGAGTGTCTGGGTCATTGTCTCTCTCCTTGGTGGGTACCCTTGTCGTTTGCCACAGCGATGAATCTAGCACGCGAAGGTGACGGGAGGGTGCACCTCTAGGCGTCCACGGACGAGCAGCCGCGGCTGGCGATCTAGCAGCCTGGCTCCAATTCTTTGAGCAGTTGGACGAGCAAAGCCGCCCCCGATCCGACCGCGACGACCACCCCCGTGATGACTATGCCGAGGCTGAAGCTGTAGGCCTGTCCCATGTAGCCTAGACCCTGGGGGAGCAGACCCCCGCCGAGGATGAAGGCTGCCGATGGACCCAGCGCTGCGGCTAGGCTGCGCACCGTGGGCTGGACGATGCGCGAGAGGGCGGCGAAGGCCGGCGGGAAGAAGCAGACCGCGAAGGCGGGCATGAAGAAGATGGCTACCTTGAGTCCGGTTCCGGTGAGGACCCCCACCAGGATCGCGGCGATCCCGGTCAAGAAGAGGAAGAGCGCCATGGCGCGCTTCGGCCCGATCCGCCCGGTCGCATATCCTGAGACGAACACCATCACCAACGGGGAGATGTTGGCCAGACCCAGCAGGGTGTTGGCCGAGGAGACCGTCATCCCCCGCTCTTCAGACAGATACAGGGGCAGCATGGTGTAGACCCCCACCTGGCACCCCATGCCCAGGGCGAATAAAAAAATCATCAGCCAGAACGACCGAGTGCGGGCTAAAGGCCCGAGGAAGCTGGGGCTGGGCGGATCACCGGGGAATGCGCCGATGCCTCCGAAAAAGAAAAGGAATCCCAGATTGAGGACCAACGCCAGGCCGGCCACCCACAGGAAAGTGACCTGCCAGCTGAACCAGTGGGAAAGCCCGACGGCTACGAGCGGAGCCGCCACCAAGCCCAACGGAGGGCCGAGCTGCTGGATCGACAGAGCTCGAGGCCAATCCTGCTCTCGCACCGTGGCGGTGATGGTCGCCAACGACGAGGGCAGGTGGATCCCGGAGAACAGCGCGAGGGCGAACATGGCTCCACGAAGCCCCCAGACGGAGTCGACGAAGTAGAGGAGCGCGAGAACCAGGGCGATTCCGAAAATAGATAGAAGAAGCGTCCTGCGGTGGTTGAGGCGCGACGACACCAAGCCGGCCACCATCGAGCCCGCCAGCAGGCCGAAGGAGCCGACGAAGAAGACCGACCCGGCTTGACCCGAGGTGAGGGCGAAGTCCTCTCCAATGGTGGGGAAGAGCGGCGAGAAGATGAGACGGCCGACAAAGGTGAGGAAGAAGAGCAGGGTAAGGAACACGACGGTCCCGGCGACCGCTCGGAAGGGCTGGGGAGTAGGGCATGCTTTAGCCATGCTGGAAAAGGACCACCACCTACAGGATCTTGGGTACCCGACGACGCCGGAATGCGTGGCAAACCTTGCCAGCGTGTGCGGGACCATAGTATGTTTG
>CAZCCL010000167.1:0-4967 GCA_964497095.1 uncultured Gaiellales bacterium | reverse complement strand
TGGATTCAGACTCTTCCGGCACCCATCAGGCGTGGCACCGGTTCCTGTCAGCCGTGCTTACCTCCTCGGTATAACGTGTGATGGGGATTTCTGGGAGAATCACGGTACCATCACGTGCTGGGGAGGTCACCAAAGATCCCGTCGTAACCGGGGCGGAGAATGCTCGAGAAGGAAAGAGAAGAGCTCTTTCACTGGGGGCGCGAACTGCTTACCCGGGGACTGGTAAAGGGTACCGGGGGCAACCTGAGCATCATCGACGGTTCGCGGACCCACGTGGTGTTGACCCCCAGCGCAGTCCCCTATGACCGCATGCAGGCATCCGACATGGTGGTATGCGATCTGCTGGGCAACGTTGTCGAAGGGCAGTGGAAGCCCTCCAGCGAGATAAACATCCATCTCGCTCTCTATGGCTGGCGACCAGACGTCGGAGCCGTTGTCCATACGCATTCGGTCTATGCCACGACTCTTGCTTGTCTCCGTCTGGAGATCCCGGCCGTGCACTACCTCATAGGTTTCGCAGGCCGCAAGGTTCCCCTGGCACCCTACGCTACTGTCGGCACGGTCTCCTTGGCCGAGACCGTTGCGAGAGCAATCGGGGACGCCAACGCGGTGCTGATGGCCAATCACGGCTTGGTCGCCGTCGGGTCGGACTTGGGAAGCGCGCTCAACACGGCCGATGCGATCGAGTTCGTGGCTCGCATGTACTATCAAGCCCTCACGATCGGGGATCCCAAGATCCTTTCCGACGAGGAGATGATCGAGGTGCTCGAGAAGTTCGAGACCTATGGCCAGCAGCCCGACTGATGAGGGGGGAGGCGGAATCCCACCTTTGACTCGTATTGGGCTTTGCGAAGAAGCACCTTTGGGCGAAGCTCGAGAACTCAGCAGGTCCCATACAATCAGGCGGAGAATGGACGCGGGCTCGACGGCCCGCAGCACATCACCTGATAGCTGAGCTACACTGCGGAAGAACACCGGCGCGGCCTTGGCACCCCCGTCGTCCTGGTCAGTTCCGGCCGAACACGCTGGTCAGTTACGCCCGATTTGCTCGGTCAGCCAGAGCCGATCCGGGTGGTCAGTCAGGCGGGAATACGCACTTGGATGGGCTAGAGCCTGACGCAGGGCATTGTAGGCTTCTCCGGTCCTTACGGAGTCCATTTAGCACGAGGAGCAGACGGGCCATTCTTTCTCCTTTGCGTAGCACCATCAGGTGAGATTCGGCCCTGTCGCCAGCTACAAGAAGCTCAGGCTGGCCTGCACGATCTCTCCCGTTTCGGGTGCCTGGCTCTCGAACAAGATGGTCATCTCCCCGTCTGCAGATATCATGACCGGCACCCCGCCCCAGTGACGGGCAGAGTAGGCCGCCGTGGTCCGCGCGCCGAGCTGGTTCCGGGCGGAATCGTGCATGTGGATGACGGCCCCGAAGGCCAGCACCGAGGACTGATCGAACAAGATGGCGCCGTCAAGCGTGGCTAGCTCAAGCACCAGCTTTGGCTGGCGCTGGCGCGCCCGGGTCGCTCCCATACTGATGGTCGCCACGCGGGAGGCCAGTAAGGCGTGAATGCCTGAAGGTGGACGGTTCGGGTCCCCGATCCGGCACGCGCACTCCACCAGATGATCCACAACCCGGTGGTCAGGATCGAAAACCAGCAGTGCTCCGCGGCGCCGATAACTGAGATTAAGCGAGGTAATAAGAACGTTGATCGCTAATTCGTGGTCACCAAAAATGGCTGTGAGAGCCTCCGCCAAGGCGGGGCGATCGTAGACAAACCAGCGCCCTTTGCGAGCAGAGGCCATGAGACCACCTTGGTCCAAGACTAAGGTGTCGCCGGCCTCGGTTATGTGAAAAGACCACTGGTCCGGGCCGAGAACCGACACGAATGGATCAAGGAATTCGGGATTGAAGCCGGGGGAGCCACCCTCACAAATATCCTCCACCAGGATCTCCCGGTAGTCGAGAAACCTGAGCTCCTTGTCGACTTCCAGGAATACCTGCCCAATGGTGGCGATAGAATCGAGCCCTTTCTGCAGTGAGACCTGGGTGATGTCGGTATCCCCCTTACCGGGCGAAAGGAGGAGATTGATGATGACTGGCCGGTTCTCAGCGGTGCGAAACTGCATGTTGTCAGCCCAGGCAAAGAGCTTTTCCCACTGGACCTCCTGGTCGTGCTGGCGGAGCCAGGCTATGACGAGTTCTCTTCGTATCTGGGAAAGGTCCCGAAGCGTAACGGCGTCCGGCATGGAGTCAGCCCAGCTACCCAACCCGCGTTGCATGAAGTCGTACAGGGGCGAAAGATCACGGCTAAGAGGGACATGGCTCGCAAAAACCAGCTCCTGGCCTCTGGCCTGGAGTGAGTACGTGAATGGCCCTGCTCCTGCCACGTACCAGTGCGGCACGGTATCCACCAGCTGAAGCATGAGCTCTTGTTCATGCAAGGTCTCCCGCGCCAGCGGGGTGCGACACTGGGGACAGAGCTTCCTATTGCAGGGGTCACCGGCGATGTGGGGTCCGCGATAGCCGCAGCTCGGGCAGACGCAGTAACCGCCGGGACCAGCCGCGAACGGGCCGCCCATTTTGCCTCTGCCTCTGCCGCGAGGGGACCCTGTTCTGTCTCCGCCGGGCATGTTTGCCCTCCTCCTTCTTGATACGGGTCCGACGGATGGATCAATGATCGCAGTAGTTCTCGCCCAGTTGCAGGGATCCGGCTAGGAGAGCTTGGACCACGTGCTCGGGAGTTTCAGCGGGCGCCCCCACAACGACTTGTATGCCCTGTTGCTCGAAGAGCGTCTGGGCACGCTGCCCCATGCCTCCGCAAACGACCATCAGCGCTCCTCGCTCGGCCAACCACGGAGGCAGGAGACCAGGCTCATGCGGAGGCGCTGGTACATCCGTGCGGCCCACAACCTGGGCGCTTTCCCGGTCGACGTCCATGAGGGCAAAGCACTCGCAGTGCCCGAAGTGGGCGGAGAGCCGCCCCGCGGACACCGGGATAGCTATCCGATATGGGTGCGCCGCCTTCTGCGCAGCCGTCCCTCCCGCATCCACCGGTTCCGTTCTTGCTTCGCACGCTGCTTTGAGCGTCGTGGCGGCCAGAAGAGCGCAGTGCTGACTTGCTTCCGGGAGGCCACCGAGCGCCTGCAGGATATCCTCCGGAGACAGTGCGGAGATCTCCTCAAGTGACTTGCCCTCGGCCAGCACAGTGGCCATGCTGCCGCAGGCGTGGGCTGTGCCACAACCATCCGTGACGAACGACACCTTGGTTATCCTTTCGTCTACCAGCTTGACCCAGAACTCCATAGTGTCGCCACAAGGCCCCGTGATGAGCGCGCGACCATCATAATCGATCAGAGGGCCATTATTGCGCGGGCTATTGGCATGATCGACAAGAAAGGGGGAAATCCGTGAAGTCATCGCCTCACCCACACTCACTTGGGTTGGCCCGGGTTTCGCCCCCGCGCCCATGTGGGAAGGCCGGTGGCGTAAAACCAGCGCCTGTATCCCCGGCCGCGCCCGCCGGCCAGCCGCCCGCCGACCCAACGCGCCAGGCCCAGCCCGGTCCTGAGCACTCCACCGCTCGTTTGATAGCCGGGACCGGTACCCCCGGCGCAGTGCCCGGCACCGCGGCCCGTCATTGGTCCCATTCCTCTCGGTCCAGTTCGATCACCCGCAGGCATCTTGCACCTCCTGTCATTCTCCAGCCGGCAACTGCCATGGCCGCGACGGCCGTTTCTTCTAGCATCTAACTGTAGTTTACACCTACTGGTGCCTGGCATATACGGACGGCGGGTGGGCGCCGACAGTTGTAGGCCGTTTGTGTGCCGACCATGAGGCAACGGTGTTCGCCGGTCCAGGTGTCGGCGGCGAGCCGCCGCCGGCAATCCTAACCAGCGGAACGGGAGCATTCGTGTCGGTGCGGGGTAGCCATCGGCAGCGAGCAGAAGCACGCTGCCCACCCGCTCGATCAATTCATCCAGCTTGTGTTCGATGATCGGCCCAGCAGTTGCGAGAGCAGGCCGCCGAGGATGAAGGCGCTGATGAGGATGAGAACAGCTGCCACCCGGATGTTGCCCTGGGTAGAGGAGCGGTAGTAGCTGTAGAGGAAGGTATCGAGGAGAATATTGAAAGCTCCGGCCATGATAGCGTCGCCGAACCGCCGCGTGGGTTAACATAATAACAAGGCAAGGAGGCCGGTCGGCCGGCCTGCAACAGCAAGGAGATTGTCATGAGCGGTGGGACAGTGCAGGAAGTGAACGCCCAGGAGTTCGACCAGGTAGTGTCCACTTCCCCAGTCCCTGTAGTTATCGACTTCTGGGCGCCTTGGTGCGGCCCCTGCCGTATGGTGCACCCGGTTTTGGAGAAGCTGGCCTCTGACCACGACGGTAAGGTGCGCGTCCTCAGAGCGAACGTCGATGTGAACCAAGAACTGGCGGCGCGGTACGGGATCATGAGCATCCCCACGGTCATCATGTTCGAGGGGGGCCAACTCAAGAACCAGTTGATCGGCGCCCGCGGTCAGAAAGACTATGAGAAAGAGTTCGGCCTGGCGTGAGCCTCGAAAGTGAGAGACGGTCTAAGTGAGAGACGGTCTATGAGTGACCCGGTAGCGCACGTGGTGATCAGCGTGTGCTGGATCGAAGACCAGCGTGCCGGGCTGGGTGTGGCGCCTTTGGCCGATCATGGGGGAGGCAAGGGCTGATGGCTTCATATGACTTGAAGTGCTGTTCTTGCGGCAACGAGTTCGAGGTGTTCGTCCTTGGTTTCCTCAAGGATGAGGCTAAGGTATGCCCCGCGTGCGGCGGACGCCAGGTAGAGCAGCGTTTCACGGGTTTCGGCGGTGTGCTCGGCCTGGCCTCGGGGGCTTCGTCTTATGTCGGTACCGGCCAGCGCGAGCCCCAGCGGTGTTCTCCGAGCTCGGGCTTCAGCTGAGCAAGTTAGCGGGACCCGTGCGGTCCCGACGTGAACCGGT
>CAZCCL010000166.1:0-5009 GCA_964497095.1 uncultured Gaiellales bacterium | reverse complement strand
CCCTTGGTCCACGCCCATTCCCCAGACGGTACTCCCCGAGCACCTAATGAGAGTCGAATCCCGCCCTGATGCGAAAGCCATGCGGGTCGCTCCGGATTGATCCTACGCCTCTGTCTCGTCATATATCCCGCAGGAGCAGCAAGGTATCACCAGTGGAGACGCGACCAACCTATCGGAGGTTCTGGTTCAGCGGTGGAGGAAGTTGTGAGTCATATTGCTACCGTTCTCTTGCGGGTCCTTGCTCTTCCCGCTCAGGCGTGGGACGCGAGGGTCTGCTTCATTCCCCTGCGCGCCTGCCTAATGCCGAATAAGAGCAGAAGTGCCCCGGGTGCGACCATGACGGCAGCGGTCACGGCTATGGGAAGGGCCCAGAACACTTCACCGCGACCCAGACCCGCCCCGGGCACGATGCCGGGAACGGCAGCACAGAGGAAGAAGGCGGCCAGTCCCCCAGTAACTATCCAGCCCTGCCAAAGGACGTAGGTCGGATAGGGCACTCTGCCCCTGAGCCACTGCCTCATCGAGTGCTCGGCAAGAATGAGCGGCCAGACAAGAAGACAAGTGCGCCGGGCTCCTCATTGCCGCTGTAGTGGGCTGACTCCCCGGCTTTGACGGCAACTCGTGTCCATGAGCCGGGCGTCTTCGGCCGGGGCTTCCTCACCGGGCTTCCTCTCCCGCGTCCCCCTACCACACCCCTTGAGCAAGTTTTGGGCGCGCGTGTCTTCCGGTCGGTTCTTCCGCCGCCAGGTCCTCCAGTTGCAGCGTGAGCACAGTGACGTTCTCCCGTAGCTCGCAACCCACGAACTCTTCGAGCTCGGAGATGAGTAGGCTGGGTAGGTCTTCCACCTTTGCCTTCGAGCGCCGGCGAGCGGCGAGTCGAATCCGCCGCTCGCTGAAGCGCTTGGTGCCTCTTTTCGCTTCGGTCATGCCGGTCGTAAAAAGGACCAGCTTGGTGCTGGGGCTCAGACGAACGCGAGTGGCGCGATAGCGGGTGCCCGGGTCGACCCCCAGGGGGTGCTGCCCGGCCCCCGGAAGAAAGAAGGGCGCGTGGACTTCGCTCAAGAGCAAAGGGGGAAGGGCCCCGGCCACCGCGTATCGGAAGGTGGCCTCTTGAGCGTCAATGGCGGCCAGAACCAAGCGGGCGGTGGCCCCCCGACTTCTAAGGCGGTGAAACAGGGCGGCGCCGGTATTCTCGAGGATGGCCGGGACTGATTCCAAGGAAAAGTGGCGGATCTCCTCCTTTAGCGCATCCGCCAGGTCATCTAGACCCCCGGTTCCACGGAGGTCGCCGAGAAGCACGAGCACTCTCCCCTTTCCCACCGGAAGGAGGTCATAGAAGTCCGTGGCCGTCCGGCCCGACATGGCTCCGCTACGCTGGGCATGAGCAAAACGCAGGCCGGAGAAAGCGCCCTGACTGGGGGACTCGTTCCCTCGACCGGGCGAGCCCCGGGGAGGCTTCCCTCCTAACCCAGCACCGGGGGCTCCGGAAAGGGCCGGGGCTCTGTCCCCTCTGGCCAGAGCCGAAAGAGCCGTCTCCTCAAATACCTGACCGCGAACGCCGTAGTCGGGGTGCTGGTCCCAGCTGGTGCAGCCCGGTGAGAGAAGCAGAGTGTCCCCGGGAGAGCAGGCGGCGACCGCCCTAAGAACCGCCGCTTCAAAGCCGAACACATACTCGCTTCGGGCCAGGCTTAGGGACCGGCGGATGCGCTCCCCGGCCTCGCCGTAGCACACCAGCCGCTTGATCATGGGGCCGTATCTTTGTAGCGGGGCGAAATCCAGGTTCTTGTCCCGACCGCCTACGATGAGAACCACCGGGCCGCTCAGGCTCTCAAGCGCCCGACCGACGGCGTGCACGGTGGTGGCCTTGGAGTCGTCGTAGACGCGGACGCCTCCGGGACAGCCGAGATAGAAGAAGCGGTGAGGCACCGGCGGGAAGGCCATCACCCGGCGAGCGGCCTCTGGGGGATCGACGCCGGCCTCACCGGCGATGGCCAGAGCCACCAGGATGTTCTCCACGTTGTGGGCACCGCGCAAGAGACAATCCGCATAGGAGAGGGCCTCGCCTCCAAAGCGGAAGCGCCCGCCCGAAAACCCGTAGTCGGCACTCGGTTCCACCTGGGAGACGGTACGGACCTTCAGGTGCTGGGGGCGCAGAGAACAAAGGGTGGGGTCATCGAGGTTCTTGATGAAGGTGTCCCCCGGCCGACAGTGCCGCAGGAGGTTGAGCTTGGTCTGGGCATATTCCGCGTAGCCTAAGTAGCGCTCGAGGTGGTCCTGGGCGATGTTGGTGATGGCGGCGATATCCGGGCGAAAGGAGCGGAGGTCCTCCAGCATGAAGCTGGAAAGCTCAAGGACCAGGTAGTCGCAGTCCAGCATCTCCTCGTAGCGGGAAAAGACGGCCTCTCCGATGTTTCCGGCCACCACTACCCGGCCCAACGCGTCAAGGAGGTGCCCGGCAAGCAGTGTAGTCGTCGTCTTTCCGTCGGTGCCGGTGATGCCCACGATCTTCTTGTGCCGGGCGAAATCGTAGAAGAAGTCGATGTCCCCCAGCACCTCTAGGCCGCGGCGGCTGGCCGCAAGAACCAGGGGGATGGTGCGCGGCACGCCCGGGGAAAGAATGAGCTTCGTCACCCCGGCAAGCTGCTCCGGCCCCTGAGGGCCACACAGCACGTCCTCTTCTCTTAGGCGAAGACCGGCAAGAGCCGGGGCCAGTTCGACCCGGGAGTGCAGGTCAGAGACTTTGTAGCGGATGCCGAATCTCTCCAAGACCGCTGCCACTGACCGGCCGGTGCGCTCGGTGAAGCCTACGATGAGAAAGGTGTCGTTGCGATACCGGGCCCAGAGGGCCTGCTGAGAGGAGAACTCGGGGCCGGAACCAGTCATGAGCGTCGCCAGCAGACCGGGTCCCCGGCAAAGACGTCCCCGCAGGCGTGCCAGGCGGCGCCGCGGCAGCCGTAGCAGTCAGGGGCTAGATCGCAGCCGGCGCAGGGCGCTTTGAGGTGCTCATGCACGTTTCGCAATTGCTGGAACTCCTCGCTTCTTATGATGTCAAGGAGGGGACGACCGTGTTGCCCGCCGTTCAGCCGCAGCTGGCCGTAGTCGCGGTCCACCCCGGCGCAGGGCTGTACCCCTCCGTGGTCGTTGATGTAGCAGTTGGAGTAGTAGAGGCGGCAGGAAGAGGCGGGAAGGGGGGGATGCGGGATCCAATCAAAGCCGTACTCGGTGCGATCGATGGCCAGCAGTTCAGCAAAGATCTCCTTGTATTTTTGGGGCGCTTCTTCATTGCTAAAGTAGAGGGACTCCCGGTTCTTCTCAAAGCGCCCGTGCACTGTGGGGATCTCCACCTCGGGTACGATGTTTCGCTCCCGCATCCAGCGCCAAAGCGTTGGCATCTCCTCGTAGTTCTGCCGGCAGATGATGGTCTCAAGGGCGAGGCGCGACGGCGTGCCTGCGGCAAAGCCGGCGCGAAGGAGAGCCTCGATCCCTCGCTTGATCCGGGTGGCCGCGCCGGGGACGCCGGCCAGGTGGTCCTGCACCTCATACTCGAGGCTGTTCAACTTTCCCACCACGGAAACATCCCGCCGGTAGAGCCAGCGGGCAGCTTGGTCATCCATTCTGGTGCAGTTGGTGTAAAGGAGGCAGTAGCAGCCCAGGGAGTTGGCGAAGTCCAGGCAGGACTCGCCGTCCTGAAGCAGCGAGGGGCGCAGAAGCGGCTCGCCCCCCACCACGAAGGACACGAGGGCGGCTCCGCAGGAGACCGCTTCCCTGATAACAGCCCGGACCTCCTCATCTGAGAGCCCGCTCTTTACGTCGGGGCCGGATTCGGCGTAGCAGTAGAGGCACCGCAGGTTGCAGATCCGGCTGAGTTCCAGGGAGATTCTCTTTAGGGGAGCGTCCGCGCCGCTAGCTCTGGTGCGACTAGTCTGCGAGCAAAGGGCAGGCGGTGGCGAGTAGCCCTCCGACCCGCGGGCAACTGGGAACGGTCCCGGTCCGAGCATTCCCCTCCCCCCTCTTGGCCCTATCGCTCCCTGGCACTTGTGTCTGATAGCGTCTTCATTATGACCAGCAAGCGTCGCAGATGCGTATCGACTGCGTAACGATTCCATCTCGCGAGGGCCGCGTCCTTACGACCACGTTGACGATCACCCCTACTGCATCATATGTCCGAAAGAGGCGAGAGTGTGCCTAGCCCGTGGGGGTGAATGGCCTATGCCTTCAGGAACCACGAGGATAGGATGATTCCGCTCAGGCTTCCTACGGCGCCCAGGGTTAGGGCAATCCACCTGGCACCTGCATCTTGCCGGTTCATTTCACAAGGCCTCTTCGTTGGACCTCGAGAGTTGGCTGGGATACCCGCGAGGCACCCAGCATACGAGCCGAACGGTACTTGCCTCCTTGGCACATGCCAAAAGCACGCTCACATCTGGTCCAGCAGCTCCGGCAGTCGCATGCCGTCTTCGGGGGCGGGCACGTGCTCCTCGGTGCGCTCAAAGGTCATCGGCAGCGACTGGAGAGGAACGTACGCGCCCGGGGCATTGGTCGTCAGAGTGAGCAGAAGAGGACGACCCTCTGTATCGGTATCCAGGGCCAAGGTGAACTCCATGGTGTAGTTCCAGGGCCGGTCACCCGGGTCGTTCTCGGCGATCGAGGGAGGAGGGTTGCCGAGGACAACGGTAAGAGAGGTGAAGTTGTCCAGGGGCGCAAAGAACTCTTCGTCTCTGAACTGAGTCCTGATCTTGTAGCCTTCTTGGGTCTTAGATACGGCGATCGCGCCCCCAAAATGTCCAAAGGGGCGGGGTTCCTGCACGGCTGAGACATGCATGTTTCCTACCCACCAGTGCGGATCGAGCACGTCAAGAAGGAACCAGCGCACAACCGCCTGATAGAGCAGTGCCGTTTTGTCGGCATCCCTCTCCTCGGCCGACGGTCCGAGGATGCGAGGACTCGGCCTGGTCGACCGGGTCGTCGCACAACATTCCTGGCTCTCCCTAGCGGAGAGGGGTGGATTC
>CAZCCL010000165.1:0-5028 GCA_964497095.1 uncultured Gaiellales bacterium | reverse complement strand
GTCGGCTTTCGGGTGCCAACCGGGCTTCAGTTTTAGTATGGGGCCGGTCTCCTGCGGCATGGCCGCGAAGACGGCGATCCGCATCGCCATGGTGACCGTAGTACCTCGAAGGCTGGTAGGCCAGGAGTCCCAGTGGACGCGGGGCGCTCTAGAACCCGGTGGTAGGCGGGCTGTCGGGGGTCGTCGTAGCTGTTGTGGTAGTGGCCGCCGGTTTTGTAGTGGTCGTGGCCGGCGGCGCTGTCGTAGTGGTGCTACCGGTGCCCACCTCGACCTCCTGCGGGATCATCTTCCACGTGCTGATGAAGGTGTCTTTGTGTATGACCGACCCGTCCTTGGCCTTCACCGTGCGCACTACCTCTATCTTCTTGCCATCCTGGCCGGACATCCTGATGTAGGTGGTCCCCGGACCCAGCCAGGATGCCTTGTAGGTGATCTTCGTCATCTGCTCCACGTCATAGAAGTCGCTGGTCTCATAGCTCACGGTGCGGCCGTCCTTGGTCCCGTAGATGTTGAACGTGGTGACGATTCCGTTGGAGGCGCCTCTGACAAGGATGTAGTGGTCGGTGTCGTTCCGGAAGCGCATGTTCGGTGACTCGGCGCTCACCGTGGCGTCCCTGCCTTTGGGATAGTGGTCGATGTATATGGAGTGGTTCTTACGCTCCACGATCTCCAGACCGGCGAAGAAAGCCGCGTTGAAGAGCGTGGTCGACACCTGGCAGATGCCGCCCCCCAGAACGTCTTCCAGCTTGCCCGGGCCGGTGATGCCGTGGGCCAGCTTGTACCCCCGCTCCGCGGTGCGGGGGCCTACCTGCTTGTCGAAATCGTATACCTCGCCGGGGGCCAGAAGCACGTTGTTCGCGTATTCCGTCGTGATGCGCACGTTGACCTGCCGGTCCTCGGTCCCTTCCCATTCGGTGGTGAAGCCGCCGAGCTTGTCGCTGATGCCCATGGCTTCGGCTTCTTTGGTGGAGCGGTCGGGCTCGGTGGTGATCACGACCACCTCGGCCGTCCTTGCTGCAGCCTTGAGTGAGGCAACCGTCAAAGCCTCGGCAGTAGCGTCGCGGTCCAGCTTCCGGCCATTGATCGCGGGGACCACCCAGGCTTGTTGCCCGTCGCTCTTCCAGGTGGCATTGACCGGCTTACGCAGCACTTTTTCGGCGATCTTGTCCAGGAACGGGCCCATCTTCTCCGCAGAGAGGAAGGGGACCAGCGTGGAGACTCCTCCACGGTCCTCGGTGGTGAAGTCCATGTAGGCGCCTATCTGCTCGGAGGTCAGGCTCCACGTTCTATCGCCGTCTTTGAGCACCAGGTCGGAGGCGATCATCTTCTTCGCTTGGGCGACTGCGCCGGCGCTATCCTGCGCCAGGATCTCGGGATCCTTGAGGACCATGGGTACGGGCAGCTCGGTGGAATGGAGTGTGAAGAGTAGAGCCTCGAGCTCCTCGCGCACGGCGGCCTGGTCCATCACGCGCCCCTTCTGGCCCTCCACGACCCTCACGTCGGTGCCGTCGATGATCAATCCGGCGTTCACGGGTGGCAGGTCGATCTCCTTGGCCACTTCCGCGAGCACCCCGTCCATCAGCTCGCTGTCGACGGTCCCGTCCAGAGGTACGTGGGTGTCGGTGAAGAGCAGTTTGAAACGCCGGGCCGCGTCGACCAGCCAATTGCTCTCTCGAGAAACGTCAATGGCGGCCGACACTGCGCCCGTCACGTCGATCCTCGTCCCCACATCGCCGGGCATGACGGCCCAGCTCTTGTCGCCGCTCGTAAGGGTGATCGGCTCGTCCTCCGCTTCCTTGACCAGCCTGGTGAGGGCGGCTGTGGCCTCCGCGCGGGTGAGTCCGCTCATGGGATAGCCGGAGATGGTGACTCCCGCGTGCACCTTGTTGTAGTAGATAGCGGAGTCGATCAGGGCGACGAGCCCGAGTAGAGCGATGACGGATCCGACGGCTATGAGCACCCGCAGCCGCCTGCGGGCGCGCCGGCGTTTCTTGCTAAGCCTCTTCTTTGCCAATAACGGTCGTGCTCCTCAAATCGCGGATGGTACAAGATAACAGATGCCGGGCATTTCATTGAGGTTCCGGGAGGATGAAAAGGTCTGGGTTTGCAGTGGGCGGCCGGGCGGGAACGGGCGCGGAGCGCAGGTCCCTGGGCCGGAGTTACAATGGGCGGAGCGGATGGGGAGGACGGGCATGACCGTAGTCAAGGCATCTCTCGGAAGGATCCCCTTGCTTCGGGTATCGGGCGAACTGGATCACTCCGGTGGCAGCGAGCTTTGCGCCGTGGGGCGGGAAGAACTGGGGGCGGATGGCCGGGTCCTCCTTCTCGACCTCAGTGAGTGCACCTACCTCGACAGCGGCGGCCTCGGTGCTCTGTTCGGACTGCTGAGGGACCTTGGCCCTGAGGGTGTCCTTGGCTTGATCGGGGTGAACCAGGACGTCTGTCGCATCCTTGAGATTGTGGGCCTGCCCCGGATGGCGAGCCTGAAGCTTTTTGCCGACACCGCGCAGGCCTCTGCCGTTCTCGCCGCCGAGCATCCGGCGGCCGACGCCGAGGGGTCGACCGGTCAGATGCAGGGCTAGGCCGACGGTGATCCCGCCCAAGGCAAAACCTCTCGTCCGTTCCATCGTTCTTGCTCCCGACCTGGCCGAGGTCAGCCGGGCCCGTCAGTTCCTGAGAGAAGTGGGGACCGAGGCCGGCCTTCTCGCGGAGCGGGTCTTCGACCTGACGGTCGCCTCCTCCGAGGCTATAGCCAACGCCATCCAGCACGCCTTGACCAAAGATCAGGTGGAGGTCACCACGCTGCTCTACCCCGACCGCCTCGAGGTGCAGGTGGAAGGCCCCGGGGCGTTCCAGCCGCCAAGCATGAGCGAGGAGAGGTCCAACCGCGGCCTGGGTCTTCCTCTCATGGCCTGCTTGGCCGATCACTTGGCTTTGTACTCGAGTCCCAAGGGCGGCACGCTCGTCAGTCTTGCCTTCCATAGGCCGGGTCTGGGGGACGAGGAGCCGGAGGATCATCTCCCGCCGTCGGTCCGGGAGCTTCTGGCCGGGGAGTCTTTCCTCAGAGATGTGGTGGACAACCTGTCCGACGGTTTCTGTGTGATCGACGAGGAGGATCGGTTCCTCTACGTCAGCGACAGGATGCTCGAACGGACCGGCATGAAGCGCAAGCGGGTGCTGGGCCGGTCGATCTGGGAGCTGTTCCCGGGCTACGGTCTAGAGAGCAGCCGGCTGCTGGACGAGGTGAGGTCGACCGGCAGGTCGATGACCTCCACCAGCCCCGGTCCTTCTGCAAACACGTGGCGTGAATGGTCTGCTTTCCCGGTCGCCGGCGGGGTGGCGATCGTCTCTCGCGACATCACCGACCGCAAACAGGCCGAAGAGGCCTTGCGGACGTCTCTTGAAAGACATGCTCTGGCTCAGCGGGCGTCGCGGACCGGGTTCTGGGATTGGGATATGCCCTCGGGAAGACTCACGTGGTCACCCGAGTTCTTCGAGCTTTTCGGCCTGGCTTCCACTGCTGAGCCGACCTTCGACGCGTGGTTGGATGCACTTCATCCCGACGACCGCGAGCCTTCCATGGCGAGGATAAACCGTTCGATCGAAGACCACGTGTCCCTCGACAACGAATACCGGGTGATCCTGCCCGACGGGGAAGAGCGCTGGATCGGCGCAGCAGGCGACACCTTCTACGATCCGGCCGGCCGGCCGCAACGTATGTGTGGAGTCTGTATCGACATTACCGACCGGAAGCGGGCCGAGGAGGCGCTCTGGGTGAGTGAGGAGCGCTATCGAGGGCTGTTCGAGAACATGCTGAGCGGCTTCGCCTACTGCCGGATGTTGTACGACGAAGACGGCCGCCCCATTGACTTCGTGTACCTCGCAGTCAACGAGATGTTCAGCCGCCTGACCGGCCTGGACGATGTGGTCGGAAGAAAGGTGACCGAGATCATCCCCGGCATACGAGAGGAGACCCCGGAGATCTTCCAGATCTACGGACGAGTGGCACATGGTGGTGACCCGGAGCGCTTCGAGATCGACTTCACCCCCTTGTCCAAGTGGCTGGAGATCGCGGTGTTCTGTCCTGCCGAAAGCCACTTCGTGGCAGTCTTCGACGATATCACCGAGCGCAAACGGGCCGTACAGGCTCTGCTGGAGAGCGAAGAGAAGTACCGCGCCCTGGCCGAGGAGAACGAGCGCCTTTACAGGCAGCAGCTGAATATCGCTGAGAACCTACAGCTTGCGTTACTCAGCATCCCCGCTGAGATCGGCCGGGTCCGTCTCGGGCACCTCTACCTATCGGCCACCGAGGCCGCGAAAGTGGGAGGAGACTTCTACGACGTCTTCGAGGTGAGGGACGGCAAGATAGTGGTCCTCATCGGCGACGTGGCCGGCCACGGCATAGAGGCCGCGCGCGTGGCCGCGCTCACCAAGGACGTCATCCACGCTTTCGCCCATCAGACCTTGCGGCCCCACGAAACTCTCAAAAGGACCAACAAGCTGCTCCGAGAGAAATCCCTCCCTGGGTTCGTGACGGTCTTCTTAGGTGTGCTCAACCCGGAAAGCGGGATCCTGCGCTATGCCTCTGCCGGTCATCCCGAGACGCTGCTTCGCCGCACGGGAGGGCAGATCGAGCTGCTTGGAGATGGGGCGCCACCTCTGGGGGTCTTGGACGGGGTCTCGTGGAAGACGCGAGAGACCCGGCTCGAGCCCGGCGACCTGGCACTTTTCTACACCGACGGCGTCACAGAGGCCCGGCGCGACGGACAGTTCTTCGGGCAGGACCGCCTGCTGGCCTTGCTCAGGAGAAAGCGGATCTCCGCCAAACGGCTACCCCAGCTCATAGTCGACAAGGTTCTCGCCTTTTCGGGGGGCGTACTTCGGGACGATCTGGCCATCCTTGCTCTCTCGCTGAGCGGAGACGGGCCCGAGGATTCGCCGGGCAAGGATCGACCCAGAGATGACCCCAAAGATGACCCTAGAGATGAAGGTTCTGACCGTGCATTGACCCCCTGACCTATCGGCTTA
>CAZCCL010000164.1:0-5126 GCA_964497095.1 uncultured Gaiellales bacterium | reverse complement strand
CAACCACTACAAGCGCGTGCACATGGGCGCCTACGAAGAGGGCGACGTCGAACTTCAGAAGTCCAACATCCTCCTCCTCGGTCCTACCGGCTGTGGCAAGACCCTGCTGGCCCAGACCCTGGCCCGGATCCTCAACGTACCCTTCGCGATCGCCGATGCGACCGCCCTCACCGAGGCCGGATACGTAGGCGAGGACGTGGAGAACATCCTGCTCAAGCTCATCCAAGCGGCCGACTTCGATGTGAAGAAGGCCGAGACGGGCATCATATACATCGATGAGGTAGACAAGATCGCCCGCAAGGCCGACAACCCTTCCATCACCAGGGACGTCTCGGGGGAGGGGGTCCAGCAGGCCCTGCTCAAGATCCTGGAAGGCACCACTGCCAGCGTTCCTCCCCAGGGCGGGCGCAAGCATCCGCACCAGGAGTTCCTGACCATCGACACGACCAACATCCTCTTCATCTGTGGCGGGGCTTTCTCCGGACTGGAGAAGGTCATCGAGCGGAGGATCGGGAAGAAGGGCGTCGGCTTCGGGGCCGAGATCGAGAGCAAGGATCAGCGCGACGTGGGGGAGCTGTTCGCCAAGGTGCTGCCCGAGGACCTGCTGGATTTCGGGCTCATCCCCGAGTTCATCGGCAGGCTCCCGGTGATCAGCAACGTCCATCAACTCCGCCGGGAAGACCTGGTCGAAATCCTTACCGAGCCCAAGAACGCGCTCACCAAGCAGTATCACAAGTTCTTTGCGTACGATGGGGTCGATCTCATCTTCGCCAAGGACGCGCTCGAAGCCATCGCGGAGCAGGCCTTGAAGTTGGAGACGGGGGCACGTGGATTGCGCTCCATCATCGAGTCTTCGCTCACCAACGTGATGTTCGAACTGCCCAGCAGGCGGGATGTGACCAAGTGCGTGGTCACCCGGGAGGTCATAGAGAAGCGGATAGACCCCACTCTGGTGACCAGTACGGCACGCGAGGAGCTGGAGCTGGATCAGGAATCCGCATAGGCGGGGACGGATAATGTCTGATTTACAGCGGGCTGTCCCGCTCCTGGCCACGCGTGACCTCGTTCTCTTCCCCGGGATGTTGGCCCCGATCTTCGTGGAGCGGGAAAAGGGAGTCCGGGCCCTCGAGCAGACCGGCCAGTCCGAGGGATTCCTGATCATGGCGGCCCAGAAGTCGGCGGTCACCGACGACCCCGAGCCCGACGAACTCTACCGGGTTGGGACTCTCGCCAAGGTGGTGCAGTTCTCCCGTCTCTCCGACGGCACGTTGAAGGCCCTTATCGAGGGACGGCAGCGGGTCGTTATCGACCGCTTCGCCTCAGTGTCACCTCTCTTCACCGTGGACTTCCGTCCGGTCGTCTCCAGACCGGTCGGGAGGCAGCCTCGTCTGCGGGCGCTGATGGACTCGGTGGCGCGGGAGTTCGCCAACTACGTGGGCCAGACCCCACAGCTGCCCGAGGAAGCCGAGACCGCCCTGGAAGCGGTCAGCGACCCCGAGGAGATGGTGAACGTGGCCGCCTCCAATCTCATGATAAGCCCCGACCGCAGGCAGGAGCTGCTGGAAGGGGAAGAGCCCGAAGCCCGTCTGCTCCTGCTGCTGGAGACCCTGATCCAGGAGAACGAGTTCATCGCGCTGGAGAACGAGATATCCGAGCGCGTGCACGACAATTTCGAACGGCAGCAGCGCCGGGTGTTCCTGCACGAGCGTCTGAAGGTCCTTCAGGAAGAGCTGGGCGAAGAGGGTGAAGAGGACAGCGAGCGGGGCACATACCTGAGGCAGTTGGCGGAGAAGAAGCTACCGGAAGCCGCGGCCGCCGCGCTCACCAAGGAGATCAAGCGCCTCAGCGACCTGCCGCCGTTGTCGGCCGAGGTGGCGGTGGCCAAGACCTACCTCGATACCGCTTTGGGACTCCCCTGGGGAGTGCTGTCCGGCTCCTCCACTCCCGACGTGGCCGCGGTGGCCCGCGTGCTCGACGAGACCCACTACGGTTTGAAGAACGTGAAGGACCGTATCATCGAGTATCTGGCCGTAGCCTCGCTGCGGCAGGGTACGCCCCCGCACACCATCCTGTGTCTGGTGGGTCCCCCGGGTGTGGGGAAGACCTCGGTAGCCATGGCCACGGCTCAGGGGCTGGAGCGGCCGTTGCAGCGCATCAGCTTGGGCGGCGTCCGGGACGAAGGCGAGATCCGGGGGCACCGACGCACCTATGTGGGAGCCATGCCCGGCCGCATCATAGACGCGCTGAAGCGGGCCGGGGTGGACGATCCGCTGGTGGTCCTCGATGAGATCGACAAGATAGAGTCCGATTGGCGCGGCGATCCGGCCGCCGCTCTGATGGAGGTCCTCGACCCGGTGCAGAACCGGACTTTCCGGGACAACTACCTGGAGCTGGAGTACGACCTCTCCCACGTGTTCTTCATAGCCACCGCCAACTACGAAGAAGACATCCCCGAGACCCTGCACGACCGGCTGGAGATCATCCGCCTGCCGGGCTACACGGACCGGGAGAAATCGGAGATCGCCCAGCGCCACCTGGTGCCCAAGATAGCCGAGGAGAGCGGTTTGGGCGATTTGGGCAACGTGTTGACCCCGGCCGCACTGCATCTCCTCATCCGTGAGTACACGCGGGAAGCGGGGGTGCGGGAACTGGCTCGGTTGGTGGGCAAGATCTACCGGCGCCTGGCACGCATGATGGTGGAGGGAAAGCCGGTGCCTCGCAGACTGGGGCCGCGCGACCTTGCCCGGTTCGTGGGGCCGGCTCCGTTCCTGGCGGCGCGTCTCGGCGCCGAGCCCCAGGTGGGGGTCAGCTTGGGTCTCGCGTACACGGGGGCCGGGGGCGATGTTCTGCGCATCGAATGCGTGGTCAGTCCCGGCAAGGGAGACTTCCATCTCACCGGTCAGTTGGGCGAGATAATGCAGGAGAGCGTGACCGCGGCCTGGGGCTACCTGAAGACGTCGCTGGCCCGGGATCCGGTACTGTCGGGTCTGTGGCTCGATTCTCCCGGCCGCGCCTATCTTCTCGAGAACTACCAACCCCCGGAGGTCGGGGAGGATGCAGGTGCCCTCACGCCTCCCGCGGAACGGATAGAGGCCGAGGCCGTCCGGGAACCCGCGGACGCTCCGACGGTCATGGGGAAGGTGATCGAGATCGGAGCTCGCGATGCCGTTTTCCGTCCTGAGGGTGGAGGTGACGACAGCGGGAGGCGTCCGAGCGGGAGCGGCCCGGGCGGGCGGGCGCCGGAGAGCGAGCCTGCACCGCCTTCCGACCACGAGCTTCTGTCCGCTCTCGAGGTGCGCATGCACTTTCCCGAGGGGGGCGTTCCCAAGGAGGGGCCGTCTGCGGGGATAGCCGTGGCCACGGCCCTGCTTTCCGCTCTGGTGCAGGCTCCGGTCCTGCCCAAGGTCGCCCTATCCGGCGAGATCACGCTCACCGGCCAGGTACTGCCCGTTGGCGGCCTGAAGGAGAAGCTGCTGGCCGCTTTGAGAGAAGGCGTGGAGACTGTGATCTTGCCGGGGACGGTCCGTCCGCAGGTCCGTGAGTTGCCCGCCGAGCTCAAGACAGGCCTCAACGTGGCGTACGTCGATACCTTCGCCGACGTGCTCCCCTATGTGTTCCCGGGTTACAGAGCACCGGGGGAGGCGGCTCGGGCATGACCGCGATCGTCATGGCTGCCCGCTATGCGCCTCAGGAGGTCGAGGACCGCATCATGCAGCGCTGGCTCGACCGGTCGGCCTTTCGGGCGGCGGTCGACGACGGGCGTCCTGCCTACACGATCGCCATCCCGCCGCCGAACGTCACCGGTTCTCTACACATGGGCCACGCTCTCAACAACACCATCCAGGACATCCTCATCCGTTATCACCATCTGCGCGGCTTGAACACCTTGTGGATCGTGGGCACCGATCACGCCGGCATCGCCACCCAGAACAAGGTGGAGGCCCAACTGGCGAGGGAAGGGGTGCGGAAAGAAGACATCGGCCGGGAGGCTTTCGAAGAGCGGGTCTGGGAATGGAGGCGCGAGTACGGCTCCACCATCATCCACCAACTCAAGCGCCTGGGCTGCGCCTGCGACTACGATTCCGAGCGGTTCACGATGGACGAGGCCTACCAGCGGGCGGTGGTCAAGGTCTTTGTATCTCTGTACGAGAAGGGCGACATCTACCGCGACGTCTACCTGGTGAACTGGTGCGTGCGCTGCGGCTCTGCCATCTCCGACCTGGAGGTGGAGCACGAAGACCGGTCGGCCAAGCTGTACTACGTGGACTATCCCATCGCCGACTCGGGCGAGACCTTGACGGTAGCCACCACGCGTCCCGAGACCATCCTGGGCGACACCGCGGTGGCGGTCAATCCCAAGGACCCGCGCTATGGGCGTTTCGTGGGAGGGACCGCGGTGGTGCCTTTGGTCGGCCGGGAGGTGCCCATCATCGCCGACGAGCACGTGGACATCGGCTTCGGCACCGGTGCGCTCAAGATCACCCCGGGTCACGACCCGGACGACTGGGAGATCGGTCTGCGTCACGGACTCCCCAGCGTGTCCGTCATCGGCCTCGATGGCCTGATGACCGCGGAGGCGGGCGCGTTCGAGGGACTGACCGCCGCCGAGGCCCGCGACGCCGTCGTTGCCGGCCTGCAAGAGCAAGGGCTGTTCGTCAAGGCCGAGGACTATAGCCACGCCATCGGCACCTGCTACCGCTGCGGCACCACCATCGAACCGCTTCTGTCCCTGCAGTGGTTCATGGACATGAAGCGCCTGGTCGAACCCGCCATCGCGGCCGTGGAGGACGGCCGGGTCCGGTTCGTGCCCGAGCGCTGGGGTGACGTCTACCTCGACTGGATGCGGGGCATCCGGCCCTGGTGTATCAGCCGGCAGCTGTGGTGGGGGCATCGTATACCGGCCTACTTCTGCGAGCAATGTGACCATCTGATGGTGGCGGCGACGCCGCCGGACGTGTGCGAGAAGTGCGGCGGAACGGTGCGTCACGAGGACGACGTGCTCGACACCTGGTTCAGTTCGGCCTTGTGGCCTTTCGCCACCCTGGGCTGGCCGGAGGAGACCCGCGAGCTCGAGACGTTCTACCCGACCACGGTGCTCTCCACCGCCCGGGACATCATCTACCTTT
>CAZCCL010000163.1:0-5129 GCA_964497095.1 uncultured Gaiellales bacterium | reverse complement strand
CACGCGGTGTATACGCCGGGGGCGGCGGGGGGGGCGCCGCGGGTTGTGGTCGGGGGTCCGGGTATCCCGATGCGCCGGCCGAGGGCCGGCGCTTCCGAAGGGTCAGTTGTGGACGACTCCTACCAGCGGTTCCCGCTGTAGCCGCCGCCGTTGCCACCGCCGTAGCCGCCGCCTGAGCGGGGCGCACGGGGCGTCTGTTCCTTGGCCGCATCCACCTTGAGGGCACGGCCGTCCATCTGGGTCCCGTCGAGGGCACCTTTGGCCTTCTGAGCTTCGTCGGCCGATCCCATCTCCACGAAACCGAAGCCTTTGGGGCGCCCGGAATCACGGTCGGTGATGAGGTTGACCGAGGCTACTTCCCCGTGAGCTTCGAAAGCGGTCCTAATGCTCGCTTCGGACGTCTCATAACTGAGGTTGCCCACGTACAGTCTTGCTGAATTCACCACAGCCTCCATGAACGGAGTTACATTGCGACACGCGAGAGGGCAAAACTGGAGACTGGGCGGGGAGGTTGAGAGGCTCGGCGCTGCGCCTGAAGAAGATTCCTAACGAATGCTTGAGGGTAGTGTAGCACAACGTGGCCCCATGTGCCGGCAGTGTTCCTTGCCGGTCGGGCCGGGACGGAGTCCGTTCCCCACTCCGAGATCGACCCCTGGAGCATATGGATAAGCTACTCGCCGGACCTTGTCCACTGGGGCGATTCCCGCGTGGTGATGAAACCGGCCGGCTATCACTGGGACCAGATGAAGATAGGACCGGGGGCGACGCCGATCAGGACCGCCAGAGGTTGGCTCCACATCTATCACGGGGTCTTTCCCACCATGGATGGCTCCGTCTATCGGCTGGGAGTGGCTTTGCACGACCTGGAAGACCCGTCCAAGGTGCTGGGGGTGGCCGACGAGTGGGTACTCGAGCCCGAGGACCCCTGGGAGCGAGTGGGCTACGTGCACAATGTTGTGTTCTGTTGTGGGGCCATCCCCGAGGACGACGGAACGCTCAAGATCTACTGGGACGGGGCCGACACCGTGGTGTGTGCCGGGACCGTCCGTACCGACGAGCTCGTGGATCTTTGTCTTGATGACTCGCGGTCGCCCGTCTGACGTCTCGATAGCATGGGCTCCGCCTTCCCGTCCTTATCCTCCTCCTCCGCCACCTCCAATGGGCGCATCGCTGCTGACCGGACCCTTCGTTGTTCAGGGAACGAGGGCAAGGACATGCCTCGCGCGGAAATCCACCGGTGCTGCTTGCCGCAGTCAATAACGGCAAGGTCGGTTGCGCCCCGTAGTGGCACGGTGATCTGCGGAGCGATCGGGAAAGATGCCGTGCACTGTGCGACCGTCTTGGTGGCATCCTCGTGGCAAACTCGTCACCTCGGGACGCACAGAAACGCACCGGACAAGAGACCCGCCCGACTCCGGCGCCGGCATGGCGCCCTCTGCTCGGGAGCAAGCGTGTCAGCAAGCGTAGGCCGGAGCCCGCCCATCGTCGACTGCCGCTTGTAGACCGCCGACTGGTGCTTACACTGAATGTAGTGCACCTCGAGTCCTTGGCAGCATACGGAGGCTCGACTATGGAACAACGCATCGCCGATCTTATCGAAGCACTGGGAAGCGACGACGGACCGAAAAGGAAGCGGGCCCGGGAAACCCTCACCTTGGTGGGCGAACCGGCCGTCCCGCAGTTGCGAGGTCTGCTCTCAAGCGCGGACAAACGCATTCGTTGGGAAGCCGCAAAGTGTCTGGCCGCGATGGTCGACCCCATGTCTGTCGATGCTTTCGTCGAACTGGTGACGGACCGGTATTCAGAAGTACGCTGGCTTGCCGAAAGCGGGCTCCTCAACCTCGGCCCACGTTCTGTGGCCCCCGTCCTCGGATCTCTCATCCGGCATCCCGAGTCCAAGGACAATCAGGAAGCGGCTCGGCGCGTTCTGCGGGGGTTGGCGTCCGATAATGGCGTTCTTGCAGAGATCGTCGGGCCGGCCATAGACGCGCTGGACCACCCAGATCCCGCCGTCATTGCATCTAGAGCCGCCGTGGCGCTGAACGAATTGGAGAAGATCACCGGCGTGCGTCAACCTATGGACTCCGCGTCTTCACCGGGACCTCAGGTCTAGTCGGTACGCCCTGGGAAGCGCTTCAGCTGCGGGCGCTATCGATGGGCGCGGGCAACGAGCGTAGTGTCGATGACGGCCGTTCAGCCGCGCCTGGTCCGCTTGCGGTAGTCCTTGTCCGCGTTGTGGACGATCTTCGACTTGGTGTCTTTCTCCGCACGGGGATGCATATCGGCCTTGGCGGCCGCCACCTGCGCCTCACCCATCAGTTTGTGATAGCTGGCCAAGCGCTCGGCTGGCAGCATCCCCGATTCGATGGCAGCCCGGACCGCGCAACCCGGTTCGTCGTTGTGCGTGCAATCGCGAAAACGGCATAATCGGGCGGACTGCTCTATCTCCGGGAAGACCGAGGCGATGCCCTCCTCCGACCCGGTCAGGCCGAACGCCCGCAGCCCCGGAGTGTCGATGAGCACGCCGCCTCCCGGCATCTGGATCAGCTCGCGGGCCACGGTGGTGTGCATGCCGCGCCCGTCGCTCACGCGCACCGCACGCGTCGCCTGCCGCTGCTCGCCCAGGAGCGAGTTGATGAGTGTGGATTTACCGGCACCCGAAGGGCCGACCAGGACCGCCGTCCGGTGAGCCGAGATGTATGCAAGGATGGGTTGAGTGCCGTCACCGGCGAGCGCGTTCATGATGATCACGTCTGCCCCCAGGGCGACCGACGCGACGGCTGCCCGGGCCGCCTCCGGGTCGGCGGAGAGGTCCGCCTTGGTGAGCACCACCACCGGCACGGCTCCCGAGTCCCACGCCACCGAGAGTTCGCGCTCGATACGGCGAAGGGTGGGCGGCTCGGCGATCGGGTGGACCACGAACACGGTGTCGATATTGGCGGCCAACACCTGCACGTCGGAGGTCTTCCCTGGGTCGCCGCGCGTGATGGCGCTGGCGCGCGCAAGCACGGCTTCGATGAGCGGGGCATCGAGATGGTCGCCAGAGGCGAGCACGGCTACCCAGTCGCCGACCGCGGGCAGATCCGCGGCACCGCCGGCGGACTTGAAGAGACGGGCGGAGGACGTGGCGCGGACAACCCCGTGCGGCGTTGCTACCAGGAGACTGCCCCGGTCGCCGCGGATCACGCGGGCAGGCGTAAGACCCTGCGCCGCGTACGGCTCGAAGAGCGCCTCCCAGTGCGCGGAATAGCCCAGTGCCCGCAGTGGGGAAAGGTCAGGCAAGGCGAATCCCCTCGACGGGCAGGAGTAGGCGCATGGATTCCGCCTCGGCCGCTAGCTCTGTTTGAGGGCCTCTTTCAGGTCCTGCACGGTGTCGGCCGCCTCAGGCGACACAAAAGCCACGTCCTTGCCCGCCTCGAAACTAGCGGGGGTAGGAAGGAAGGAGCGGGAGCGCCGTTTCCGGCCGCTACCGCCGGAGAGTTCATAACCCAAGATCCTTCCGCTCGTCTCGTCGAAGTAGAAGGCCTCGAACTTGCCCAGATCCCGCCCGTCGGTGGTGCGGACGCGGACTCCCGCGAGCACGTTGCCGCGATCGAACACGTCTTTCATCTCCGGGACCTCTGATGCCTTCACCACGCTGGTCTTGGAATCGATGACGAGGGTGTCCTCGCCTACGCTCAGCACGGCCGGCCAGCGCACGACGTGGGCGCCGCTGAACCAGCCTTTCTCGTCGACCAGTACTCCCAAGACCTGGCTGCCCTTCTGGTCGACGACCAGGTCCTGGACTTTCCCTACCTGCTCCCCCCCGTCGCGGGTTATCAGCAGACGATGGATGAGTTCGCTTCCCTTCAACATGGCATCGCGCCTCCTGCCACTAGAGTATGCCTTGCACGAAGAGGACCACCACGACAACGATCACCACCACCAGCAGCGCAGCAAGCGCCCACCATATCGCGTTCCCCCGGCGGTTGTTCATTCTCGGCATCCCGATCTCACCTTCCCCTCGTGCCCTCGGCCGTGTTCCCAAAGCATGATCGCCCCCTGGTTCGCAAAGCCCTTGGCTTCTTGATTCCCCCGGCCGTGCCCAACCGAAACTCGTGGTCCAGGGCGCGGACTGCATGGGAGCAAGTGTCTAGGGTGGTATCGATGTCAGCATGGCCGAGGCGCTCGCCGAGCGCCCGGAGACTCGAAAGCAGCAATTCGGAGGGCGAGACGGCCAGTCGGGGCGGGTTTGACCGATCCTGATTCGGGGCATATGGACCGTACAAGTTGGCAATCAGGAGTAACGAGTGCCAATCCCACCAGAAGGGTTCTATCACCGCGTGCGAGCCACGGGCAATCCAGCGGCCGAACCTTAACGCAGGAGGTTTGCGCATGAAACTAGTGCCACTCGAGGATAGGGTCGTAGTGAAGTTGGTGGAGCGGGAAGAGAAGACTTCCAGCGGCATCGTTCTTCCCGACACCGCCCAGGAAAAGCCTCAAAAGGCCACGGTCATAGCGGCAGGGCCCGGAAGGTACGACGCTAATGGCGCGCTTGTACCCATGCCGGTGAAAAAGGGTGACCTCGTCCTCTTCGCCAAATACTCGGGCACCGAGGTCAAACTCGATGGTGAGGAGTATCTCGTGCTGCGGGCCACGGACATCCTGGGAGTTCTGAAGAAGGGATAGTCCGACCAGGGACTTAGCACGCTGCTTCTCTGCTCTAACGAAGGAGACAAGGTTCATGACAAAACAGCTTTTGTATGGCGAGGACGCCCGCAGGGCGCTCGAGCGCGGCGTGAACACCCTCGCCGACGCGGTCAAGGTCACCCTCGGCCCCAAGGGCCGCTACGTGGTCCTGGATAAGAGATACGGGAGCCCCACTATCACCAACGACGGCGTGACCATCGCCCGCGAGATCGATCTTGAAGACGTGTTCGAGAACCAAGGCGCTCAACTGGTGCGCGAGGTGGCCACCAAGACCAACGACATCGCCGGCGACGGCACCACCACTGCCACCTTGCTCGCTCAAGCCATCGTCCGTGAAGGCCTGAAGAACGTGGCCGCGGGGGCGAATCCGCTGGCCGTCAAGCGGGGCATCGAGCGGGCAGTGGATGCGGCAGTGGCCGAGATCGAGAAGCTGTCCAAGG
>CAZCCL010000162.1:0-5153 GCA_964497095.1 uncultured Gaiellales bacterium | reverse complement strand
CGATACTGAGATCGACTATGACCGATCCGGGCTGCATGGCTTTGACGAGCTCCTCGGAGACCAAGACGGGCGTCCGTGCTCCCGATATGAGCACCGCCCCGATGACGACATCCGCCCTGGAGACCTCGTCGTCGATGGTGAGTTGATCGCTGTGCAATGTGTGGATACCCGAGGACTGCCGCTCCAACGCCGCCAAGGCCTTGAGGTCGATGTCCAGGACCTTGGTGTGGGCGCCCATCCCAGCAGCGATGAGGGCGGCGTTGGTCCCGGCGATGCCTGCGCCCAGGATAACCACGTTCGCGGGTTTGACCCCGGTGGCTCCACCGAGGAGCTTCCCCTTGCCGCCGCTCATGCGCTCCAAGAAGTAGGCCGCTACCTGGGGAGCGAGCCGGCCGGCTATCTCGCTCATGGGCGAGAGCAGCGGCCGGCGCCCGTCGGGCGTCTCCACCGTCTCGTAGGCGAGGCAGGTAGCGCCACTGTCCAAGAGGCCTTTGGTGAGGACCGGGTCGGGAGCCAGGTGCAGGAACGTGAACAGGATATGGCGCGGCTCCAGCCGTTCGTACTCCTGGCGCAGCGGCTCCTTCACCTTGACGATCAGCTGGGCCTCGGCGAAGACTGTGGCGGCGTCCGGCGCTATCCGCGCGCCCGCCGTCACATAGTTTTCATCCGAAAAGAACGACCCCTCCCCCGCTCCATGCTCAACGATCACGGTGTGACCTCGGCTGGCCAGTTCTTTGGTCCCGGCGGGGGTGAGGGCGACCCGGTACTCCGCCTCTTTGATCTCCCTGGGTACTCCGACTATCATCTCCGCTCTCTCTCGAGTCGTGTCCTCGTCCCTATCTCGGAAGGACCCTGTCCAGAAGGAGCAAAGTCGCCAGAGTCTTGGCGTCGGCGATCTCGTCGAGGCGCTCCAGCAGCCCTGCCAACGGGTAACGTACCACGGAGATCATCTCGTCGTCATCGGGGTCGGCGGGCACCACCGTGAGGTCTTGGGCCAGGAAGGGATGCAGTCCCTCATTGACGAAGCCGGGGGACGAGAAGAAGGCCGGAAGAGGGGTCCATCGACGTGCTTCCAGCCCCACCTCCTCGCGAAGTTCCCGTTTGGCGGCGGCGAGGGGCTCCTCGCCGGGTTCCAGGGTGCCGGCGGGAAGTTCGAGCAGGTCACGGCCTATCGGATGCCGGTACTGCCTTACCAAGAAGATGCGGTCGTCGTCGTCGACCGCGGCGACGACGACCGCCCCCGGATGCTCCACCACCTCGCGAAGGGCGGTCCCGCCTCCAGGAAGGGTGACCTCGTCCACATGCACGTCGATGATCCTGCCCGCATAAACCGTCCGCGAGGAGACCACCTGCGGCAGAGGCTCGCCGGGCTCCTTGGCGAGGGATTCCGGGGGCTCAATCATGGGCTTGGGAGAGGTCGGGTCTCTTCCGGGGCTCGAACTGGGGTGCAAGGAAGATCATGTGAAGCATGAGGGTGCACAAGCGCTCCAGTTCTTCGAGGGGAAGATACTCGTCGGGGGTGTGGACCTGCATCATGCCGGCATTGAGATTGACGGTCGGCAGCCCACGGGCGTTGAGTATGTTCGCATCGGACCCGCCCCCGCCTATCAGGAGCCGGGGCTCCAGGCCGAGGGCGGAGATCGCTGCCTTACCGAGTCGCACGACCGCTGAACGCCCGGTGAGGGCGAAAGCCCTGTATTCATGCACCAGATCGACCTCGACGTCGACTCCGGTCCGCGCCGCCCCTTCCTGAAGGGCGTCGACCATCGAGGCCGCGACGCGGGCGAGCTTCTCTTCGTCGTGACTTCGGCATTCTCCGCGGACCTCGCAGAGATCGGGCACTATGTTGGTGGCCACTCCCCCGTGGATCATCCCTATGTTGGCGCTGGTCTCCTCGTCGATGCGCCCCAACGACATCGAGGCGATGGCTCGGGCCGCTGCCTGGATGGCGCTCCGCCCGCGCTCCGGTTCCACGCCCGCATGGGCGGCTCGCCCCCGGAATACCGCCCGCAGGCCCTGCTGGCTGGGCGCCCTAACGGTGATTCCCCCAACCGGTCCCGAGGAATCGAACATGGCTGCGAAGGGACTGCTGAGGACGTGCTCTCCGAAGTGCTTCGCCCCCACCAAACCTGTTTCCTCGGAAACGGTGAACAACAACTCAAAGGTGGGAAAGGACCGGTCCGTAGCCTGCAGCAACTCGGCAGCATGAAGCAGTCCAGCCACCGCCGCCTTGTCGTCCGCCCCCAAGATGGTGCGGCGTCTGTTGCGAAAAACGCCGGCTTCATCCAGGACCGGCTCGATGCGATCGGTCGGTTCGACCGTGTCCATGTGGGCTCCGAGGGCCAAATGGGGCCTGGTCCCATCCCCCTGAACCGTGCACCAGATGTTGCCCGCGTCTCCACCGATCTCTGCACCGGTGCCATCCTCATGCACCGTGATCCCCACCGCCCGCATATGCGCGATGATGGCGTCGGCGACGGGCCGCTCGTGGCGCGAAGGGCTGGCGTGCCCGGCCAGTTCGAGAAAAAGCTCCGTGAGGCGCTCCCGGGAAGGCGCAGGAATAGTGGTCATGCACCCACGCTCAGGCTCTGCTCCACGCCCTCCTGGTCCGTCGAAGCCATGGCTCCGCACTGGCAAGTGATGGCCGCAGCTACGAAGTCACGGAAGAGCGGGTGCGGCTTGGTCGGACGGCTCTTGAACTCGGGATGATACTGGCAGGCTACGAACCAGGGGTGGTCGGCCAGTTCTATGAGTTCCACCAAGCGGTCATCGGGAGTCATACCTCCGATGACCAGTCCGGCGTCCATGAGTTTGCTCCGATAGATGTTGTTCACCTCATAGCGGTGACGGTGCCGCTCGTAGATGATCTCCTCGCCGTAGGCGGCGTGGGCCTTTGTCCCGGCGACCAGTTTGGTGGGCGAAGCCCCCAGACGCATGGTCCCTCCCATGTCGGCGACGTCTTTCTGCTCCGGCAATAGGTCTATGACCGGGTAGTTGGTCGACGGGTCGAACTCGGACGAGTTCGCTCCGACCATACCGGCAACATGTCGGGCGAACTCGGATACGGCCACCTGCAGGCCCAGACAAAGACCCAGATAGGGGATGCCGTTCTCACGGGCGTGGCGGCAGGCCATTATCTTGCCCTCGATGCCGCGGATACCGAAGCCGCCCGGCACGAGGATCCCATCCGCTGTATTCAGCCTCGAGGTGATCTCCTCTCGACGCAGGCTTTCGGCATCGACCCATATGACCTCCAAGTTGCGGCCGTGGTGGATCGCCGCGTGGCGCAGCGCCTCGACCACACTCAAGTAGGCGTCCTTAAGCTGCACGTATTTGCCGACGAGAGCGATCCGTACCGTGCCTGAAGCGTTCTTGACTCGTTCCGTAAGATCGGTCCACTCCGCGAGGTCCAAGGGGCCGGCCTCGAGCTCCAACTTCTCGACCGCCAACCGGTCGAGGCCTTCGTCTCGCAGGTTGAGGGGTACAAAATAGATGTGAGGAGCATCGACGCAGCTGATGACGGCCTTCGGTTCCACGTCGGTGAAGAGCGCGATCTTGTCCTTCAGTTCCTGGCTGATGGCCCGGTCGGAACGACAAACGATGATATCCGGCTGGATACCTATGCTCCTGAGCTCATTGACGCTGTGCTGGGTGGGTTTCGTCTTCAGCTCCCCGCTGGCATTGATGAAGGGAATGAGGGTCACATGGATGTAGATCACGTTGTTGCGCCCGATATCCTTCCGGAACTGGCGGATAGCCTCCAGGAAAGGAAGGCTCTCGATGTCGCCCACCGTGCCGCCGATCTCGGTGATGACCACGTCGACGTCTGGGTTCCGTGCCACGCGCGAGATACGCTCTTTGATCTCGTTGGTGATATGGGGGATGACCTGCACCGTGCCCCCCAGGTAGTCCCCCTTGCGTTCCTTGCGGATGACGTTGTAGTAGACGGACCCGGCGGTAACGTTCGAGTCGCGGGTGAGGTTCTCGTCCACGAATCGCTCGTAATGGCCCAGATCGAGGTCGGTCTCCGCTCCATCGTCGGTGACGAACACCTCGCCGTGCTGGAAGGGGCTCATGGTGCCCGGATCGACGTTCAGATAGGGATCGAACTTCTGGATGCTTACCTTCAAGCCACGGCTCTTGAGAAGACGTCCGAGGGATGCGCCCGTGATTCCCTTGCCCAGCGACGATACGACTCCGCCGGTGATGAAGACGTGCTTTGCCATGCTCACCCCTACCGTGCTTGAGTTGACGGAGGCGCATGGCCGAAAAGCCCCGCGCCCTACCTAGTCTATCAGCCCACCTGCTGCGCTGTCTCTCAGCTCGCGGGCGTGGGCCATGGCTTCGGCGTCATCCGGACTGCCCCCCATCATGCGGGAGAGCTCTTCCACGATCTCCTCGCCGGCCAGTTGTGTCAACCGGGCTACCGTGACTCCGGGAGCGCTGGCCTTATCGATGAGGTAGTGCCGGGTAGCAAGCGCAGCCACCGGAGCCAGATGCGTGACGAGGATCAACTGCGAGCGGGAGGAAAGTTCGCGCAACTTGCGTCCGACGGCCACAGCGGTCCGCCCGCCGATCCCTGCGTCGATCTCGTCGAAGATGAGGGTCTCGTGCCCTCCGGCGTCCGCCAAAGCGCATTTGACGGCGAGGAGCACCCGGGAGAGCTCGCCCCCGGAAGCCGTGCGGGCCAGACTCCGCGGCGGTTGCCCCGGGTTCGCCGACAGAAGGAATTCCACAGAGTCAGCACCCCTCTCGCGCAGGCCCTCCCATCCTGAGCGCGAACGCACGTCGACGTCGATGACTGCTTCGACCATGCTGAGATCGGCCAACTGGAGGGCGATGGTCTGCTCCAGCTGAGGAGCCGCTCGCCGCCGCCGCTCGCTGAGGGCGGCCGCGAGGTCGAGGGCGCGCGCCACCCCACGGCCGGCGGTCTGCGGATCGGCAAGCCGGAGCCGGAGCGGGCGCCCGGCTAGCCGCTGGACCCGGAGCGCGAATGGGACCGCGACGGGCAGTACTACCACTATCTCACGCGCTGGATGCACGCGCTGGGCCGGATGGCGCGGGTAGCGGGCCGCGACGAATACCATCGCTGGGCCGTCGAGCTGGCCCACGCGGCTCACGCCGGATTCGTCCGCGCGGTGGACTGCGTGTGG
>CAZCCL010000161.1:0-5189 GCA_964497095.1 uncultured Gaiellales bacterium | reverse complement strand
CGGTCAACTTCGCAGACGGTCTGCCGAATGGGACCGTGTCGGGACTCGGCCGCTCACCGCAGCAAGATCAAGCGGGACACTCGCTCGGGGCCCGTTGGAGTCATCCGCCATCGCCTTCGTACAATAGTCAGCGGTCCTGAAGAGTAGACCCTCGGCGAACGGCGTTATTGCCGTACTTACCGCGGATGGCGTCCACCTTGAGATCCAGCTCTCGAAGAAGAGGCAGCTCCTGGTCAAAAAGGTCATCCTGCCCGGCCCGCGGAGCCAGGTTGCTCAGCCCCACCCCCACCAGACGAAGGGAAGAGGACTTCCGCCAATGCTGGTGAAACAAGGCCCGCACTTCCCGAAAGAAGGCCTCATCCACGTCCACAGGGTGGGGCAAGGTATGGGAGCAGGTATGGGTGGCAAAGTCAGCGTATCTGATCTTGACCGTCACCGTGCGGGCCTCCAGAGAACTCTGGCGCAGCCGTCGGCACACGTCTTCGGTAAGGGATATGAGGGTGGACTCAAGCACTCTAGGATCGAAGACGTCCTCCTCGAAGGTATGCTCCCGGGAGATAGATCTGATCTCCTGCCTCGACGTGACCGGGCTTGGGTCCTCTCCCCGGGCCCGCCGGGCCAGCGCCTCTCCCCATTCTCCCAAGGAAAGTTTGAGGGTGCTGACAGGTACCCGAGCCAGATCTCCCACCGTTGCTACCCCCCAGTCGTGAAGCTGCTTAAGAAGGGCGGGGCCCACCCCGGGTAGGCGCTGGACGCTAAGCGGAGCAAGAAACTCCGCCTCTGTCCCGGCCGGGACTACGGTGAAACCGGCCGGCTTCTGGTAGTCGGAGGCCACCTTGGCCACCAACTTGTTAGAAGCAAGCCCCACCGAGATGCTCAAACCCAGCTCTTCTTTCACCCGCTTCTGAATGAGCCGAGCCGTCATCTCCGGCGGTCCAAAGAGCCGCTCGGTGCCGGTTAGATCCAGGTAGGCCTCATCCAAGCTCACCTGCTCCACCAGAGGCGAGTAGGTACCAAGAAGGCTCATCAGACGGCGCGAGTAGTCCCGGTAAAGGTCATGGTGACCGGGGAGAAATATGCCTTGCGGACACAAGGTGCGGGCGGTGCGAATGGGCATGGCCGAATGCACCCCGTAGCGACGGGCCTCGTAGTTGGCGGTGGCCACCACTCCTCGTTCCCCACCCCCAACGATGACTGGTTTGCCTTGTAGGGTGGGATCTCGGTTCTCCTCTACCGCCGCAAAGAAGGCGTCAAGGTCTAGGTGAGCGATGACTCGGGGAGAAGCCAAAGATCGGCCGAGTTCACCTCCGCTTGAGGTGAAATCCGGCGTAGGCGAGGCTGTCTCATTGCCGTCCATTGCTACTCAGCATAGCCACGCAGCGCCCGTGAGGGCAAGCACTGGTGGGCGGCTATCCAGACAGCAAAGGCGCCCCCAGGCGATATGGAGTCTCATCTGCAGACTGGCTGGCCAGCGGCTGGGAAGTACTAAGACTGAAGGTTCCCTTTGTAGAAGCATAACGATCGGGTAGTCGTGATGGCGGCGCTCCCCGAAGTACAAGAGACTGCCCCTGGGGAGCCGATGAGGGGGAAGTGCTAGGCAGCGTGCTTGCTGTCGGCGGGCGTCGCACCCGGGGCCACGTCGCCGGCCGTCCGCCACTTGGCCCGGTACTCTCCCATGTGATCGATGAGACCGATGAGTTCCTGGCCCTGTACGGTGAGCGCGTACTCCAGGGAGGTCACGGTTCTCGGGCTGAACGCCCATCTGCAGGCCCTTTTCTGGCTCGAAAGAGCGACGGCTCCGCTAATGGATGGGTGATTCTCTTGCGGCGGACAGCGGTTGTCACTACTTCGGATGAACCCTTCACACTCGCGGTGCTCAAACGCCCGAGATTCATAGCCTCGAATATTGAGGAGGCCAGGTGTTGGCAGGCGCGCGCGCCTCACGCACCTAGATTGCCCCCGGTCCTTGGGTCGACGCCGGAGCGGAGGTCAGAACCGAAGCCAGGTTAGACAACGGCGCCGAGGATGATTTGTCATTCTTCTGCATGACCGAGTCCTTCAGTCTTAGCCCGACAAACACGTCAACAATCTCCGGGTCGAGCTGCGTTCCTCCGGCGCGCGAGAGCTCTTGGAGGGCCTGGGTGGGGCTTTGTGCCTTCCGGTAAGGACGGCGCGAGGTCATAGCCGCATAGGCGTCGGCCACGGCCAGAATGCGCCCGGACAAAGAGGCCTGGGTCCCGACCAGTCCCCGGGGATAGCCCCTTCCGTCCCAGCGCTCATGGTGAGCCGCGATCGCCTCTTTGACCGCCTCGGCATAGGGCACATCCTTGATGAGAAGCTCTCCGATCTCCACGTGGCGCTCGACCATGGCTCGTTCCTGGACATCGAGCCCTTCGGGCTTGCGGAGAATGTACTCGGGTACCCCGATCTTACCCACATCGTGAAGCAAACCGGCAATGCGAAGAGATCGCTGCTCTTGCTCCGAGAGCTCCAGGGCCTGAGCAATAGCCACCGCATGGGCGGCCACCTCTTCTGAATGCCGGCGGGTGTAGCGGTCCTTGTTGTTGATGGCGGCAATGAGACCTTCCAGCATCCCGAAGGCGCCAGCGCTCTCGGGGCCCCAGCCCTCGCGACTGGACCCCGACGTCACCGTGCCTCCGCCGGCGGCTTTGGCCCGATAGAGGTTGGCATCGGCGTAGGCCACCAGTTCGTTCACCTCCTCTCCGCATTCAGGGTAGCTGGCGATGCCGCAGCTTAGCGCCAGGGGGATAACCGGAACTTGTGTTTCCCGGCGGGTTTCTTCCCGTTCCTCGACAGCGAGGGCTTCCAGGACGCGCCCGGCAAAAGTGACCGCTTCCTGCCGGTCGGTACCGGGGAGAATGGCCAGGAACTCGTCTCCCCCGTAGCGACCCAGCAGGTCGCTCGCCCGGGCCTGAGCCTGGATGACGACCCCCACTCGGCGAAGGACCTCGTCTCCCCGCAGGTGCCCGAAGGAATCGTTTATCAACTTGAAGTCGTCAAAGTCCATGAGGACCACGCTCAGAGACTCGCGCAGCCGGCGGGCCCGACGAAGACCTTGTTCCAGGTGCTCGAAGAGGGCCCGGTGGTTTAGGAGCCCGGTGAGCGAATCGCGATCGGCTAGCTTCCTGGCCGCATGGTAGCGGTCTTGGAGCTGGGTTCTTGAGAACTCCAGTTCCCCCACCAAGTCGTTGATCTCCTCGGCAACGCAAGCAAGCTCCCGGCTGGCTTTCTTCCCCACCCGAACGCCGGTCAGCTGACCCAGTCGCAGGGAGCGCACATCATGGGCCAGGCCACCGAGCGGCTGAAGGACCGAGCGCTCTAAGATAAGGGCCAGGATGAGCCCGAATATGGCCAGGGTGCCGGCCAGGAGTATGCCCAGGGTAACCGCGCTGGTCCGCCCCTGCTCGTAGAGAAGGCGGGGCGTCTCGGTCTGGAGCACCAAGCTGGGACCGCCGCCCAGGTCGTCTATGGCCACGTAGGCGGTCAGGCTCTTGCCGTCCGAAGACGTAGCCACGGCCGGCTGCCCAGAGGAAAGAAGCGAGGAGATCACCACCTCTTCCTCGGGATGCTGCCCTCCTGAGGGCGGGTAGATGCTGAGGTCTTGCTGGAGGCGAGTCCCCAGTTCAGACACATACCGCTGGTCGATAACCCGACCCATGATCAGGGTGCCCCGTATGGGCCCCTCCCCGTTACTATCCACGATGGGTCGGGAGGCTACGAGCCACGGTTGCGAGTCCAGCATGAGCGAACCGGAGACGGCGCTCTCAGGCGTCTCGTGGGTAAGCAAGGGACTGCCAGCGGCCAAGTGACCCAGAAGAGAGTCAGGCACGGCTTCCCCCTGACCGGAGGTCAGATCGAAGCCTTGGCCCCAGATCACCTGATTAGAGGTATCAAGAATCACCACCAGATTGAGACGAAAGGACTCATAAAGCGAGTCCACCAGGTTGCGCTCGGGATAGCCAGGATCTTCGCCACCGACGAACCGACAGGTGTCATCCCAAGCCGAGTAGTCCACCACATCGGCATCAAGCTCTCCTAGTTCGGATCGAACCATAGCCGCCAGTCGCTGAGCCTGTTCTTGGGCCTGGTCGGTTTCGATGCGAGAGAAGCCTTGAAGGGAAATCACCGCCGAGCACACAAGCGTCACGGCCATGGCCACCACCATGACCGGAAGGACCAGCCCGTAGATTCGACGACGTAGTGTCGGCACCGTTGCTCCTGTTCAGCCCCTGGTGTTATCGGCCACGGCTCCGGGCTGCTTGAACGCGGGAGGAAGCCCGAATCGTGCCTGTCAAGAAGCAGATCCAGAAGACTGGCGGCGGGAACGGAGCCGGTGGCAGCTCTCGCAGACGAAGGGGCCAAGGGGAAGCCGCGGGCTAACTCGTCTGCCGAGTCATACCCAGGCGTTCAGGAGTAGTTCAAATAGAAGGTGGCGGCCGGCAGGAGCCCTCTCTCTCCCTGTACAAGCTCCTTGCTTGTGCTCGAGAGGGGCTCCACACGTGATCGGAGAAGCTCCCGCACTCCCCGCGCTCGCGGGGCCACTGACACGCATCGACATGGCTCTACGTCCGCCGCGTTCCTTCGCGTGGCAGAGCGGCCGCCGTTGCACACTGCTTCCTCCAGGGGTCCCCTTAGGAGGTGATGACAAATGTCTGGCCGATGGCCTCGGCGTCGGTAAGCCGAGCGAGCGGGAACTCGGCTACGTCTGCTCGGGAGATGCGGTTCCGTAGAGTAACCGTCTCAGCAGGGCCGACTATGCGGATGCGGCCCGTCTTCGGGCCGTCAGTGAGCTTGGCCGCATAGACGATGGTTCACGCAAGGGGGGAATGCTTGAGCGCCTCCTCACCAGCCCAGCGGTCGGCCACCACGCCCTTCATGACCCGGCTGAGCAGCTTCATGAGGAGAGTAGCCTGGTAGTTCCGCGCCACCGATAGCATGACCACCCGCCGAACACCAGTCTCCCCAGCCGCCTCAAGGAGCGCGGCCGTCGATCGGCGTATGAGGGCGTCCCGGGGGCCCTGTTGCTGCCGAGCGTGCTCACCACCGCCTCCTGGCCCTCAAGCGCCCCTCGCAGGTCGGCGAGGGCGCGCGCGTCTCCGGTCTTGATGACGAGCCCCGGGTCACTGATGGCAAGTCGAGCCGGGCTTCGCACAAAGGCCGTGACCTCA
>CAZCCL010000160.1:0-5218 GCA_964497095.1 uncultured Gaiellales bacterium | reverse complement strand
TTGTAGCCGCCTTCGATCTTCTCGATCACCGGCACATGCTTCTCCTTGGCTGCGTCTACCGTGTTCTCTGTCACCAAGACCATGGGTTCGCCGCAACAGACCAACTCACCGGCGCCGCCATGGACGACCTCGACAATGTTTCCGCAGACTTCGCACTTGTAGATCTCCAGTTTCTCGGCCATTCTCGTTCTCCCTCAGAGCGTTGGGAAATGATCACTGACAGTATTGCCGGAAACGACGCGCCTGAAACCACCAGTCTTCACCCAGCAGCTCGCAGTGGGCCCGGGTCACATTGCGGTTCGCAGCTCACCTCGCACAGAAGCCCCTTGAACTGCCCTAAGTGAGGGCACTCCTCGATGCCGAGCGTCGGTCAACTCTGCTCCAACTCCACAAGGACGCCCGAGAAATCTCCCGGGTGAAGAAACACTACAGGCTTGCCGTGAGCTCCTAGCCTCGGCTCGCCTAGCAGCCGGGCCCCCGCTTCTGCCAGGCCGTCGCGGGCGGCGTCGATATCCTCCACTTCATAGCAGACGTGGTGCAGGCCTCCGCCTGGGTTGCGCTCAAGGAAAGACGCTAAGGGAGAGTCCTCACCCAAGGGCTGGAGGAGCTCGATCCTCGTGTTCGGCAGATCCACGAACCTCACCGTGACCCCGTGTTCGGGGAGCGGGGTCGGGTCGGAGACTTCCGCGCCGAGGACATCGCGGTAGGTGCTTGCCGCCGCATCCAGGTCGGGCACCGCGATGGCTATGTGATTCAGCCTCCCTATCATGTGCTCTCGCCCTTCCCCAGAAAGACTGCCAGGAGCCTCTGCGCGGCCCGGGTGGGAGGAATACCGCCTTCTTTCACGGCTTCCTCCAGGGTCGGCAGCTCCTCCCGTACCCTCGGGTCTTCCCTCAATGCGGCCAGGAGTTCTTCCGAGGTCTCGCTCCAGAGCCAGCTCTGGGCCTGCTCGGCCCGCCGAGCCGCCAGTTCCCCGTTGGCCTCCTTGAGGCCCCGGTACTGCTCCACGTGTTCCCAGACTTGGCCGATACCTTCTCCGGTGACCGCCGAGCAGGTGTCCACAGGCACCGTCCAGTCGGGGCTGCGCCTGCGCAAGAGCGAGAGAGCATATGCGTAGTCGCTCGCCGTGCGGCGCGCAGCAGCCTGCAGCTCACCGTCCGCCTTGTTCACGACCACCAGGTCCGCCAACTCGATGATGCCCCGCTTGATACCCTGGAGCTCGTCCCCTCCCCCGGGTTGCAGCAGGAGAAGGAGCAGATCGGTCATGTCCGCGACCATCGTCTCTGATTGCCCTACTCCCACCGTTTCCACGAGGACGACGTCGAACCCGGCGGCTTCGCACAGCAGCAGGGCTTCCCGCGTTCTCCGGGCCACGCCACCCAGGGTGCGGCCTGCCGGTGATGGTCGGATGAAGGCCTCCTCGTGACGAGCGAGTTGTTCCATGCGGGTCTTGTCCGCCAGGATGGAGCCTCCGGACAGAGTCGACGACGGATCGACCGCGAGCACGGCCACCCGATGACCTTTGTCGATAACGTAGGAACCCAACGCCTCGATGAAGGTCGACTTGCCCACCCCAGGAGCACCAGAGATGCCCAGACGGATCGAGTTCCCGGTCGATCCCATGAGCGCTTCCAGAACTTCTGCGGCGCGGGCCCGGTGGTCTGGCCTGGTCGACTCCACCAGTGTGATAGCCCGGGCCAGCGCCCGCCTATCTCCCGTGCGAACTGCGTGAGCAAGATTGACGGCGCTGCTGGACATGGGAAGGGCCCCGTCCACCTATTCGAACTCGAGTATAGGCTGGTCGGCGGCCAGGCTGGCGGCCGGCTCCGCCAGTACACACTTGACTTTGCCGTCACGGGCCGCGCGAAGCACGTTCTCCATCTTCATGGCCTCGATGACTGCCAGCTCCTCGCCTGCCCGCACCTCGTCACCTTGTTTGACCGAGACCTTCAGCAATAGTCCGGGCATCGGGGACAGCAGGAACGGGGAGAGTCCAGACGGGGGCTTGTGCGGCGTCAATCGGTAGAGCTCCGCCGTTCTCGGGGTCAGCACCTTGGCCAGCACCCGGGAGCCATCGTACGAGATACGATAGCCGATGCCCTCCGGCTCCACCTGCAGGCAGACGGGCACTCCGTTGAAGGTGCCCCTGAACAAGGGCAGACCTGGTCGCCATTCGCTTCGCACCTCGAAGGACTCCCCTTCCAGAAGGACCCGGTGAACGCCGTCATCTGCCTGCATCTGCACCGCGAACTCGTCCTCGCCCAGCAGCACCACCCATTGGGCGGGCACCCGAGTCTCGGTCCCACCGGTCCGGCCGCCGGCCTGCGTCGCCCGGTCGGTTCCCCGGTTGTGGACGGTGGCGGCGACCGCCACCAGCAGGGCCACATCTTCCGGGGCTACCTCCTCGGCGTGGAAGCCGAGCGGGTACTCTTCGGCGACGAAGGCAGTGGAGAGGCGTCCCTCCGCAAAGCGAGGATGGGCCACCAGGGCGGAGAGGAAGCTCAGGTTGTGAGAGACGCCCTTGATGTAGAACTCGCTCAGGGCCGTACGCATGTGCTGGATGGCCTCAGCGCGGGTGACCCCGCGGGTTATCACTTTCGCCATCAAGGGATCGTAGTAGAGAGAGACCTCGCCGCCTTCGCAGACGCCGGTATCGATCCGGACGGACTCGCTCTCGGTCGGGGGCAGGTAGCGCACCAGGCGCCCTGCAGAGGGAAGGAAGTCCCGAAAGGGGTCTTCCGCGTAGACGCGGGCTTCGATGGCCCAGCCGCTCATCGTGACGTCGTCCTGCCTAAGAGGCAGGGGCTCACCGGCAGCCACCCGGATCATGAGCTCCACCAAGTCGAGTCCGGTGACCAGTTCCGTTACGGGGTGCTCCACCTGGAGCCGAGTGTTCATCTCCAGGAAGTAGTAGCTCCGGTCCGTATCGACCATGAATTCGACCGTCCCGGCCGACTCGTACCCCGCCGCCCGTGCCAGAGCCACCGCTTTCTCCCCCATCTCCAGACGCACGGCCTCGTCCACCAAGGGCGAAGGGGATTCCTCGATCACCTTCTGGTGACGACGCTGGAGGGAGCACTCCCGCTCACCGAGATGAATCACGCCGCTGTGCCTGTCGGCCATCACCTGGATCTCGATGTGTCGCGGTTCGGGGATGTACTTCTCCACAAACACCCGGCCATCGCCGAAACTGGATCTGGCCTCACTGGTGGCCCGCTCGTAGCCGGCGCGGCACTCCTCATCGTTCCAGGCGATCCGCATGCCCTTGCCGCCGCCGCCGGCCGCCGCTTTGAGCATCACCGGATAGCCTATTTCGCGGGCGGCTGTCACCGCCTGCTCGCCGTCGCTGATGACGTCTGCCTGGCCCGGGACCGTGCGCACTCCAGACTCCATCGCCAGCTTCTTCGAGGCCAGTTTGTCTCCCATGGTCGTGAGAGCCTCTACGGTCGGTCCGATGAAGACTATCCCATGGTCCGACAGCGCAGCGGCGAACGCCGGGTTCTCCGCGAGGAAACCGTAGCCCGGGTGGACCGCCTGGGCTCCCGTCTCCTTGCAGGCCTCGATGATGCGGTCTATGGCCAGGTAGCTCTCGGTGGCAAGGGCCGGCCCGATGCCGACCGCCTCGTCGGCCTGCTTGACGTGCAAGGCCTCCTTGTCCGCCTCCGAATAGACAGCCACCGTGCGGATGTTCATCCGACGAGCGGTCCTGATCACCCGGCAGGCGATCTCCCCCCGGTTGGCGATGAGAATCTTGTCGAACACTTATGAACTCACTCGGGCGGGCCTTCCGACCGCGACTACAGGGGGATGTTGTCGTGCTTCCGCCAGGGGTTCTTCAGCTGCTTGTCCCTCAGCATGGCCAGCGACCGGCAGATCCTCCGACGGGTCGCGTGCGGCATGATGACGTCGTCGATAAAACCCCTGCTACCGGCGACGAAGGGGTTGGCGAACTTCTCGCGATACTCCTCGGTCAGGACCTCGATCCTCGCCTGATCGCCGATATCTTGGCGGAAGATGATCTCGACGGCGCCCTTGGGACCCATGACCGCGATCTCGGCCGTGGGCCAGGCCAAGTTGACGTCGCCGCGAAGATGCTTGGAGCTCATGACGTCGTAGGCGCCGCCGTAGGCCTTGCGGGTGATGATGGTCACTTTGGGCACCGTAGCCTCGGCGTAGGCGAACAGCAGTTTGGAACCGTGCTTGATGATGCCCCCGTACTCTTGGCCGGTGCCGGGAAGAAAGCCGGGCACGTCGACGAAGGTGACGATGGGTATGTTGAAGGCGTCGCAGAAGCGCACGAAGCGAGCCGCCTTTATAGATGACTTGATATCCAGGCAGCCGGCCAGGACCAGAGGCTGGTTTGCCACGATCCCCACGGTCGACCCCTCCATCCGCCCGAAGCCGATTATGATGTTCTCCGCGTAGTGGGGCTGCAGCTCGAAAAAGTCCTCCTCATCCACCACTTTGAGGATCAGCTCCTTCATGTCGTACGCTTGGTTGGGGGTGTCGGGCACGAGAGTATCCAAGGACATCTCCAGGCGATCCGCCGGATCGGTGGTGGAACGGACCGGCGGCTTCTCCCGGTTGCTCGCCGGCAGGAAATCCATGAACCGGCGGAGCATGAGCAGGGCCTCGACGTCGTTCTCGAAGGCCCCGTCGGCCACGCCCGACTTGGTGGAGTGTGTCACGGCGCCACCGAGCTCGTTGTGGGTGACCACCTCGTGGGTGACCGTCTTCACCACCTCGGGTCCGGTGACGTACATGTAAGAAGTGTCCTTCACCATGAATATGAAGTCCGTCATGGCCGGTGAGTAGACCGCCCCTCCGGCGCACGGGCCCATGATCACCGAGACCTGGGGCACGACCCCGGAAGCGAGCACGTTGCGCTCGAACACGTCGGCGTAGCCCGCCAGCGAGGCCACTCCTTCCTGGATGCGGGCGCCGCCGGAGTCGTTCAGTCCAATGAGCGGGGCCCCCACGTTCAGGGCGTGGTCCATGATCTTGCAGATCTTCTCGGCGTGGGCCTCGGAGAGCGCCCCACCGAACACCGTGAAATCCTGGCTGAATACAAAGACCACCCTGCCGTTGATGGTGCCGTACCCCGTCACAACACCGTCACCGGGGATGGTCCGTCTGTCCATGCCGAAGTCCGTGCAGCGGTGCTCCACGAACATGTCCCATTCCTCGAAACTCTCGGGGTCGAGCAGCAATTCGATGT
>CAZCCL010000159.1:0-5295 GCA_964497095.1 uncultured Gaiellales bacterium | reverse complement strand
TGACCCTAGAGATGAAGGTTCTGACCGTGCATTGACCCCCTGACCTATCGGCTTATACTCGAGCTATATGGTGCGCCGCCCACGACCCCGAGACGCCGTTCTTCAGCAAGTAACGTGGAGAACGGCGAATACTTCCGAATCCTCCATGCCGTCGAGCATCCGTAGTGCTTCGTCGAGCGGCACGGCGACGACCTCGATGCCGTGTCCCTGCGCCTGCCCATACACGTCGGGCATCACGGGCATGCTCCCATAGACGCCCGTGCCGATGATCAGACGTCGTCTGCCCCAGGGAATGTCCTCGGCCGCCGACAGGGGCGTGTGCCTGAACCGGTCCTTGTACTGTTTGGAGGGCTTTTTCTTCCGCTTCCGCACCACGCCGCCGTCGATCACCACGTCGTCGCTATAACGTACGCCGTTCAGCTCGATCTCGCCGAAGCCGATCAGCCGCGCCTTCATCGTCCTCCTCCTCCTATGACCCGTTTCGACCAGACCCGGTCACCCTCATGTGAGGTGCAAGCAGTATACAGTCGAGCAACGTGGGACCTTCGCTAGGTAAGCCGGTGCGCTTGCAGTGCAGTACGGCGACGGGATACCTTGGATGAACACGACGACTGGGAGGACTTCTTCGGGGTGACAGTACAGGAACCTTCGACGTCAAGGTGGGTGGGGTTCTCCACCCGTAGGATGAGGGTGTTCCAGCCCCGGCAGCGGCCGATCATACTGATCGAGTCCGAGGAAGGTCAGGCCCCGTGACCGACTATGATGGCCTTGTCTTCGATCTCGACGGCACGCTTTGGGATGCCGCCTCTGCGTCGACCTACGGGTGGAACCTCGCCCTTGAGGAGATGGGGCTTCTCTCCAGAGTCACGGTGGATGGGATCCGCTCGGTCTCCGGCCGGCCGTTCCACCGGTGCGTCGAGATCCTCGTTCCCGAGCTCCACGCCGCCCCGGAAGCCGCTGTACGGTTCATCGAGGCGCATGAACGCGTCGGTATCGAGACCCTGGGTGGGATCCTCTACGAAGGCGTGGCTGACGGTCTGCCTTCCCTGGCCGCCACCTACCGGCTGTTCATGGTGAGCAACTGTCCCGACTGGTATCTCGAGGCGTTCTTCCGCGCCACCAGCCTACGGGAGTTTTTCACCGGCTGGGACTGTCACGGCGCGTCCGGCGTAGGCAAGTCCCAGATGCTTCTCGGCTTGGGCGAGAGGCACCACTGGGAGCGAGGGATCTACATCGGTGACACTCAGGGCGATGCTGACGCCGCGACGGATGCGGGTATGGAATTCGCCTACGTTCGTTACGGTTTCGGAGGGGCCGAATCGCCCTCGCTTTCCTTCGAGAGCTTCGGCGAACTGGTCCAACACTTCCTTAGCGTGAGGCAGGCTCCCGTTTGATCGGTGTGTCCCGGCATCGCGTGCGGGATGCGTGCAGGTCGAGCCGCCTCACGAGCGACCAGGCGTACAATAGGCCGCCTGAGCTTTCCCGACCGACGGGACGGACGTAGATTGGACTCACGGGAGCGCGTGCGCACCGCCCTTTCCGGGGGGGCACCGGACCGAGTTCCCTGCGCCCTCGGCTTCTTCTCACAGCCTCTGTTTGGTGCCGAGGACGCCGACGAATCCTTCCAGACTGATGTGAGATTCGTCGAATTCGACCCGCCCACGGAGCAGGACCAGTTCCTCGCATACCTCGAGACCCTACCGGCGGACGTCCACCTGGGAAGTCTGGCCCAGCTCCGCGCCTATCAAGAGTGGGGCTACCATCCGGAGACCGAATCTCCCCACCCCGTAGGACGGCTGCGTTCGGTGGCGGACTGGGCGCGCGGCCTTCTCCCCGACCTCTCTGATCCGCGGCGATACGCGGGTCTGGCGCAACGGGTAGAGCGGCTTCACGGTCGGGGGCTCGCCGCGGCCGGCTCGCCCCCGCATCTCGGCGGCGAGCTGTTCGAAAGCGCGTGGCGCCTGCGCGGTTTTGAGCGATTTATGAAAGACCTGGTGAAGCAGCCCGAGCTGGTGGAGTATCTGCTTGACCAGTTGACCGCACTCACGGCGGAGAGCGCCGCCATCCTGGCCCGAGCCGCAGTGGATGTGCTGCTTCTGGACGACGACGTGGCGTACTGCGGCGGTCTCCTCATCAGCCCGGACACTTGGCGCCGGTTCTTTAAGCCCCGGTTGGCCTGGATTATCGCTGCGGCTCGAACCGCGGCGCCTGACCTGCTTGTCTTCTATCACAGCGATGGCGATTTCACTCGACTTCTGCCCGACTTGGTCGAGCTAGGGGTCGACGTGGTCAACCCAGTAGCGCCTGACTGCATGGACGCCGCCGCGATCCGGCAGCGGTTCGGGAACCGCCTGGCCTTGTGGGGCACGGTGGGAACGGCAGTGACTTGGGATCTTGGGACGCCCGACCGGCTGCGTGAGGAAGTGCGGGTGCGTCTGGAGACACTGGGTCGATCCGGCCTCCTTCTCTCGCCGGCGTACGATCTGGATTTCGCTCCTCGCGAGAATGTCGCCGGGTTCATCGACGCGGTGCGTGAGTTCGGCTGATGTTGTCCCAAGGAGCGTGACGCTCTTGTCAGGGAGGATCCGCCGTGCGCTCCGCTATGGGCTCTTGGCATCGTGGTCCAGCAGAGACCGGCGATCGAACCATGGCTCCCAGTCCCTGAGGAGCGGTACTACCTGTACCAGACCTTCTGGACCATCCCTTGGGGCATGGTCACGGCCCTGATGCTGGCGGGCGTCATTCACGTTTCGGCAGTCCTCGGCCGCCTCGGACCCATCGGGGCTGCCTATGACGATGCTCTTTCGGTGCTCGCCCCTGTCTGGCAGCTCGCGCTGAGTGTGCTGGGAGTGAGAAAGCTCCACCTTGCCGGGTGGGTGCGTAGTGCCTTAACCGCGATTGTGTTTGTCGCCGTGAGTTTCGCCGCATTCCTGCCTGTGATGCGGCGATGGAGCCGCCCGGCGATGAGGCCGGGCGGCCCAGATCGTCAAGGAATGGAAGTCTTAAAGGGCCGCCGGTCCTCCCGGCACAGCAGTTGTACCACTTGGCGGCCGACCTCCGCCGCGCCGGGAACGCCACCGGGAGGATTGGTCCACATGCTCGCGAGGTAGAAGCCGGACAATCCGGGGACGGTCTTGGGCACGTACGGGTGCCGGCGCCGGAATTCACTGGTGAGCTTCCAGGTCATGAAGGTGCCTTGCCAGTTCCCCGTGTACCAGAAGAAGGTCGCCGGGGTAGCAACGTCGGTCATCTCGATCTTGGCAGAGAAACCGGGGTGGCGCCGTTCGATCTGCTCCCGGCAAAGCTCGGCGATTTTGCTCTTCTCCCCGTTGTAGGCGTCCCGGTCGCGCAGGAGCTCTTCCCAGTAAGACCAGTCAGTAGACAGCATCACCGTGGCCACGGATTTACCCGCCGGGGCGGCGGACGGGTCGTAACAGAAGTTCTTGATTCCGAAATAGCGCACGCGGCGACCGGCGATGTCCAGGGGCTCCTCGAGCTCGTAGGTGGTGCCGAGGCAGGCAAGATCGCTCGCGAGATCCATGTCCACTCCGTAATTCACCATGACCACCGGCGCGTAGACTCGCCCGGCATCCAGGAGTTCTTGATGCACGGGATCGATCCGACTGCCATCGAGCAGCGAGAACAGGCTGCTCCGGAGGTCGGACGCGGAGATGACGTGGTCGGCCCGCACCTCCTCGCCGCCGGCGAGTCGGACCCCCTCCACTCGGCCGCCACTCTCCATGACGGCCTCCACCCGCGACCGATAGCGTATCCGGCCGCCCAGATCCGTGAAGCGCTTCTCGATGGCCCGGGCGAATTCCAGGGAGCCGCCGAGGGGGAAGCCGGCTGCACCCAGGCTCATGGGACCGATGGTCATGACCAGCGCCAGGGCGTTCATGGCCGGGTCGCCGAAGACATTGGTGATGGCGTCCCGGAGGAAAGGATCGCTGAACCAGGCTCCGAGGTCTGTCATGGTCATGGCTTCGGCGGCCACGAGGTCCCTCATCTGCCGAGGACGCGCAAGTATCCGCAGGCGATCGAGGCCGCTCATGAGCTCGGGAGCCTCGCCTACGCCCCAGGCGAACCGGGCCAAGCGGCGGGTGAGAGCGCAGAGCTTGTGGGCGGCTCCGGAATCGGCGGGCGCCAGCTCCTTCAAGTGGGCTTCGAAGCGGTCGACGTCGGTGTAGAAATGCAAGGCCCTGCCGTCTCTGCCCACGAATGTGGCGAAGAGGTCGAAGTCGTAGATCGTCCTGCCCTGTATGGCGCCCAGTTCTTCGTATATGCGGTAGTAAGGGTGCGCGGGCCCCGAGCCCAGCAGCCAGGAGATACAGCCGTCGATGACGTAGTCGCCGCGCTTCCAGGAGGTGCAAAGGCCGCCGGGGATACGATGTGCCTCGTAGATCTCGACCTCGTAGCCGTTCATGCACGCGTAGCAGCCGGCGGAAAGGCCACTGATGCCGGCGCCGATTATCAGAACCCGCTTCGCCATGCTTCTTCCTCCTGGCCGGTATGCGTGCGATCAGTATGGCAGAGTCCTGGGCCCCCAACATGGGTCTTGCTCAGATCTCCGACTGCACGGTTCTCCGTGGCGGCCTCTATTCCGCTACCTGTGCACTTCGCCTGTCAAAGGCACGCGCCTGCGTGGCCGGTATCATTGCCTGCCTGGCTCTCAGCTTCTGCCGGCCGGTGCTGGTCCCCCTGCCGGTCCTCGTCGGCGTTCCGCAAGCCGGAGACAATCGGGGGCTTAGGTTTCCGACTTACGCCACCGCTATGGCTTCGATCTCGACCATCCATTCCGGTTCGGCGAGCCTTACCACCCCCAAGAGAGTAGACGCGGGCTTGCACCCTGCCTCCTTGAGCCGCTCACCCACCACGGGAACTGCATCGAGGAAGGCGGGCACGTCGGTCACGTAGTAGTTCAGCCGGACCACGTCGGTGAGCTTCAGACCGGACCGGTCGAGGACCGTCTCGAGGTTGTCCAACGCTTGGTGGAACTGGGCCGTCATGTCGCCGGAATGCAGCGAACGGCCATCCACGTCCACCGAGAGTTGGCCGGCACAGAAGACCAAGCGCCGCGCCCCCTCCACTTCGATGGCTTGAGAGAAGTCGAACTGGTCCTGCCAGGTTCCCGGGTTTATCGCCCGGAGATCGACGTTCCTCTCACCGGCGCTGACTCCGATTCTTTGGACATAGGCGGCGGCCTTGAAGCCGAGTCTGAAGGCAGTGGCGGTTCTGCCCTTCCTAGTCACAATGGGATAGCCGGTCTCAGATCGCAGAAAATAGACGTGGATTGCT
>CAZCCL010000158.1:2464-5347 GCA_964497095.1 uncultured Gaiellales bacterium | reverse complement strand
CGTGAAGGGTCCAGGCAGAGGTCTTCCCGCGAAGATAGACCAGGTCGAGCTTGCCGACCTGTTGAAGCGGACCAGCCTCTTCGAGGGACTGGACGAAGCCCACCTGCACGAACTGATCTCCCGGAGTCGGCAGCGGTCGTTCGCGAAGAACCAGACTCTCTTTCTACAGGGCGACCCAGCTTATGGTCTCTACGTGGTCGTTCGCGGGCGGGTCAAGGTGTTCAAGACGTCCCCGAAGGGCCGGGAACAGACCCTCATGATAATGGGGGCCGGGGAGCCGGTGGGGGAAGTGGCGGTGCTGTCCGGCGAGGCGTACCCGGCCGGCGCCGAGACCCTGGAGCCGAGCGAGGCCCTCTACGTCCCGCGAAAGGCCTTCCTGGACATGGTCAGGCGGGAGCCGGAGGTGGCCATGCGGCTGCTCTCGTCTCTTTCCGCCCGCTTGCGGTCGTTCGCGACTCTGATAGAGGATCTCTCACTGCGAGAGGTGGGCGAGCGTTTGGCTGCGTATCTTCTGTCACTGGCCACAGAAGGGCAAGCCGGCGAGATCGTGGAACTCGAGCTGTCCAAGACCCAACTGTCTGCGGCGGTGGGCACGGTGCCGGAGACGCTTTCTCGGGCCTTCCAGCAACTGAACCGCCTGGGCGCCGTGGAGACCCAGGGTCGCAGAGTGGTCATAAGGGATCGAGGAGCTCTGGAACGCATGGCGGGGATAAGGTGAGACGCTACGTACTCGCCGGCTTTCGTGGCACCCGCGTCCGTGCCGCGTGCCTCATCGCCTTCTTGACGATAGGAGCGATGGCGGCGGGCTGCGGCGGCTCCGGGAGCGCGACGGGGGCCGATGAGGGTCCGCACATGGTCGTAGCCGACACCACCTACGTGGCCGACATAGCCCAGAACGTCGCCGGCGACCGGATGACCATCGGTTCGCTGCTACCCTCCGGAGCCGATCCGCACTCCTTCGAACCCTCACCGGGAGACGCCAGGATAATCGCTGAGAGCAGGGCGGTCATCATCAATAGCTACGGACTGTCTCCGCTCGTGGACGACCTCATTGCGAGCGCGGGAGGACCGGGACTGCTGGTCATCGAGGCGGCCGCCGGGCTCGCCGGTCGTGTCCCGCAGGAGGGAGAAGCGGCTCCGGCGCAAGACGAGATCGACCCGCACTTCTGGCTGGATCCGACCATGGTGATCCACTATGTTGAGAACATCCGGAACGGGCTTACTACCGTCGATCCGGACGGGGCGGAGACGTACAGGATCAACGCCGACTCGTACACGCTGACATTGCGCGAGCTCGATGCCTGGATCCAGGAGCAGGTGGACACCATTCCGGTCGAGCGGCGGCTCCTGGTCACCAACCACGAGAGCTTCGGCTACTTCGCCGACCGATACGGGTTCCGTATCGTCGGCAGCGTCTTTCCCTCGACGGAGGGGGAAGGCACGCCCTCAGCCCGGCAGCTGGCCGCTCTGGTCGACCGTATCAAGGCGACCGGGGCCCCGGCCATCCTGCTCGAGACCGGGAGCAACCCCGATCTGGCCGCCCAGCTGGCACGCGAGACGGGGGTGAAGGTAGTGACGGACCTGCATACGCACTCTCTGGGTGAGAACGCGCCCACCTACGTGGACATGATGCGGTGGAACGTCGAGCGGATCGTCGAGGCCCTCCGGTGAACGAGCTCTTGGAGATCCGCGGGGTCAGTGTCTTCTACGGGACGCGGCGGGCGCTGGATGCCGTTACCTTGAATGTGCCGCATGGGGTCCAAGTGGCGGTGGTCGGTCCGAACGGGGCTGGGAAGTCCACCCTTTTCAAAGCCATGGTGGGACTGCTGCCTGTGCGGAGTGGGGAGATGCTGATGCACGGGCGCCCGCTCGCCGAGTACCGCGATCCGGTGGCCTACGTGCCTCAACGGGAAGAAGTGGACTGGCGCTTCCCGGTGACCGTGTTCGACGTGGTGGCCATGGGCAGGTACCGCAAGGGCCACTGGTTGAGGCGGCTGTCCTCGGCCGATCGGGCGGTGGTGGGGCAGTGCCTCGAGCAGTTGGCCATCGCCGAATTGGCTCAGCGGCCCATAGGTGAGCTTTCCGGAGGCCAGCAACAGCGGGTTTTTCTGGCCCGAGCCCTGGCTCAGGAGCCGCACGTGCTTCTACTCGACGAGCCCTTCACAGGAGTGGATATCGCCACGCGTGAGGCGACGCTCGAGCTGCTCACCGGGCTACGCGATCGTTCCGTCACGGTGTTGGTCTCTACCCACGATCTGGATCTGGCGGCGGGACGGTTCGAGCAGGTGGCGCTCTTGAACGGGCGTCTCATCAGCGCAGGGAGGCCCGAGGAGGTCTTCACCGAGGAGCACCTGCAGGCCGCCTTCGGTGGGCAGATGGTGGTAGTCGACGGGAAGAGCATCTTCGTCGACCAGTGTTGTGGGGGTCATGGTCCGCAAGACCATGCGGGTAGCCACGGCCCCGCCCCTTCGCCCCATCGCGGTGACGATGGGTTCACGGGTGAGTGACGATGATCGGGTGGTTGACCGAGCCCTTCGCCTTTGGCTTCATGCAGAAGGCCTTGATCGTTTCCGTGATCGTAGGAGTCGTCTGCGCGGTGGTGGGTTGCTACATAGTCCTGCGGTCGATGGCCTTTCTCGGCGATGCCCTGGCTCACGCCATCCTGCCGGGTGTGGCTGTCGCCTACCTGATCGGTGCGAATCTGCTGGCCGGGGCGCTCGTCGCCGGGCTCGTCGTGGCAGTGGGCATCAGCTACGTCTCACGCACCGGCACCGTGCGGGAAGATACGGCCATCGGGATCTTCTTCGCGGGCGCCCTTGCCTTGGGCGTGGTGTTGATCAGCACTATGCGCACCTATGCGTTGGATCTCACTCACGTGCTGTT
>CAZCCL010000158.1:0-2454 GCA_964497095.1 uncultured Gaiellales bacterium | reverse complement strand
AACGTCCTGGGGGTGACGACCGCGGACGTCTGGATCAGCGGAGGATTGGCGTTGGTCGTACTGGCAGCGATAGTGCTCCTGTACAAGAGATTCCTCGTGGTGTCGTTCGACCCTATCCTGGGGCAGACTCTGGGGCTCCACACTCACGCTCTGCGGACGGGCCTGTTCGTGATACTGGCCGTCACCATCGTCGTGGCGCTCCAGACAGTGGGCGTGTCCCTGGTCGCGGCCATGCTGGTCACCCCGCCCGCGGCCGCCTACCTCTTGAGCCGCAGACTCCCGGCGATGATGGCGGTGTCTGCCGTGATAGGGGTGCTCTCCGCGGTCTTGGGGCTCTACGCGAGCTACTACCTGGACGTGGCTGCGGGAGGAGCGATGGTCCTGGTGGCCACAGCCATCTTCCTTCTGGTCTTCCTGCTTGCGCCGGGGCGGGGCCTTGCCTGGAGGCTCGCCAGACGGGGCCCCGGCAAGACCGGGCGGGCATCTCGGTCCTAGAAGCGAGCCGGTGCCAGAGGTGCGCCGGTCCTAGAAGCGGGCTATCCCCCCAAGGAAGTCGAAACTGATCTTCTTGCGCAGGTTCTCCGCCACTGCGAAGAGCCTCTTCAGCCGCATCTCCTCAGCCGAGGTCAACTCGTCAGGCGAGATCAAGTTGCTCGGCTCGCGGTTCTCCTCCAAGGCTATCGCCTGCCTGCGCAGACGGATGCGCATCAGCATCTCGTAGTCGGGCACCATCTCGTCGTAGGATTCGCGACTGAGCACCCCTCTGTCCCGCAGCTCGGAGAGCCGGTCGAGGGTGTTGGTGGAGTCGATGCGGTGCCGCAGAGCGTAGAGTCGTGCATAGTTGACGACGGGCATCAGGGCCTCTTTGAGGCTGAGGGCTTTGGCACCATCGTCGGAGGAGGTGGTCTGAAGGTTCCCGAGAAGGGTGAGCGGCGGCTTGTAGAGCAGGGCGTTCTGGGCAAAGTGCAGGAAGAAAAGCGGGTAGGCTTCCATCTCATCAAAGACCCAGGTGCGGAGCTCGCGAGCGAGCTGCTGCTCGCCGTTGACGCAACGGAAGTCGAACAGCATGTTGAGCTCGAGGAGCTCCTGCGGATCGGCGTTGTGGATCCAGTGGCGGAACTGCTGCCGCCAGACCGACTGAGGCAGGTTCCATCTCGGGTTCTTGGCCATGACGCCGCCCTCGCAGTAGGCGTACCCCGCCTGGTCCAGCCAGTCGCACACCATGGTCCCGAGGGCCAGGAAGTACTCCGAGACTTCCTTCTCCTTTTCCGCCGGCGGATCCTCGTACAGGAGAGCGTTGTCCTGGTCGGTGAGCAAGGTCTGCTCCTCGCGGCCCTCGCTACCCAGCGTCAGGAAGGCGAAACGCGCCGGGGCGGGCCCCAGTTGCTCCATGGCCATGCCGAGGAGTCTCTGGACGACGGCGTCGGAGACGTTGGTGATGATGCGGTTGACGTAGCGGATACTTGCCTCCGTGTCTACGACCGCCCTCACCAATCCCGGGAGCCGCGACTGGGCCTCCACGATCTCCTCGACCGAGCGGGCCCGGCTGACCGATTCGACGCTGATGACCGTGGAGGACTGCTGGTACCGCACGAGATCGCGGTGACGGACGGTGCCCACCAGAGCTCCGTCGCCGTCGGTCACCGCCAGATGGTCGATGTTCTTCTCTTCCATGCGGAGAAGCGCTTCATAGACCACCGCATCGGAGGGGATGGTGACCACCGGAGCGGTCATGATCGAGCGCACCGGGCTTCCCGGATCGAGGCCGGGAGCCACCACCCGCTCGCGGAAGTCGTGGTCCGTGATTATCCCCATGATCTCATCGTCGGGACCGGTGACGAAGACGGCTCCCGCTTGATTCTTGGCCATCAGCTGGGCTGCGCGTGATATGGACTTGTTCATGTCGAGGGTGACGGCCGGAAGAACCGTCTTGGTGATGGGTTCCTGAAGATAGAAAAGAGACGTCTGGAGCTGGGCGATCAGGGACTCGCGCTCCTCTTCGCCTCTACGCTGGGCTGTGACATCCTCCAGGATGCCGTCGCAGTACTCGGTCTGACCGACCGAGTCTCCCGTCAGCACGGCCACCAATGAGACGTCTACGCGGCTGCCGTCTTCGCGACGGAGACCCAACAGGTGATCCTCGACGATCTTGTCTTTGTTCAGTCTGCTGACAAGGGCGGTGCGTTCGTCGGGATCGATGATGCGCTCGAGCCAATCCGCGCCGACCAGTTCGGCCGAAGGAGCCAGGCCGAGCATCCGGCGCATCGCCGGGTTCACCTCGATGAGCGTAGCTTTGCGACCCCAGCTGCTGCGGAAGATCCCCAGGCTGATCGAATCGGCCATGGTCTTGAACTGACGGCGGGTGTCGTCGAGAGCCGCCTCCATCGCCCGCTGGCCGCTGAGGCTGCGGGCGATGAGGATGAAGCCGTCCTTCTCGGCAAGCGATATAGGCGT
>CAZCCL010000157.1:3609-5376 GCA_964497095.1 uncultured Gaiellales bacterium | reverse complement strand
CAGATGCCCACATTCGCGGACATCTGCGAGGAACTGGGGATAAAGAGCGTGGCGACCATCTACCTGCATGAGCCCATGGGCATCGATTACCAGGCTCAGGCGGCCATCCATCTGAGTGCACGGTACATCGACATAGCTATGAGTGTCGCGATCCCGCTCGACTTCAGGCTGGTGGACATGCCCAGCATCATGAAGCAGGCGCAGGAACTGGATGTCGACGCGCTATGCCTCTTTGCGTTTCCGGACATGAACGTCCTCGGCATGCAGAGCATGATCGGACTCGACTATAGTCCCAAAGCCGTGCTGCTCGGAGGGGGCGGTGCCTTCCAGTCCTTCTATGACGCTTTTCAAGGTGCGATGGAAGGGGTCATGTACATCGGTGCTTGGAGCGTCAACAGCTCGCCGGAAGCCAAGGCCTACTACGACAGGCTCGTCAGGTTCATGGGCGGCCCGGAGAACATCGAGTTCTCCACCCAGCTCCTTTATCGGGCCCAATTGGAGTTCTTCCAGCAGGCCATCGAACAGGCCGCCACCCTGGATCAAGATGTGATCGTCGAGGTGATGCGAACCGCCCACTTCCGGACGTCCATCAGTCCCGATACCTTCTTCACCAATCAGAGCCTGGACTATTCTAGCTACGCAGGCCAGATCGGTCAGTGGCAGAAGGGCATCGCCGAGGTCGTGGACGTAGGGGACAAGCGAACGGCCGCTCCGATCTATCCCAAAGCTCCGTGGCCTGAGCCACCCCCGGCCTCCTAAGCGTGCGCCTGTAAACCTTTTCCCCCCTCCATGCGTGTCCTCTGTGTAGGGAGGTCACCAGCGAAGGGGCCACCACGAAAGCGAGCGTGGCACTAGTGCGCGTCGTATCTTCGGACGACGTGGAGCACGAGAGAGACGCCCAGAGTTTCGAGCATCTCTTCCGCCTCAACTACCCTCGACTGGTGAAGACCCTGTGTCTGACCACTTTGGACCGGGAGGCGGCGGCGGATGCAGCTCAAGAGGCGTTTCTCCAGTTGCACCTTCAGTGGGACCGTGTGTCGGCATATGAGGACCCGGTTGGATGGGTGTACCGGGTGGCACTCAACCGCTGCCGCGACCATCGGCGTCAGCTGGCCCGAGTCTCTCGTCTTTGGGGGAGCCTGGTAAGTGAAGGGACGAGGTCCCAAGATGTCTCCTGGTATCCGGAGCGCGAATTCGTGGAGGCTCTCAAGGAACTACCCGAGCGTCGCCGAGAGGCAGCAGCTCTTCACTACATCGCCGGGTTCTCCGGGAAAGAGACGGCGCAGGCCATGGGTCTCTCAGAAGGAGCGGTGAAGAGTCATCTGTTTCGCGCTCGGGAAGCGCTACAGGCCAAGCTTAAGGCGGAGCCATGAACGAGTCTGATGCAGACGACCTGATCCGAAAGAGATACCAAAGAAACTCTCCCACGGTGAATGCCGACGTGGCCTGGGAGATGCTCAGGGCGAGAATGGCCAAGGCGGAGCGCCGAGAGGAGAGCCCGAGCGGTCGCCCGGCGATCAGGTCCATTCCCGCAGGTGATGGTCACCGACGGTCTTCCACGACGAAAGTGGTCGCGCAGAGGGCCTTCGTGCCTGGGCGTAAGAGTGGCCTGCGCCTTGCGGTCTATGCCTGCGTCGCCATCGTCCTGGCGGCCGGTATTACCGCGGGGAGCCTGGAGGCGGTCAAACACCTGGGAAGAGAACAACCCATCCTGGTCATCGGCGACGACACGGCCGGGATCGCTCCTGGTTCCACCGGCCCGGTCAC
>CAZCCL010000157.1:0-3599 GCA_964497095.1 uncultured Gaiellales bacterium | reverse complement strand
GGACCTGGGGGGGCTGGCCCCGCACCATGGACAGCACCAGGTACACCGGCCCGGTCACGGCTACGACGGTGGTCAGCGTCCAGACGACGACCCCCGCGACCCCGTCCACCGCCGTCTCGCCTCCCACGACCGACTCGCCCTACCCCTTGGAGACCCGCCTCCCCAACGGCCACTTTCGAGGCCTGGTCTACATCACCTATTTGGGTTTCATGGACGTCATGGACGGTTATCGGGGTATCAAAGTCGACTACCTGGAGATGCTCACCGGGGAAGAGGCCATGGCTGCGGCCGTAGAGGATGGGGCGATCTCGCCCGGAGAAGACCTACCCAACGACTACTACCTCCGCAACCTAACGACGCCGGCGGAGGAGGGGCCGGAGGGGGCAGGTGTGGGGGGCGAGTATGGTCCGTCCTTTGTGGTGTACGAGACGGTGTCGATCACGACCTACACGTTTGGAGACGGCGGGGAGCAAGCCATCACCTGGGAGCAGCTCGTGAGCTTCTGGCATCCCACCTCTCCGCCTGAGGGGGGCGAGCATATGCGCAACGTGCCTTGGTGGATCGAGCGTGATGAGAGGGGCAACGTCGTGAGCATCACGGAGTTTCATGGGCCGTAGCTGACGGTTGAGGACGTCCGGATCCGGCCGGGCCGGACACGCCAGACTCGTCAGAAGTAGTAGTCGCACGAGAGACAACTACGACCGGCGGAGACGCAAGGTAAGGAAAGGGGGCGTAATGTCCACCGGATCAATAACCATAAGAGCCATAACGTTTGCCGAGCATCTGCTGCCAAGCAAGACGAAACCCAGCGTCGCGAAGCTCGTCGAAGTCGACGCTTTGGAGCAAGAAGTCGAACAGGTCGAACGTAAGGCGAAGCGACCCAAGACCGTGGCGTATTACTCCCCGGAATGGTGGGAGTCCCACCATTACGAGCGTCGGTAGACACTGATCATCCAGGAGCAGCACCCGCCGTCGGCGCCGTGCGTTTGGGAAACGGCCGATTGAGCTGCCGGCACGGGCTGATGTGAAGGGAAAGGCAAGGTTCGAACTTCGCGGCCTAATCGACAGGATCGCGGACCTCGGCCTCCAGCTCTCCTTGGTCGCGTCCAAAGAGACACCAGAAACGACCGGACGTTCGAACGCATGACGCTAGATGACACTGCCTGATGAAGGAGCACCCATGAAACGCAGACGCACAATCACGCTGATCACCATGTTGGGGCTGGCCGTGCTTCTCATGGTCGTCCTCCTCGCCACCCTGGTCGGGTCGGCGAGCGCAGCGACGGGTCAGAGGGTCGAATTCCAGGCGACCGGAGCCCTGTCTCCCTGCTGCAAGGACAGTGGGGGCGACCCCTCGGATCCCAGCCAATGGCTGTACTACGACGAGTGGTGCGGACCGAACGGACTCCATTGCACCTACGACTGGCTCTGGCAGGGGCAGTATCTTCTCCCCGTGAACGGGACCGGGTCGATCCCGTTCCTGACCGGCTTCCTGTATGACCACGTGACCGCCGTCGACGACCGCGATTCGTCAGGAAACCTGCTGTGGGGGTTCAGGTTCCACGAGGGGAACCTCCATGTCGGGTGCGACAGCCTGGCCGACATCACCCATGACACGCCGATCTGGAGGGTATGCTGCATCGGCAAGATGGAAGCGGACGGGAAGACCAGCTACAAGAGCGTGGCTTACGGGGTGGGCGGAGCCGTGCACGGCTGGGAAGCGCACTGGACCGGCAAGGTGAATCTGGAGACCGGCTTGTGCGACATCAGTGGCTACTACGTGATGCAGTGAGGTCGAGCCCGCTTGGCGCCACCGCGTCGCGAATGCCGGTGATGCCAGGGCGGGACGACCACCTGCGAGGCCGCACCCGAGAGGGGGCCTGAGGGCTCCCTCTCCGCTACTCAGGCGCCGACGCAAGTCCGGTGCTCACTCCAATGAAAGCCAAGAGACCGCTCCTTCTATCCATCGTCAGTGTCGCCCTGACCATCGCGGTCATCGCGGTCAGCGGATGCAGTGAGGATGCCATCGTGACCACCACAACGACAGCTGCCCAGAGCATCATCACGGATGCAGTCGAGTCAGCTCAGTCCTACGAGACTGTCACCCCGGAGGAAGCCAAAGAGCTCATCGATACCACCCCCGATCTGGTGATCGTCGACCTCGGCCGTTCATACGACGAAGGACACATTCCGGGAGCGCTCAACGGCGACGAACTTGTCGAGGTCGGTGTGGGCTTCCCGAGTTCGCTAATAGACCAAGACAAGACCTACCTCGCGTACGAGAGCACACCCATCGGAAGCGAGCTCACATGCGCGCAAATAGCTTCCGAGGGCTGCACGGTATTCCGAATGAAGGGGTATCTTACGGATTGGATCGACGCCGGCTATCCGTTTGAGACCACTTCAAGCGAGGCCATGGCCTCCACCAAAGGAGTTCCTCAGCATCTGGAGCGCTTCTCCCCCGGAAGGTGGAGAGCACCTGGCCTATACCCTCTGGTCGATCGAGTATGGCGAGGACTCGATAGTGGTGAGTATCACCGAGGTGGCACCGTAAGAAGAGCTCCTGTTTCTGGTCAGTGGAATGTTGAGGAGCCTCCTTGGCGAGTGTTGGGACCCCGCTGGGGACTGCCGGGGCCGCCTTCGGTTCTCTCCCGGCGGCAGCCGTGCTCCCCGTTGGGTGGTCCATGGCTGCTCCTCGGCACGACCACACCTTCTTGGAGCTGCGACTGCTCTCCGTCTTCGACGATCGGCACAATAGCAGGGGGGAGGATGAGGCGCAGAGCTGCCGCACGGTTGCCGCACGACTACGCGTGGAGCCGTAAGAATGCGGCAGTAGACGACTGCATACGAGTGAGCGCGTATCAAGGACCATATGCCGCCTTTTGCAGGCGAAACCTGCTTCCGACATACCTATGCCACACTCGCCCTACAGCAGGGCATCAACGAAAAAGTGGTGATCGAGATACTGGGCCACTCGTCGGTGGCATTTACTATGGATGTCTACCAGCATGTACTTCCATCAATGCAACAAGAGGCCGCGAATGCCGTCGCCACGGCGCTTTTCGGCTCCTGATGTTTGCAGAATGTGTGCAAATCAGGCCGACCGGGCCTAGGGAAACCAATGCTTCGAAGAGTGCAGCGCTCAGATGCAGGCAATTCATATGCGCCTGGCAGGATTCGAACCTGCGGCCTTTGGTTTCGTAGGCATGTTACCCGGCTGACGGCCAGTATCGACGGGTGCCGAATAATGCCGGATAAGCAGGAGATTGTTGAACCGGCCGACAGTAGGCTGACGTTGGCTGACAGGCAGTGTCGCGTGGTGCGTTGATGAAATGTTGATGGTGTTCTTCTCGAGGTTGCGCTCGGGCGGGTGATAGGTCGCCACTGTCAGAGAGCATCTCCGGGCGTGATCATTCCTCGACAAGCTACACGCTCGTGCGCCGGGCCGAGTCGTGAATCGGGCCGTTTGCCTAACCTCAGCGCGCATGTGGCGCCCCCTGGGCCACGTGCAGCCGGGACAATCCGTGGCTTCGTGTCCCGCGGTCGGACCCAGTAGAGCATCACCACGATCAACTCGACTACCTCCCTGGAGCTAGCGT
>CAZCCL010000156.1:5263-5397 GCA_964497095.1 uncultured Gaiellales bacterium | reverse complement strand
GTAAGACTCACCCATGCACCGTGCCGCTCGGCGCGGCGCATGCGGGCATGTCGGGAAGATGGGGCCGCGGGGGGGCGGGCGGCGCGGGGCCGGGCCCACACCAACTGGGGAAAACCCCCCCCCGAAACCCCCCC
>CAZCCL010000156.1:3714-5253 GCA_964497095.1 uncultured Gaiellales bacterium | reverse complement strand
GGGTTATGTGGGGGCCGCGCCGGGGTTGCCGGGGGGGCGCGGTCCCTACTCCTTGTTGCTACCCCGCCTCGAGGATCCCCCGGACTCCCCCGGTCGGGCCTCTTCAGGTAACTCCGACCGGAGCGCAGCCCCGGTTATGTGAGCGCGTACGTGTGCCATCAGGGCCCGCGTGGCCGCTGTGGCCGCTCGGTCCCTGCCTCGGATGAGATTCAGCTCCCGGGTCAATCCCCCCTCGATCTCGATCACGGCCAGGCCATCACCGCTTGTCCCTTCCACCGCCATCCTGGGAAGCATCGACACCCCCAGCCCTTGTCTGACGAAGCCCTTGAGCAACTCGAGGGAACCGGTCTGATAGGCCACTCGCGGCTCGAAACCCACTCGACGGCAGGCATCGATGATCTGCGCCGTTATGTTGTAGGAATTGGTGGCGAAGATGAACTCCTCGTAGTTGAGCTCGGCCAGCGCGACGGTGGAGCGGTCGGCGTAGCCGTGGGAAGGCGACACGACGAGAAGCAGGTCTTCGGCCGCCAAGGGAGTGACGTCGAGGGTGTGGGGCGATCCCGGGGCGGTCACCACGGCGAAGTCGATGGTGCCCTCGAGAACGCCTTGCTCCAACTCGAGATCGCCGCCCTCTATGAGTTGCACGCGAACCCGGGGAAAATGCTGCCTGAACGACGCGATCAGACTCGGACCTCTATACGTGGCGACGGAGGGATTGCACCCCATGCGCACTTCTCCCGCCTCGGCACCCAGGTGCTCTCTGAGTGTCCGTAAGGCTTCGTCGGCTTTCAGAAGAACGCTCTGGGCGAGGGGCAGGAAGATCTCGCCGTCCGGCGTGAGGCCTATCTTCCGCCCTCCCCGATCGAACAACCGGGTCCCGAGTTCGCTTTCAAGACGTCGTATCTGGTAGCTCAGGGCGGGCTGGGAGACGTGCAGGATCTGAGCCGCTCTCGTGAAGCTCAGTGTCTCGGCGATGGTGACATAGTACTTCAGTTGGGTCAGTTCCAATCTCTGGGACTCCTTCGCGCGCCCGTCCGCGGCTCGTCGCTCGCCTATTATAAAAGCACTCTATGCGATATATAAGAAGAAAATATTGGAATAATGATCATACAAAGAATACACTGACTACGCTGAGCACTGAAGTATCGCGATCCAGGCAACCCCCCATCCTGGATCGTGGCAGAGCTGAGCAGCTTTCCCCCGGCACAGCCGGCTCCTCCCCAACGGAGCCGGCTGTGCTACTTTCTGGACCAGCCTGTTTCGCCTCTACCCGGCGCGTGATCGACAGGAGCCGTACGCCGTGGATCTTTCAGTCGCATAGCATGCCGATGTCCTGGCCGAAAAGCCTACGCGCCCCCCTGGCGAGGAACGGCTTGGGTACGAGCGCGCGGGCGAGGCTCTTGGCCGAGACCGGGCTGGTCATCGCCGGAGTCATATGGGGGGGCAACTTCGTCCTCGTCAAGTACGCGATGGGCGAGATGCCGCCGCTCTACTACCTGGGGCTCCGATTCCTCGTAGGGGCCGTCCTCCTGCTTCCCT
>CAZCCL010000156.1:0-3704 GCA_964497095.1 uncultured Gaiellales bacterium | reverse complement strand
ATGCGGTATCAACTGATGACTCAGGCCCGCAACCTTCAGCTTCAGCCGGCTGCGGAAACTGAATCGTCAGGGCTGGCTGATCGGGTGCGGCGTAGGCGTGGTGCTGTTCGCCGGTTTCGCTCTGCAGACGGTCGGGCTACGGTCGACCTCGCCTGGAGTCTCAGGGTTCCTCACCGGCCTCTACGTGATCATGGTGCCCTTGATCATCGGTCTCTTCACCGGGCGCTGGCCGTCCCCGATGGTGGGCATAGGGGTGGTCGTGGTCGCCGGGGGTTTCGCCGTCATATCCTTGTATGGGGAGTTGAGCTTCGGTTGGGGGGAGGTCTTCACCTTGCTCGCCACCATCTTCTGGGCGCTTCACATCCTGGGGGTCGGCTACGGTTCGTCTCGGATCAGCGCCGTGGCCTTCGTGCAACTGCAGTTGACTGTGTGCGCGGTGCTCTCCCTGGCCGGGGCCTTCGCCTTCGAAGGCCCTGTCCTCTTTCCCGGCTGGGGGGCGATGGCCGCGGTCCTTTGGACCGGGGTCATGGGCGGCTTGGTGGCGTACATGCTGATGGTCCTGGGGCAGAGGTACACGCCGCCCACTCTGGCCGGGGTCCTCATGAGCTTGGAGGCGGTGTTCGCTCTCATCGTCTCCATCGCTGCGGGCTATGACACCCTGACTCTGCGGACCCTGCTCGGCTTCGCCCTCGTCTTCGCCGGTACCACGCTCGCCCGGCTTGGCTCCGAAGAGAGGCCGGAACTGGCAGCGGAGCGAGCGCCGCCGGCGCCGTGACGGATGGTCGGTCGCCCGCTCAGCTCGGGGCGACCACCCCGTCGATGAAGTCGGCGATCCTCCGAGCGACGTCCTCGTAACCCTCCTCGGGGCGCCGTCGGGAGGCCGAGGACAGAACCAGCGAGTGATCGCCTCCCTGGAGCACGAACAGCTCGCCTGGATGCGAAAGTCCGGCCAGGACAGGGCGAAGCGACTCGGGGTCGCAGAGGGGGTCTCGACTCCCGACGCAGAACAGGCTGGGGATGCCGATGCGCCTGAGCGGGTCCACCCGGAGACGGTCCTTCTGCCCAGGGGCGTGCAGGGGATAGCCAAGCACGATCAATCCCGAGGCCTGCAGACCCTCGCCCTCGCTGCCGAGCGAGACGAGCTCGGCCGCCACTCGGCCCCCGAGGGACTTGCCCCCCACGAACAGGGAAGCTCCCGGTCCGCACAACTCGTCCAACACATGATCGTGTACTCGCCTGAAGGTATCCTCCAGTACTGCTTGCCGGTCGGGAGAGGCGGCGCCCCGCTCCACGTAGGGGAAATTGAAACGGACAACGAGAACATCGGTCATCTCCACGAGGCGGGCGGCCAGGTAGGCAAGCAGCGGATGGTCTAGGTCGTTGTTGGCCCCATGAGCCAACAGCAGTGCCGGGGCATCGGGGTCATACCGGCTGGGGACGGTGGCCTGCACCGTCACAGCCACGTGGTCTGAGAGGTCGACCTTGAAAGAACTCGAGACGGGATGGGGCATCTGGACCGGCCTCCTTGGGCTGGGTCTTCCCTCGCGCACGACGTCGGAGCGGCAACAATGTGTAATATACAACCGGGATGCTGGAGGGAGGAAAGATTGGAACGGATCATCGGCAATCTTGACAAAGCCAAGCTGAAACTCGACGAGGCCTTCTTCTATCTCGACGAGATCGAGGAGCTGATCCTCGAGGATGAGCTCAGTGAAGAGGCGGGCTCGAAGGTCTCTCAGGCCGCGGAACGCCTGACCACTGAGCTTTCTGCGCTCAGCAGCCGCGTGGTGGAGTTGCAGGACATACTCTCGGCTCTCGACCGGCAGGAAAGTGCCGTGGGTTCCTCCGACCCTGAGCCCGAGGACGACTCGGCCTCCTAGCCCGCACATGGCCGCGGCCAACGAAGACGAAGGGGATATTGCCGCAGGGTCGGAGCGGCCGCCCCTCATCGTGAGCGCCTGCCTCGTGGGACTGCGCACCCGGTTGGACGGCCGGGCCCGGTCCTTTCCCCAGGTTCTGACGCTTGCCTCTCGTTACTGTCTGATCCCTGTCTGTCCCGAACAACTGGGGGGGTCGCCGACGCCGCGGCCGCCGGCAGAGATCCGCCAGGGAGCCGGGGAAGACGTGTGGGACGGTCGGGCCCGGGTGGTGACCGCGGAAGGCGACGATCTCACCGAAGCGTACCTCCGCGGGGCCATGGAGGTTTTGGGCGTCGCCCGTCTGAGCGGGGCCACGGCAGCCGTGCTCAAGGCCCGCAGTCCTTCGTGTGGAGTGGGGACTACCTACGACGGCACCTTCAGCCACCGCCTGAGGCCGGGCTCCGGGGTCACCGCGGCCCTATTGGCGCGAGAAGGCCTGGAGCTCCTCACGGAGGAGAACTGCGGCGCCCTATCGGCCTGTTCGGACCCCGGGGACGGGCAGGGATCCGGCTAGTCGGGGTGGTGCTCGGGGATGTACTCCTCCAGCACCGGGAAGTCCCGAAGCTCCTTGTCGATGGCCGCCCGCATGAAGGAGTCCACCCACCAGAATATGTCCTGGGTGCGTGTGTTGCGACGGAGGCGCTGCATACGAAAGCGGCGCTCCCCCGCGGCCATGCGGAAGGCGTGATAGATGGCGTCCGCGGTCTGCTCGACATCGTACGGATTGACGATCAGCGCTGCCCGTCCCAACTGAGCCGCGGCCCCGGCGAATTGGCTGAGGATGAGGACCGAATCCTCATCCAGGGTGCAGGCGCAGAACTCCTTGGCCACCAGGTTCATGCCGTCTTTCAGGGGCGTGATCAGCGCGATCTTGGCCGCCCGGTAGAAGGAAAGAAGCTCGGTGGAATCGAGACTGCGGAAGAAGTAGTGGACCGGCACCCAGTCAAGCTCGGAGTATCGCCCGTTGATCTCGCCCACCAGCCGTTCGATCTCGCTCTTGAGTTCGTCGTATTTGGGTATGCCCACCCGGCTGGGGACGACCACCTGGAACAAGTGGATCCTCCCTCGGACCTCGGGGAATCGCTCGAGAAGGTTGGCGAAGGCCCGCAACCTGTGAGGGATGCCCTTCGTGTAATCCAGCCTGTCGACCCCGAGCACGATCTGTCTACCTTCGAACCGGTCCCGTATCACCTGTAGCCGTTCCTCGACCTCGGGTGCCCTCGCCCGTTCTGCGAACGAGCGCGCGTCGATGCCGATAGGAAAGTTGCCCACCCTGATCTCCCGGTCCTCCAGCCTGGCCACATGCAGATGTCCTTCGACCCGAAAGCGGGCGCTCTTGACGAGAGTGCGTACGCACTGGATAAAGTTGCGCCGGTCCCGCAGCGTCTGAAAGCCGACGAGATCGTAGGCCAAGAGCGAGTCGAGCACGGCCTGACGTTCGGGTAGCTTCATGAATATGTCTGGGGCCGGGAACGGGATGTGGAGGAAGAAGGCCACGTCGACGCCGCACTCGTTGTCGCGCAGGTGATGACCTACATCCATAAGCTGATAGTCGTGTATCCACACGAAATCGTCCGGGTGGCACTCCGATGCCAGAGCGTCCGCGAACTTGCGGTTGACTTTGACGTACGTGTGCCAGTACTCCGGATCGAACTCGGCCTGGGATTGGAGGTCATGGAACAGAGGCCAGACGCTCTCGTTGGAGTAGCCGTGGTAGTACTTGTCGACCTCCTCTTTGGTCAGGGCCACAGGTTCCAACCTGTAGCCCGCGCCGCGCGCGGCCCC
>CAZCCL010000155.1:0-5404 GCA_964497095.1 uncultured Gaiellales bacterium | reverse complement strand
TACTGTGATGGTCAGCGCTGCAGCCTCGTAGCTCGACGAGAGCGAAGAAGTATCCTCACGAGCTATTTCGGCAGCGGCAACGATCTGGATAATCCTCTCATCTTAGTCCGCGACGACCGTACCTACGCCCCGGCAGGTGGAAGATGCTGCCAGAGAGGAGGAGTGATGGTGAAACTGACCGAAGCCGCCAGAGCGACCCTTTTGGACAAACTCGTGAGCAGTTCGGTGCCCCCAGAAGCGGGCTACCGTCTTGCCCAAGCAAAGGGCGGTTACAAGCTGCGCCTGGACCGTCCCGGCTCTGGAGACCGCGTCGTCAAGACTGAGGGCCAGGTGGTGTTCATGGTCGAGCCGGCCATCGACCGGCAACTCGAAGGACTCGTTCTCGACCTCGTAGAGGGCGACGACGAACGTCTCGTCTTGGACAGATCGTAGGGGCAACAAGTCGAGGCGGGCAGCCGTCCCCACCTAGGAGGAAGCCACCCTGCGGAGCCTGGTACTTCAGGCTCCGACTGCCCTTCTGCATCAGCACTTAGGCTGCGTTTCTTCCACTCTCCACATACTCGGTGAGCGCCTCGGCCAGGGTGCGGAAGATCCATTCCCGTTTGCCGTCATCGGTCTCAAGCAGGGTGAAGCGGAACCCGGCATGGGGAGAATAGAACCCGCTCAGCGGGACCACACAGATCCCGGTCGACCCGAGAAGATGGTAGACGAATCGGGCGTCGGGAGCCGCGCCCTTGCACTGTTGCTCCACGGTCTCCTTCAGGCGCTGGTCGGCTATCGGCAGCCTGTTCTGGCCGTTCAGTGCACCGGGCTCGAACAGAGCGGTCATATAGAAGGCCCCCTGCGCGGGATTCAGCTTGACCCCGGGAATGTTCCTCAGCGTCTCGTAGGCCTCCGCCCCCCGTTCGGCGAAAGTGCGGGCCCGGCCGGCCAAGTGGCCGGCGTAGCGCGGGTCGCCGAAGATCCGGGGGATGGCCAACTGCGGACCACTTGTGGAGCATACTTCCAGACGCTTCGCCGCGACTACGGAATCGACGTATGCAGAGAAGTTCTGATCGGAAGAGCGGTTGAGCACTTCGACCCATCCACACCGGGACCCGGGCCAGGGCAATTCTTTCGAGATCCCCCGCATGACGATGGCGGGCACGTCGGTCGCGACCTCGGAGAGATGCGCGGTCTTGATCCCCGGGAAGACCATGTGGATGTAGATCTCGTCGGCCACCAGGAACAGCCCGAACTCTCGGGCGAGGGCCACGATCTCTTCCAGCACCTCGATCGGATAGACCGCGCCAGTGGGATTGTTCGGATTGATGATGAGGATCCCGGCGATGGAAGGGTTGGCCTGGATCTTGTGCCGCAGATCGACAAGGTCCGGTAGCCAGCCGTTTTCGGGATCGAGGTCGTAGGTGAGATGGGGAAGAGCGCAGTGCGCAGACTCCGCCGACGAATGGGTGCTATAGGCGGGAGAAGGGCCGATGATCCGGGCATGAGCACTGAGGAAACCGTAGACCTTCGCCACCGCGTCGGCCACGCCGTTGAAGAAGATGATGTCGTCGGCGGAGACCCGAGCACCCGGGCGTTGGTTGACGTGGAGGGCAAGGGCCTCCCGAACCTCGGCAAAGCCTTCGGTCGGGCAGTAGCCCCATGAATCGTCCATCTCCACCACTTCGTGGACGATCTCACGTATCCACGGAGCCACCCTTTCTCCCTTGGCAATGGGATCACCGATATTCTCCCAGGTGATCTCCACACCGTGCCGGCGCACCACATCGGCGAATGCGACTATGTCGCGGATCGCGTACGAAAGGTGCGCGGATGAAGGGCTGACCAGGTTGGCCCTCATTGGATCTTCCTCGGCGTAGTGAACAGGGACTCGGAGTATACAGGCTGAGATGCGCCCGCTCTACATGGGATCCTGGCGTTCACCCGAGACCCGGTGCAGGTAGAGGGATAGCCCGGACAGAACGGCCGCCAGCAGAAAAGCCAGTCCGATGGCCACCCGGAAGCCGAGCGATTCCGCGAGCGGTCCGATCAGATAGGGAAAGACGATCCGCCCGAGTGCGCCCGCCATGATGACCGCCGAGAAGACCACGCCCGCGTGCCATTTCGGAAAGCGGGCGGAGAAGCTCAGAATGAGGGGGAACGCCCCCGACGCCCCGAGTCCAGCGAAGAAGGCCATGACCACCGACATGGCGGCGTTCACGGAAAGGGCCACCCCCAGGGCGAAGACGGCCATGACGGCGGTGCCGACCATCAACAGCCTGGAGGCGAGGAAGCGCCGGGTCAACGGCACGACGATGATCCTGCCCAAGAGCAGGCCCACCCAGAACAAGGTCACCGCCAGGCTCGCCACCGTCTTGCTGACGTCGAAGACGTCGATCTCGAACTTGGGCAACCACACGTTGAAGATGAACTCGGAGCCGATGTAGAGGATGGAGGCGCACAACACGGCCCAGAACAAACGGGTATTGAAACCAATGACCTCACGGAGTCGCTGCGCACGCAGATTCTCCCGGCCTTTGATGTCCGACACCGGCATGACGGTGAGTAACACGGCCAGGCCCAGCGAGAGGATGGCTTCGATGCCGAGTACCCAGCGCCAGGAGACCCCCAGCCCGAGCACAGCGCCGATGATGAGAGGAGTCACCATCATCCCCACGGCGAAGTACGTCAGCAGCACCATCATCGCATGGCTGGTCCCCACCTTGACGTGCGAGGTGATCCACATCCCGGGAAGGCTGTTCAGGAAGACGCAGCCGGCACCCACGATCACATATGCTCCGAACAACGACCACAGCCCGGTGGCCAGAAGAGCCCCGAGCGCGAGCCCCAGGGTCTGCAGCCACGCAGCCCCGATGAGGGTCCACTTCACCGGCACATGGGCCAGCCCGAAATTGAGCGCCAGGACCCCGGCGAGCATCCCTACGGCGTAGCCCACAGAGGTGAGCCCCGCCTGCGAAAGCGGTATTCCCAGGTCTTTGACGGTGGGATCCAGGATCGGGCCCAAGGAGATCATCACCACGCCGACCATGAATATGGTGGCGTACAGCGATGGAGGGATCGCCGGAGCGTTCGTGTCCGACTCAGCGGTCATCGGCACAGTAGGTGCGGGCCCGGACTTGGATACCGGCGCCTGTTCCCGGAGGGGGGCCGACGTGATGTCCATATCATCCTGATGCCCATCTTCCCGCTTTCCTTGATACGCTGATACGCGATGAACCCGTCCAGCCGAACCGACCCGAGCCTGGCCCCACGCGATCAGACCACGGTACTCATCGTCACCGCACTGGCCGGCTTCTTGGCCACCTTCATGGGGTCGTCCATCAACATCGCCTTGCCTCTCATCGGCTTGGAATTCCAGGCTTCGGCAGTGACCCTGAGTTGGATCTCTTTGACCTACATCCTAGCAGCCGGAGCGGTGCTCATGCCCGTCGGACGGATCGCCGACCTTTACGGCCGCAAACGGGTCTTCGTCTGGGGGATGCTGGTGTTCGCGGTAGTCGCCTTCGCGTCGGGACTTTCCCCCTCGGCTCCGGTGCTGATCGTGCTGCGGGTGGTCCAGGGCCTGGGAGCGACGCTGGTGTTCGCCACCGGCACGGCCATGGTCAGTCTTGCCTACCCGCCCGAGACCCGCGGGCGGGCTCTGGGACTCAACGTGGCCGGCACCTTCTTCCAGACGGCGTTTTCCCCCGTGGCCGGACGGCTATCGGACCATGTAGAAGCACGCTGGGTGGCCTCCTCCGGCATGGCGTTGTGCACTCTGGGACTCCTCGCCTTTGTCTTTCTCGGCCAGGAGACGCCATACTGGTACATCATCGCCACCCTTTCCATGATGGGACTCGGCTTCGCGTTCTTCGCATCTCCCATAACTCACTCGGTCATGGGGAGCGTCGACAAGCGTTACTACGGGGTCGCCTCGGCGACGCTCGGGACGATGCGGCTGGCCGGGCAGAACATCAGCCTTGGGATCGCCACCCTGGTGCTGGCGATAGTGGTCGGCCGACACGTCATCGAACCTGCAGACTATCCGAATCTGCTGACGAGCGTGCGCATCTGTTTCGCCATATTCACCTGTCTGTGTGTGGTGGGAGTCGCCGCCTCGCTCGCGGGACCCGGGCGCGGCGAGCGGGCTCCGATAGCCGCTGAAGGACCGGCCCCATGATGAAGGAGAGTCCAAGGCCTTTCGCACTCGAGCGCTACTTCGCCCGTCACGAGTTCAGCGCCCGGCACCTCCTTTCGACGTCGGACTGTCAAGGACTACCGATGGCCGACCTCATCGCCGGTGCCGACCCCGACCTGCGCAGGCGCTGGGAGACTCTGCGCCTGGGCTATACGGAGTCGCAAGGGTTGCCGGAACTGCGCGAGGAGATAGCCGCGCTCTATCGAGGGGCGACCCCGGCGCAGGTCCTGGTAGCCGCCCCGGAAGAGGCCGTCTTTCTCTTCATGAACGCGCTCCTCGAGCCGGGTGATCACGTGATCTGCACCTTCCCAGGCTATCAATCCCTGTACGAGCTCGCGCTTTCGATAGGTTGCGAGGTGACGTTCTGGGAAGCGGTGGAGGCCGAGGGTTGGGGGTTCCCCCCGGACCGGTTGGAGAAGTGTTTGCGCCCGCAGAGCAAGTTGGTGATCTGCAACTTCCCCCACAACCCCACAGGGGCGCTTCCGACGAGGGAGGATTTCGCCAGGATGCTGACCGCCGCCGGATCGGTGGGGGCCTGGGTTCTCTGCGACGAGATGTACCGCCTGCTCGAGTCGGCGGAGGAGATCCGTCTGCCCGCAGCGGTCGACGAATACGAGAGGGCCGTCTCCCTCTCGGGGATGTCGAAGGTCTTCGGGTTGGCCGGGCTGCGTATCGGCTGGGTGGTCACCCACGATCAGGCGCTTCTCGAGCGGATGGGCCTCCTCAAGGATTACACCACCATCTGCAGCAGCGCGCCCGGCGAGCTGCTGGCGCTGATGGCCCTGCGCTCACGAGAGCAGATTCTCCGGACCCACCGTGATCGTGTGCGCCGGAACATCGAGTCGGCGTCGGAGTTCTTTGTCCGCCACGCCGCACGTCTTCTGTGGGTCCCCCCGCGGGGCGGCACGGTCTGCTTCCCGCGCCTGCTGCGTGGAGACGCGGAGGCGCCCGCGCCCGGTGACAGGCGGGTCGACCCGGCCGGGCGAACCCCAGGAGAGGGCACCGAGGCGTTCTGCGCGCGTGTACTGCAGGACACGGGAGTCCTGCTTCTTCCTTCGACGGTCTATGAATATGGCGATGAGCACTTCCGCCTGGGATTGGGCAGGGAGGACTTCGCCGAGGGGTTGGACGTCCTGGATGCCTACCTGAGCGAGCGCCACAGAGATCCCGCCAGGTAGGATCTTACCGGGTCGGTCGCGAGTATGGGGGGGGGGGGGGGGCGGG
>CAZCCL010000154.1:0-5407 GCA_964497095.1 uncultured Gaiellales bacterium | reverse complement strand
CCGTTTGGCGGGAATGGGCCTGCCGGCCGGGGCCGACCGGGTCCTCACCTCGGGCTACGTGGCGGGAAACTGGCTACGCGCGCGCCTGCCCGAGGGGTCGCCGGTGATGGTCATGGGGGAACAAGGACTACTGCGCGAGCTGCGTGAAGCCGGACTGGACGCGTATCACGTGGGCGACGAGGACACGACTGCCGCCGGGCCGTCGGCCGCCACCGGGCCGTCGGCTGCCGACGAGCCTCCGGCCGCCGTGGTCGTGGGGATGGACCGCTCTCTATCGTTTCATACCCTCGCCAGGGCGCAGGCGGCCATAAGGGCGGGAGCGCTGTTCGTGGCGACGAACCCCGACCCTACCTTCCCCACGCCTGACGGTCTCCTCCCGGGGGCCGGCGCACTCGTGGCTGCCGTGGCCACCGCGGCGGAGACGGAGCCGGTCTTCATGGGCAAGCCCGGGCTGGCCCTGGCCGAGACTCTGGCGTCGATCACCGGGATCCCTCCCGGTGAGACCCTGCTCGTGGGGGACAGATTGAGCACCGACATAGACATGGGATGCAAGGCCGGGATGATCACTGCGCTGGTGCTCACCGGAGTCACGGGTGAGGCCGATCTGGAGCGCGCCCGCACAGAGGGAGCAGACGCCCTACCCGATCACGTGCTGGCCGACCTGGGGGAGCTACCGGGTCTGCTCGATTCGCTCGGCCTGTGAGCGAGGCCCTGCGCGACACTCTGTTTGCGCTACTCCGCGGGTACCTCGAAGACATAGGGCTCGAACGACAGCGCGTAGTCGTCGGAGCCGGCCTCCAGGCGGATCTCCACGGGTCGCGAGTCGTCGAGGGCAGGGAAGACGATGATGCCCGAGCTCTCCATGCCGGGGAGTAGTTCCCACTCCACGCTGGGGTAGTAGTCCCACAGCCTCTCCGCTTCATACAGGGTGTCTTCCTGGGTCGCTGTGGCGAGTTGGAAGTCGTAGAAGCTGGCCGTGCCCCTCGACCCGTTGACGACCTTCACGAAGACCCTGGTCTCATCGGCTGCGAACTCGACCTCCTCTAAAGTAATAACGATGCCGTGCTGGTCGATGCTCTGGTTGACGATTGCAGTGCGGTCGGCCGGGGAAGCGGCGGCCATCACATCGACCACCTCGGCGGTCTCGGCAAGGATCTCGACCAACGTGACCGTTTCACCGTAGGCGTTTTCGCCTTCCACGGCGCCTCTTACCGTGCCGGTCACGCGAACGAAATCATCCGCGGCCACCACAAACGAGGGATCGGGGTAGCGAACACTGGTGTTCCACTCGTAGTTCTTGGGGTCGGCGTACATCTGCCAGAAGGAGCCGTCGTCGCGCCTCACCGGCGCCTGGAGCAGTCTTCCGACTATGTCCACCCGGGCCCCTTCGTGCGCTTCGGGGTCCGAGGCGAGTACACCCCAATTCTCGCGGGTGAACTGCGCGGCGAGCGTGGCGGCCGTCGACTGGGAGGCCTGAAAGGTCGGAGTCGTTTGTGATCCTGTAGGAGTCTGTGACGCGAGGGTGGTTTGTGACGACGGAGCGGTCTGCGAGGCTTGAGACGGCTCGCTGCCGCCGTCGCAACCGACCAAGGTCGTCACGGTCACTAGGGCGATCAGCAGTGCAAGTGCGCCGGCGCGAGGGAATGTGGGCATCCGTCCTCCTCCCGTGCGGTTCCGGTTGCTCACATTGTAGGGTGCATCGTTCTGGATGACCACCACGCCCGGCCGCTCCGACTCCGACGGCCTCGAAGTTCGACGGCCGAGGTCGGTCCACCGATTGACCCTCTCGGAAGTCGGCCTATACTGAGAGAACAAGGGGAGGGCATCAGCCTCCCCCGTGTTGCTCGTGTCGACTGGTGACGAGGGGCCTCGCACGAGCCTTTGCCTTATGCAGAGGCCCCACTCCTGAACACCGGCCCTGTCCAACGGGAGGTCTTGTCTCATGAAGAGCAAACCTATCCGGATCCTGATCGCCCCGTGCCTCCTCGCGTTGCTGTTGATACTTGTGGCGGCCACGCTGTGGCTGAGCGCCAGCTTTGTCCAGGGCGCCGCCGCCCAGGAAGCCGCCGCCCAGACGGTCGTCAGCGGCACCATCACCCAGAACACCACGTGGCAGGGCGAGATCCTCGTCACGGACCACGTGATGGTGCCGGCAGGGGTCACCTTGACGATACTGGCGGGTACGCGCGTCGAGTTTCAGCACTACCGGGGCTATCGTGAGCCGGACCGCCGACTCAGATTGGACGTGAGGGGATCGATCGTCGCCTTGGGGACTGCCGCCCAGCCGATCTACTTCACTTCCGACGCTCGCAACCCTCAGAACGGGGATTGGAGCATGCTCCATATCGGCTCGCCCACCGGACCGACTCGCTTCAAGTACTGCGTCTTCGAGTTCGCCCTGCAGGGATTGAACGCCTGGCAGGCTTCGCCCGAGATAGACCACTGCGTGTTCCGCTGGCACAACTGGGAAGGGGTCTACTTCGAGTCCTACTGCCAACCCACGCTCACCTATTGCCAGTTGTACGAGAACGGCTACAACGGACTGGCCGCGGAGCAGTCGAACACCATCGAGATGGACTACTGCGAGGTCTGGCGCAACGGCACGAGCGGGGTCCACATCGACAACTCCACGGCTGAGATCCGCCGGTCGCTCATCCACCACAATGGCGCCCATGGTCTCTCGGCAGACAATGCCAGTACCCTGCGGGCCCTGGGGGACTATCTGTACGACAACAAGGCCTACGGCCTCGGTGTGGGGGACGGGAACAACGTCGTGGAAGTCAGCAACTTGAGCTTCCACGGTAACAGCGGGGACATCGGGGGTCCCTACAGCACGGTCGCTTCTTCGTACTATCCCCCCGCGGCCATCGATATCGGCTTCCTGCCGGAACAATCTTACGCGTTGGGCTACATCCCCAGCGACCCGCAGCTGGACAAGTACATGTATGTGTATCCCGATGACGAGACCCGCCGTATCGTGAAGAAGATGGGCAAGACCTTGGGGCTCACGTGGGCTCTGGCCTGGGACGGTCAGAACATCTGGACCAGCACCCCTTGGGCACACATCTACAAGCTGAACCCGCAGAACGGCCAGGTGCTGGAGAACTTCGTACTGGCCGGTTCACCGCAGTGGGGCACCCCCCTACAGCCGTGGGGCATGACGTTCGACGACCAGGGGTACATGTGGCTGCTGGATTTTGCTGCGCGCAAGATCTTCAAGGTCGATCCCTCCACCCACTCGATCGTCTACAGCATCGACTCCCCCTACCCCACACAAGGCGGCTGCAAGGGGCTCACCTGGGATGGGACGTACCTCTGCGTCATGGGTTGGGTCTCACCCGTCATCTACCAGATGACCAAGACCGGGACGTTGGCCGGCACCATCAACCTGGACCATGGTGGAGGGGGAGGGCTGGCATGGGACGGGGAACACTTCTGGTGCCCAGGCGGCAAAGGTATCCTGAAGTACGACCGATACGGCCATCAGCTGGGTTGGATCTATGCCGCGTCGGAAGGGACCTGGGATCTGACGTGGGACGGGGACTACCTGTGGGCGTCACAGCGGACCAACGAGAACTGGGCCGACGAGAAGATCTTCCAGTTGGAGATCCTCGACGACCATAGCCGGCAGTCGTCCTTCCCGGACGTCGATCCCGACAATCCCTACTACGACGCCATCGCCGATCTCGCCTCCCGAGGGATCATCCTGGGCAAGCAAGACGGCAACTTCTATCCGGCCGAGCCGGTCAGCCGGCAACAGTTCGCCAAGATGATCGTCAAGGCGCTCGCTATCCCGGTGGACGCGGATGACGTGTGCCCGTTCGTCGACGTGGACAAAGGGGTCGGCACCGATCCTCTGTATCCCGACAAATACGTAGCCGTCTGCGCCCGGCGCGGGATCACCAAGGGGACGGACGACACCCACTTCGCTCCCTACGCCGACATCACGCGACAACAGCTCATCACGATGGTGGCCCGGGCGGCAGACCTTCCCGACCCGCCCCCGTCCTACGTCGCGCCTTTCTTGGCGGGCCGGTTCTATCCGGAAGAACACTATCTCAACGCGCGGAAAGCGGCCTATGCCGGTCTGCTCGAGGGATTGGTCGGACTGGGGGCAGACTATGATTTCTACGGGTCGGCGAGCCGGGGTGAGGTGTGCATGTTGCTCTACAATCTCTTGCACGAGTAGGGAGCCGCTGGGACGGTCGTCCGCTGGGACGGTCGCCCGCTAGATGCGGGGCCGATGTCCGCGATCGATGGTGACGCAGCCGGCAGCCTCGACCCGGCCGGAAGCGGGCGCAATCGTCTACCACATCCTGAGTATGTGCTTCTGCCCATGCACGAAAGGACCCGCCGTGCCATGATGGATGTGTACGACAAGACCGCCTTTGGGCATTTGGTGGGGGAACGGGCTGTCAATGGCTGCGGAGTGACGGACTATGTCACGTAGGCCGGTGGGGCCGCGGAGCGGGCGCTTGCCGGATCGGCGAATGTCTGGGCGCCGGGTGAGGCGGAGCCGGTCCGGCCTGCGGCTACGCCTTGGCCGGTATCAGTCGTTCCAGCGAAGGGACCAGAAAGGTCGCGTAAATGTCCACACATAATGTAGGCACAGAAGGTAAAGAACCTGAACAAGGCATCGATACGCTGGCCCTTCATGCCGGCCAGGTTCCCGATCAGGACACCCTCTCCCGGGCGGTGCCCATCTATCAGACCTCCAGCTATGTGTTCCGCGACACCGAGCACGCTGCCGGACTGTTCGCGCTCAAGGAGTTCGGCAACATCTACACCCGGCTCATGAACCCCACCACCGATGTGCTCGAGAAACGTCTGGCGGCCATCCACGGGGCGGCGGGGGCGATCTCCACCTCGTCGGGCCAGGCGGCCATCTTCTACGCCATCGCGGCGATAACCTCTACGGGGCAGAACTTCGTGACGGGGGACAAGCTCTACGGTGGCACCTACACCCAGTTCACCTTCCCGCTGAAGCGTTTCGGGATCGAGGCCCGCTTTGTTGATTCGCGCGATCCGGCCAACTTCGAGCGGGCCATCGACGAGAACACCCGTCTGCTCTATACCGAGTCGATCGGGAATCCCAAAGGGAACGTGGACGATCTTGCCGCCATCGCCGAGGTGGCGCACCGGCACAAGTTGCCCTTGGTCTTGGACAACACGGTCACTCCGCCGCCGCTCTTCAACCCCTTCGAGTTCGGGGCAGACATCGCCGTGTACTCGCTCACCAAGATGATCGGCGGTCATGGGACCTCCATCGGGGGCGCGGTGGTGGAGAAGGGCGAGTTCGATTGGAAGGCGGCCGGCCGGTATCCGGAGATAACGGAACCAGACCTTGCCTATCACGGGGTCAACTTCTGGGAGGCGTTCGGTAACCACGATAAGGCGGTGGCTCCGG
>CAZCCL010000153.1:0-5501 GCA_964497095.1 uncultured Gaiellales bacterium | reverse complement strand
CCTTCTCCGCAGCTTCGGCGAAGTTGGTGTCCCGCATCGTGTAGCGGTAGCGCGCCGGGGCCGGATAGCCACCCATGGTCCCTGCCGACAAGAACACCTTGTCTCCGGACATGAAGGCGCCCGACTCCACGAACTTGGCCGGAGGCTCGATCACATACAGAGAGGCGATGGTCGCTCCTCCGCGGTGTTTGCCGTATCCTCCTCCGTCGGTCTGCACTCCTCGCCCCAGCCACTTCAGCGGCCAGATAGGCTCGAACGGCTCTATGTCGGAGAGCTGCGCTTCGGGATTCCACACGGAGTTGGCGGCATCGAGCCCATCCTTGTTGCTGCTCGCCGCAGCGCCGGAGGAATTCATCTCGAAGTTCGCCACCGAGAACAACCGGCCGTTCTCGTCGACCCCACCGGCGAACACGGCGCTGGTTATCGCTTTGCTGGAGAGCCCCTCCTCCCGGAAACCTTTGGCGAAGTAGGCTCTCGAAAGCGCCCGCTGGAAACAGCCTCCCGCCGAGGTCTTGGCCGGAGCCCAGACCGAACAGGCGTACTGGATCCCCGGGTTGAGGATCGAGTTCTCCGGAAATCTGAGCTCCAATCCCTGGACCACACCCGAGTTGAACAGGCCGTCGTAAAGCACTTCCTGAAGGAGCTGATAGATGTGCAACCCGCGCGCGCAGATAAGGGAGACGTTGTTCGAGTGATAGCCGGGGGAGCTGATGCCGTCGTAATCGAGCGTCAGCTCCCCTTGCTTGGTCACTGTCATCTCGAGCGGTTGGTGGATGTAATAGTCCTTGTGGAAGCGCACCGGCTGCTCGGCGTTGAGGATGTCGTAGAAGTTCACGGTGCGGTAGGTACCGGGGAACAACACCGTCTTGATCTTGTTGATCGCGAAGCGCCGTCCCTCTTCGATCATCTCGTAGACGGCCTTCTCGTAGTAGTCGAGACCATACTCATCGATCAGGTCGATGAGGGCCTTCTTCATCTTCATGCAGCCACCCAGCTTGGCCAGGTCGTCCAGGATCCACCAGCTGCCGTCGCGGGTGTTCCGGCTCACGTTCAAGTGGTAGTACTTGAAGAACCGCTCGTTCTCTCCGACCTTCTGCGCCGGGAAGATCAAACCGTCGTCGTACCGGCTCATCGCGGAGGGCGAGGTCCCGCCCGGTTCGGTCCCCCCCACCTCCATGACGTGGGTAAGCCCGCCGACCCAAGCCACAAGCTTGCCTTGGTAGAACACAGGCATGACGGTAGCCACGTCGGCGGAGTGAGCCCCGCCGATCATCGGATCGTTGTTGCAGAAGATGTCGCCGTCCTTGATTCCCGGGTCCTCTTCATAGTCGTTGGCCAGCATCCATTTGATGGTGGCGGCGAAGCTGGCGAAATGAAGGAGGATCCCTCTGGAGAATGCCGCCACTTCGCCCTCGGGAGTGAACACGCAGAAGACGCACTCACCGAATTCCCGGACGGTAGGCGACGCACTGATGAGACGGCCCGTCTCCCGGCCTTCGTTCACGATGCCGAGGAGGCGGGTATAGAGGACCTCCCACTTGATGGCGTCTTGCTCGTGTAGTTCGAGAGAGGGGTACCGACCCTCGGCCAGATCCTTCTCCCGCTGGAGCATGCGCTCTTTGAGTTCTCCCATCGCCTAGGCCCTCCTTAGGAAAAGCATTCCGTACTTATCCACATCCACATGACATTCGGGCGGTATCACCACGGTGGTGTCGATGTGCTCGATGATCGCCGGCCCCGGCACCTTCTGCCCAGGCGCCAACTCGGCCATCTCGTATATGGCCGTTTCTACAGGTGTTCTGTCGAACACAGCCGTCCTCGTGCCCTTGAGTCCGGCCTTCTTCGATCCGTTCGTGGCCTTAGCGGCGATCACCGGCTTGGGCTTGGCCACTTTGGCTACCAGGCCTACATGGAGGGTGAGGTAGCCCGCCTGGGGATACTGGCCCGCGGTGGTGTAGACGCTCGAGTACTCCGTCTCGAAGGCCTCCACGAAGTCATCCAGCGCCTTGGTATCCGCCAGTCTCGGATGGGGCGATCTGAACACGATCTCATCGAGCTGGCCCATGTAGCGGGTGAAGGCCAGTTGCTCGAACTCGACCTCTTTGAGGTTGAAACCGGCCGCCGTCATCTCCTCTTTGGCAACCTCTTCCAGTTCGGCCCACAGGTCGTTTAGAGCCTGTGCGCACTTCGTCTTAGTCTCCTCGTCGGCCTGGTAGGGGATGTAGACCCGGGTCGCCCTAAGATACTGGCGGCTGTAGTCCGCCGTTGCCCCCCCGAAGGCGCAGAAGACCGAGGCGAAGGGGGTGACAATCACTTCCTTGTAGCTGGTGTTCTTGGTATAGCCGGCCGCGTGGGTGGGGCCGGCCCCGCCGAAGGCGAGGAGCACGTAGTCCTCCACGGCGTAACCTCGGGTGCTGATGAGGCTCCGGCAGTAGTTCTCCATGTCGGCGTCGATGATCTCTTTGATGCCGGTGGCCGCGTCTATCACGCTTAAGCCCAGGGGATCGGCGATCTTCTCCTTGATGGCCTTCTCCGCGAGCGATTTGTCCAGCTTCATACGCCCGCCCAGGAAGTAGTCCGGGTCGATGTAGCCCAGCACCACGTCGGCGTCGGTGACCGTGGGATTCTCCCCGCCCATCCCGTAGCACGCGGGGCCGGGAACCGAGCCCGCGCTCTGGGGGCCGACTTTCAGCCGGTTGGTGAAGGGGTCGAGATAGGCGATAGTGCCTCCACCGGCTCCGATGGAGGTGACCTCGGCGCACGGAGCGCCGAGGATGAAGCGGGCCACGACCGGCTCGGTCTTGATGTTGATCCGGCCCCCGGTGATAAGGCCTACGTCGAAGCTGGTTCCGCCCACATCGCTGGTGATGATGTTCTTGTATCCGTACACGTCGCCCAGGTACTTCCCCCCCAGGATGCCGCCGGCGGGGCCCGACATGGCGGTGTCGACCATATGCGTGTGGGCCGCAGGCATCAGCCCTCCGTGGGACAGGGTGGCCTGCAGCCTGGTCTTGGCGCCGAGCGCCATCAGGCGTTCTTCCGACATGGCTAGAGACTGCCGGGCGATGTCCCCCGCATAGGCTTCCACGGCGAGGGTGTTGAAACGACTCAGCTCCTTCATGGTCGGACTGATCTCGTAGCTCGTGAAGACCCGGATATCGGCGCCCCGTTCTTTGATGATTTCTTCCGCGATCTCCTTAGCCCTGAGCTCGTGGCTCGGGTCCATGTAGGAGTAGAGAAAGAGGATGATGATCGACTCCACCCCCTTGTCGATCAACTTGCCCACCGCCTCCCTCACCTCGTGCTCGTACAGGGGGATGAAGGCCTTGCCATTGGCGTCGATCCTTTCAGTGACTCCCACGATGTCCTGGTAGGCGACCAGGTCTTCGAGGTGGCGGTGGGTCGCCGAATGGAGGATGTCGCTCCAACTGTACTCACTGTAGTTCTGGGACGCCCTTCCGATCGAGGGGACCCGCTCGAACCCCTTGGTGATGATCGCCCCCACCCGGGCACCGGACCGCTGCACGATCGTATTGATGATCGCGGTTGTACCGAAAGCGATGACCTCCGACCGGGAGAGCAGTTCCTGCATGGTGATGCCCAACCCAGCGACAGCGGCCTCGATGGAGGCTATGTGCCCCTCATCAAGCGAGCCGGGGGTCGTCGGTGCTTTGCCGCTCCACATATCACCGCGCCGGTCGATGAGCAGAGTGTCCGTGAAGGTCCCACCTGCGTCGGTGTAACAGTAGTAGCGGTTCTCTAGTTCACTTCCCATTGAACCCCTCCGTTCGCATCGAACTCCTCCTTGATCTGTCTTCTAGCAACCGAGAAAAGCTTCCCTAACAAGATCGTTTCCCAGAAGATCCGAGCTCCTTCCCTCCAGAGTAACCCTCCCCGTCTCCATCACGTAGCCCCGATCGGCGAACCTCAGGGCGTGGTGCACGTTCTGTTCCGCTACAAGGATGCTGATGTCGCGCTCCTTCAGCCGCTCCAGAGTCCTAAACACCTCCAGCGACATCAGCGGCGACAGTCCCTGCGAGGGCTCGTCTAGGATTAGAAGCTCTGGATTCGACATCAGACTGCGGGCGATGGCCAACATCCTCTGCTCACCGCCACTCAGGGTAACGGCCAACTGTTTCTCCCGCGCTTTGACGATGGGGAAGATCTCATACATTTCTTCCAACAATTCTTTTTTTCGCTTCCTAGATCTGGAGCTGTAGGCGCCCAAACTCAAGTTCTCACGCACCAGACAATTTGAAAAAAGCTTTCTATCTTCAGGGACAAAAGAAATACCAAGATTGACATATTTATAAGGAGGAAGTCCAGATATATCTTTGTCACCAAAATATATACTTCCGGCCGAAGGTTTGAATAGGCCGACGAGCGTACTTAGCAAGGTCGTTTTTCCTGCCCCATTTGAACCAATCAAGGCAACAATCTCGTTCTTCTTCACCTCCAGCGAGACGTCCCAGAGAACCTGTAGCCCCCCGCGCGTAACGTCTACGTTCCTAACTTCCAACATAGACTTCTCCCAGGTACGCCTCGATCACCTGAGGGGCCCTGCACACCGCTTGGGGTTCCCCGTCGGCAATCTTCATGCCCTGGTCGAGGACCACGAGCCGATCTGATATCCCCATCGTCGCCCGCATGTTGTGCTCGATCATGAGAACCGTGAGACCGTCGTCTCGCAGTGCGCGCACAATATCGGTTATTTGCGTGGTCTCTTTGGGATTCAACCCAGCCATCACCTCGTCCAGTAGCAGAAGCTTCGGGCTGGTGGCCAACGCTCTGGCGATCTCCAGCATCCTCAACTCGAAGACCGACAGGCTCGAAGCGAGAGTCGATCTCTTTGCTGCCAATCCGAATGTGTCTAATAGCCGCTCAATCTCTGCCCTTGTTTCTACCGATCCTTTCTTTTGGCTACTGCCAAAAATCGAGACCGCGTGGATGTTCTGGTATACGTCCATCTGCGGGAAAGGTTTGGGTATCTGGAAAGTGCGGGCTATTCCCAATTTGCAGATCCTGTGGGGCTTCAGGTTGGTGATATCTTCGCCCCGAAACTTGACCACACCGGAGGTCACGGGAAACGTGCCACATACGGCGTTGAACAGAGTGGTCTTTCCCGCTCCATTCGGGCCGATCAGACCCACGATCTCGCTTTTCGATACGTGAAAACTCACCTTGTGGAGAGCGGCAAGGCCTCCAAAATGCTTCGTAACGTCAATCCCCTCGAGTAGCTTCACAAAACACCTTTCCCGTATCGACACCCAGTGGCAGACCTTCCGCCCCTCACCCGTCTGAGGGGCGCACTTGTCTAGGTTCTCCTTCTGACAAGCCTCCCGGTTACGCCGTCCGGCAAAGCCAGGATGATGACGATCATCACTCCTCCCAGGATGATCAGGAAGTAGTCCTTCAGAGTGGTTAGTAACCACTCCTGTATCAAGGACAGTCCCACGGCTCCGACAATGGGTCCGACGATCGTCGCCGTCCCCCCTAGCAAA
>CAZCCL010000152.1:3589-5595 GCA_964497095.1 uncultured Gaiellales bacterium | reverse complement strand
TAGGAAGCCATCTGCTTGAGCCCCAAGCCTTTGAAGCCCAAGGTCATCTGGTCGTCGGTGGCAGGTCGGGTCTCATGTATGGGACTGATGAGGCGCTCGGGGTCGTAGTTCATCATGCGGGTCAAGGCTCGATTGCTGAGACGCCCGGCAAGGGTGGAGATCTGGCGTAAGGCGGCGGAGACGAAGCGGTCCAGAGTCTGCATCCCCAGAGCCGTGACCAAGACCTCTCGGAGGACCATCTCTGCGGTCGCGTCGATGGATAGACCACGGGCCTGGGCCTGCCTGGGGTCATGTTCGAGCATCGTGCGCAGGACCTGGTCGTGGCTGAGGATAGAGGTGCGGGACAACTCCGTGACCGACCCCACGATCAGCTGGAACACGTTGCGGTACTGGTGAAAGGTGAAGTTGTAGCTGCCGAGACTGGATTCGAGCAAACGCAGATTAGCGCCCAGATTGCGGGAGTCGACACCGTCCGCTACCAGAGCGCGTTCGAAACGCCTGATCGCGGCGGCCATACGCCTCAGGGAGTCGCGGGTGACGTACGCGTCCGTGCCCTCTGTCACCAGATCCTCGAGCAGGCGGGCCACCAGCTTCTCCACACGGAAAGACAGGCCTAGGGCATCGAATTTCGGCTCGCTGTACGTGCCGTACATGGAGGGGATGCCGGCGGCGATGTGCCGTTTCTGGTAGATGTTCTCCACCGCGAGCGAAGGGGATGGATTCAGAATTATCGCTTTGAGTTGCTCGAGGACGGTCAACGCTACGTCGAGTAGATTGTCGCGGGCTGAAGCAGAGGGCGTGGTCTGCCAGGCACCGAAGGCTCTGGTGAACTTGAGTCTGATTTTGGCATTGAGCTGCAGATTGTGGCTCACGGCCGGACCGATGTCGTCGGCCGACAGCGAGTACTTCTGGGCGAGAAGCTGGTATGTCCGGATCATGAGCAGGACTCGGCGGGGGCCCGTGGAGCCGGTCCCTTCGAGATCGGACAGCCCGCTCAAGAGGTGCTCCAACGTGGATGGGGGAAGACCTACCAATCGGTCCAAGAACGCCGCAGTGCTCGGACCCGCGCTACCGTCCGGTTGCCTCCCGTCCTCGAGGGCCGCCCAGAGCCCGAGAAGCGCGGCGTGCGGCTCCTCGGCCCATCTAGATTCCCGGCGCACGGCGGCCATGGTGTTTGCCGACAGGTACGGCTCGAGTCCGGAGGGATCGAGGGTCATCCAATAGGAGAGCACCGCCCGGCTGAAAGCCACCAGACGGTTGGAAGACTCGGCGTGGGATTGCTTGCGGAGAAAATGCATGAGCGTGTCCTGACGCCCGCAGATCTCGTCTATCTCGGTCGAGACGGACCGCAGCTCTCCCTCGGCTCCCACGTCGTTGAAGTACACGGGGAAGGCTCGGAGTAATTGCTTGGCGACGAAGTAGATGGGACGGATGTCGGCATTGAGGAATCGGGTGACGTCACGCTGGAAGAGATCGGTGTCGGCGATGTACACGCCCCCCAGACGCAGCTGGACGTTGAGGGCCGCCGCCAAGCGCTCGTACAAGGCGGGGTTGGATTCGATTATGTGCATCCAGCAGCGGATCTTGGGCAGGTGGAACGGGTTGACCACAGTCTCCCACTCGTCCGTGGCCCCTTTTATGTCTGGGTACTGGAACAGCCAGTAGAGCACGTCCGCTATCAGGTGGTCGGCGGCGGCCACATTGCCCGCTTCCCCGATCGCGACCCCGATGGCTTCGTAGCATTGGAAGCGCATCAAGAGGAACTGGTTGTCGCGCTCCCTGAAGAAGCGGGTCAGACGGCTGAGGATGCGCTCGACGTCCATGTGTCGCTCGGGCTTCATGAGCTGTCTGACCACGCCCAGGAGGTCGACCATCACTTCGTTCTGGCGGTAACCCAGGGTGTCGTCCTTGAGGAAGTAGAGGCAGACGGCGAACCGATCCTCCAGATCGTCGATCCGGAACACTTGGTCGATCGCCTGGTCGAGGATGGCTGAGAAGACCGGCAG
>CAZCCL010000152.1:0-3579 GCA_964497095.1 uncultured Gaiellales bacterium | reverse complement strand
GAGACAGCAGGTCGGATGGCGGCACGCTCTCGACCTGTGCTGCCAGCTCGGCCATCCGCTCCGGGGCAAGCGGTGAGAAGTGAGCTGCCACCGCTTCAGGATCGGCGAGTTCCGCCTCGCTCGACGCAGCCCAGCGGGGTATGGGCAGCCGCTCGCCGAGCCGGCGGTAACCGAGAAGCAGCAGGTCCCGATAGAGCCGGGAGAACACCGCCTCGGTGGGGGGCCGTTCGGTGGCCCGCTCGACGACTCCGCGGACCAGGACGTCCCGCTCCAGGAAGGCGAGCGGTTGCCGGGGCAGCAGACGGGACAAGCATTCGCCTACCGCTCGTAGACTTTCGTAGTAGGAGTCGGAGTAGGGCCCGCTGAGGGCCGCGGTGCACCAGGAGAGCAGCTGGCGCAGCAGCAGCGAAGTCTGTTCCTCGGAAAGCGGGGCGTCGAGGAGGTCCAGCACCAGTTCGGACAGCAAGTCGAAGCATCGGGCCCGATCCTCCGAACGCTCGAAGTAGGTCCAGTTGCGGAGGAGGATGGTTTGGAAACCATCGATGAGTAGGTCCACATTACGGTAGGTGTGGAAGTACTCGGCCAGGGTCTCGGTCAGGGGCATGCGCACGCCGTAGAGCCCTTCCACAGCCTGCACCAAAGGTAGGTAGCGGTCGGGAATGACCACCTCTTGTGCCGTTCCGGCAAGGTTGGCCCGGAGGGCGTCGGAGTCGAATGGTACCTGTATGGGTCTCATGGCGGAAATGATACTCTGCTGCGTCCGTCGCGGCATCCGTGGGCGCCCAGCGGTCGCACTGCGGAGAGGTGAGGCCCCATGCGGCCCGAATCATCACGTGCGCTGTCACGCGTCGACCTCGCGGCGAGAGTCGACCGCCAGGGGGTCAGCTGGCGGTCTCTCCTCTGGCTTCGCCGCTCTCCGCTTGCTTGAGCTCGCCTACGTCCTCCCCCTGTTCCAGGGCATGGCGAGTGAGGAGCACCCGGGAGATGCGCATCCCGTCCACCTCGAGGACTTGGGCATGGAAGTCACCTATCTCAGCCTCATCCCCCACCTGGGGGCGCCGCTGCAGTTGTTCGAACACCCGGCCACCCAACGTGGGAAAACCTTCCTCGGGCACATCGAGCCCCAGGAGGCTTTCCAGGTAGTCGATCCGGGTCCCGCCGTCGACGGAGTAGCTACCGTCCTCCCGTTCCTCGACTTCCGGCGCCTCCAGGTCGAACTCATCCTGGACCTCGCCGATCAGCTCCTCTACCACATCCTGGATGGTGACTATGCCTGCCGTGCCACCGTGCTCGTCGACCACGATGGTCAGCGGCGTCCGCGTACTCTGAAAACGCTGCAGCGCGAGTTCGATGTTCGAGGTCTCGGCTATGAAGCCTATGGGACGGAGCAGGCGCCGCAGGGCAGCCTCCAAAGGCATCCGGTAAAGATCCTTCACATGGATGTACCCGACGATGTTGTCGACGTCCTCCTCGTAAACCGGGTAGCGGGTGTGGTTCGTCTCTGCGATCTCCTCGATGGCCTGACGGACAAGCATGGAGGTGGGGAGGGCGGCCATCTCGGTCCGGGGCACCATGATGTCGCCCACGGTGCGGTCGCCGAAGGTCAGGGCCCGGCGCATGAGGGTCTGCTCCACCTCGTCGATGTGTCCCCCCTCCTGGCTGGCTTCGATGATCATGCGCAGCTCTTCTTCGGAATGGGCCAGATCGCGCTCCGAAGCCGGTTGGATGCGGAAGAGCTTGAGTATGCCGGCCGCGGAGATGTACATCAGCCAGGTCAGTGGACGGGTGATGAGGTAGAACCAGCGCAGAGGCATGGCGACGGCGAGAGTCGACCGCTCGGCCTTGCGTATGGCCAGGGACTTGGGGACCAACTCGCCGAAGATGATGGTGATGAAGGTCACGAAGACGAAGGCGATGACGGCGGCGACGGTTCGGCTCAGAGCCACGTCGAAGATGTCTGTGAAAGCCGATGCCCCCAGCCAGCCCAGCCCCAGGCTGGCCACCGTGACCCCCAGTTGGGTCGCCGACAGATACGCGTCGAGGTGGTTGACGATATGATCGGCCACCCGCGCCCGCCGGCTGCCCATCGCGGCCAACTCCGCCACCCTCGTATCGCGCACCTTGACGATAGCGAACTCGGATACCACGAAGAACGCGTTTACGAGCACGAGAAGGACCACGCCGATTATCTCGATGGCGGTCGTGCTCATAGCGGGGTCACCTGGCAGGGGGCCGCCGGGCGGAAACGGGTACTTCGGGGCTCGTCAGGCGTGTCCATTTCGCTATGCTCAAGCATAGCATAAGCGATTTCTGAGCCCCTCCGCTTAGGTCTGCTCCCTCACCGTTGCCAGCACCGGGCGCAGATGCTGCCAGGCCTCCTCGGCAGTCTCCACGTAGGAGAAGATGTGACGATCCGCCGGCCCGATCATGCCTTCGTCCACGAGCGCCTGGAAGTCGATGATGCGCTCCCAATACTCTCGACCGAAGAGCAGCACCGGGATGGGCTCGATCTTGCCGGTCTGTATCAAGGTGAGGACCTCGAACAACTCGTCCAGGGTGCCATAGCCGCCCGGGAAAACCACAAGCGCCACCGCCCGCATCATGAAGTGCATCTTCCTGAGCGCGTAGTAGTGGAAATTGAAGCAAAGGTGGGGGGTGATATAGGGGTTGGGAGCCTGCTCTCTGGGAAGTACGATATTGAGGCCGATGTTGTCCCCGTCGACGTCGTGGGCTCCTCGGTTGGCGGCCTCCATGATCCCCGGTCCGCCGCCGGTCACGACGACGACGCTGGCCGGGCCGTGGTAGAGCCTGCAGGCATCTGTCGCCCCGGCGTCCTCGCCCGGGACGGTATCCGGAAGTCCGGCCTGACTCTCCGCGATCATACGCGCCAAGCGACGCGCTTCCTCGTAGTATCGACCCTTCTCCTCAAGAGCGCGCGCGGTCCGCAGGTTCTCGGCAAGCACAGGGTCGGCCGGATCCTGGGCCGCGGCTCGTTCGGCCTCATCCAGACGCGCGGCCACGTCCTCCGGCGCGGGGATCCTCGCACTGCCGAACACGGCGACGGTGGCCACTATGCCCCGGTCACGCTGGAGTACATCGGGCTTCAGGAACTCCAATTGGAGCCGGACCGCACGTAGTTCGTCGCGGAGCAAGAAGTCCGGATCGGCGAAACCGAGGCGGTACGCGGGAGACGTGGTCTGGGGCGTGTTCGGATCGAGGCGCGAGTGGGCGCTGTCCTCCTCGGCGGAGGGGAAACGTCTGGTGCCGGGCCTATCGGCCCGAAGGTCGTGCTGCTCGGATGCGTCATCCACCATGGTCTCGCTCTCTGCCGGTACCCGACATCTCGGGGGTCGGTCTACTTTCCGGCCTGATCTTTGCGTAAGTCGATCACCCGCTGGGCCTTGCCCTCGCTGCGCTCGATGGATCCCGGCTCCTTGAAAGCCACGTTCACGTTGATGCCGATGATGTCTTTGATGTTCTTCTGGATGTGCTGCTTGAGATCGAGGAGGACGTCGTGCTCGGTGAACATGGTGACATCGTCAAGCGAGAGGATGGCCTCGGAGACCTCCTTGTAGAGAG
>CAZCCL010000151.1:0-5635 GCA_964497095.1 uncultured Gaiellales bacterium | reverse complement strand
CTCTTCCACACGGAGAATCTCTACGGCGTCGGATCGCCCGAGACGATGGCCCTGCTCCTGCGCACCATCTGCCAGGGTATGAAGGTCTGCGTCGAGATCGTGCTCATGGCCGCGGACGCGGGGCACCTCACCCAGGGAGAAGAGGTCGTCGTCGTCTCGGGCTCGGGGCGGGGGGCCGATACCGCAGTGGTGGCTTTGGCTTCGACCTCCAACAAGCTGCACGATCTACATATCACCGAGATCATCTGCAAGCCGCTACAGACCAGGTCGTGGGCCCGAGGGACCAGTCCTTACGACCCGCCCGAAGGCCGACCACACGACGAAGGAGCCGCCGACCCATGGCTCCCGACGAAGGCGTGACAGTCGCCACTGCCCGCAGGCAGAGCGAACAGGGAGGAACGCCCGCTATGTAGGGACCGCTTCTCCGGCGGCGGCTCAAGCTCCGAGAGACCGCCCGCTATAGCTCTGCGGCGAAGCGCCGGGCAACAGCCCGGGCGTCGTCAAGCGCGCCCTCGGCGAGAGGCCCCCTCTGCTCGACCACGAGGCAGCGAAGCTCCTCCGGGAAGATTCTCAGGCCCCGTTCGCCAAGGGCCGTACGCAGATCGGCCACACCCCCCGGGTACAGCCACTTGTTCCCCTCGTTCTTTGCCGGGTCGGGATCCAGCGGACCGTAGGTATCGTAGATGAGCGCCGGCTTGCCGGACCAGAGCTTGGATGTCAGGTCCTTGGCGAAGCCGCGGGCGCGTCGACTAACGTGTTTCATCCGCGTCGGGCCTCCCACCACAAGGAAGTCGGTCTCGGCGGCTAGAGCCTTCTGATCCGCTTTCTCCTTGTGCAGGTTGACCACGCGGACATCGTGCCCGGCGGCACGGAGTTCGTCCGCTATCGCCTCTGCCACCTGCGTCCCGTTTCCGTAGTAGCTGTCGTATGCGATCAGTCCCTTCATCCTTCACCTCCAGATGTGACGTCCGCAAGCACCCTTTCCACCTGCTCGCGGTTGTTCCATAGAGCGCAGCCCCCACCCAAGTAGCGTGAGAGCTCGGGATCAGCGCGAAGACGGGCCAGGAACGGCGAGTGCAGGGCTTCGACCAAAGAGCCGTCCTTCAGGTTGAAGTCCGAGTAGGGCGCGAAGGGACAGGGTTCGAGATCCCCGGAAGCATTGATGTGAATGAAGCCCTTCCCCGCCGCAAGGCACCCGCCCACGGCCATCTCGTCCCAGGGCACCGCGGTGAACAACGCACGGTGACGCTTCTTCAGAGCGCACAGGCGCGAAGTGACCTGGGCCCTCTGTTCGTCGGTCAAGGCCCAATCCCACGTGGCCTCGTCGGTGGGCGTGTAGTCGAGGAGGAGGAAGAAGCGGCAGCCGACCCTTACCAGACTGCGAACGTACTCATCGTCGAGAACGACCGAGAAGTTACGAGCGGTCAAGGTTATCGAGCATCCGAAGAACAGGTGCTCGCGCTCCAGCCGTTGCATCGCTCCCATCAGTTGCCCGTGGGTCCCGCTTCCTCGTCGCTCGTCCGTCTGTTCAGCGCTTCCCTCGAGACTCACTAAGAGGATGACATTCCGAAGGCGGGCCAGGCGGAGGACGGTAACGGCATCGAGCAGCGTCCCGTTGGTCAGAAGGAGAAACAGCACATGAGGAAAGCGGCCTGCGATATCGAGGATCTCCGGCCTCATCAGGGGTTCTCCCCCAGCGATGACGAAGAAGCCGACGCCGAGACCCTCGGCCTCGGCAACGATGCTCGCGAGTCTCGCGCTACTCAGCTCGTCTTCCCCGAAGGCCCCATCTTGCCCGAAACCGGGGCTCAGGTCGCTCGGGACGTTACCGACGGGCTGTTCGGACGAATCGTGGAACGTCCGGGCGTAGCAGCCGACGCACTCGAGATTGCAGCGATGCGTGATGCTGAAGATGATGACCGGCGGAACCTGGACGCCCCGTTTGGCCCATTCCGCCCGAAGCTTCGCAGCCTCGGCCTGTCGGCGCACGGTGTACACGAACTGCAGAGCCTGGCCGGGCCGGTGGAGGCTGACACGGACGCCATCCCAGAAGAACGCTCCCAGCGACCGATCGACCGCCTCGGCCAGACCGAGACGAACAACATAGTCGGAGCCGGTTCCCCCAGCCACAGCACCTCCTTCTCGGCGCGGCGTCGGACGGTACCTGAACCCACCGTGACCCGCCCACAGTCCCAGACTATCGGTCGGCTTCGAACCATGAGTCTAGTGGAAAACCGGTAGCACCATGTGAACGTTCGGCAAAAAGCGCACGATCAAGGGGCGACACCGCAGTCATACCATCGCTGTGGATCCAAGCCGATTCTGCTAGGGTGGACGGAACGGGTGGGGAGCCGGTAGAACCACAAACGTCCTCGGCAAGACGGCCGTCGACCGCTATCGGAACGGTATCGGGGCCACCTGCGGCGCAAGGACCTGATCAGGACGCGATGCCCGTCTACGCAGTCATCGATGTTGGCACCAACTCGGTCAAGTTCCACCTTGGGGAGCGCCGAGATGACGGCTCCTGGCGCACCATCGTCGACCTGGTCGAGATGACCCGCCTCGGCGAAGGCCTCCGCCGGGGAGGCGAGTTCACGCCCGCCGCGATGGAGAGGACCGTGGAGACTATCGCCGTCATGGCCGACAAGGCCGCCCATCACGAGGTCTCGGCCCTTGTCGCGGTCGGTACGATGGGCCTGCGCATCGCGCGGAACTCGGATAGCCTCATCGCGGCCGTCCGGGTGCGATGCGGCATCGAGATAGAGGTCATTCCTGGCGAGGAAGAGGCCCGCCTGGCCTACGTCGCGGCGGTTTCGGGGCTGAATCTCGAGTCGGGCCGTCTCGTCGTCGGAAGTCTCGTCGTCTTCGACACCGGCGGCGGCAGCACTCAGTTCACGATCGGCCGCGGCGCCGAGATCGACGACCGCTTCAGCGTCGATCTCGGCGCCCTCCGCCTCACCGAGCAGTTCGGGCTCGACCGTCCAGTCACCCGGAAGAACCTACAGGCGTTTATGGACGCCGTCACGCACGAGCTGAGGTATTTGGACAACATCACGCGCCCCGACGTCCTCGTGGGTGTAGGCGGAGCCATAACGAGCATGACTGCGGTGATGCATGGCCTGACTACCTACGACTCCGATGTGGTGCAGGGTTCGCTGCTCAGCCGCCAAGAGGTAGACCGGCAGATCGAGCTCTACAGGTCACGGGACAGCGACGCGCGGCGGCAGATCGTAGGCCTGCAGCCGCGCCGCGCCGAGGTGATCCTCGCCGGCGCCTGTGTAGTCCGGGCGGTGATGGACAAGCTCGAACAGGACACTATCTCGGTCAGCGACCGCGGACTCAGACACGGCCTGCTCATAGACCGCTTCGGCGAGACAGGCTCCCCGGATCTCTAAAGCTCCTGGGCGGGATCGACCCTTCGGACACGGCAGATGCGACGGGTTGCGCAAGCCCCCCAGAAGCCGAGGTACCTGCCGGCACAAGATGCGACGCGCGGCGTCGCCCCAGCTACCCAGTTTCCGCTACCGCCGCCTCGTAGAGCCGCTTGATCTCCTGGATGTCCGCCGAAGGTGCTGGGAACTGCATATCCATCGATTCGAGCGCCTTTACGAGGATGCGCGATATGGCCAGGTTGCGGAACCACTTGCGGTTCGCGGGGATGACGTACCAAGGGGCATACTCGGTACTGCACTTGGAGAGAGCGTCCTCGTAGGCCTTCTGGTACTCGTCCCAGCGCTCACGCTCGGAGTAGTCGGACTCGGCGATCTTCCAATGCTTCGTGGGATCCTCGAGCCGGTCCTTGAAACGCTCGAGTTGCTCTTTCTTGTCGATATGCAGGAAGAACTTGACGATATGCGTGCCGTTGTCGGATAGATGCTTCTCGAAGGCGTTGATCTCGTCGTACCGCCCGGACCAGACTTTCTTTGGAACCAGACCGTGCACCCGTACCACGAGCACGTCCTCATAGTGCGAGCGGTTGAAGACCGCGACGTGCCCTTTGCGGGGCGTGACCTTGTGGATCCGCCAAAGATAGTCGTGAGCCAGCTCTTCGGTCGAAGGCACCTTGAAGGGATGGACCGTCACCCCCTGCGGGTTCATGGACGAGATCACGTGGTTGACCGTCCCGTCCTTGCCGCCGGCGTCCATCGCCTGAAGCACGATCACGAGCGACCGCTTGCTCTCCGCGTACATGAGCTCCTGGAGTTCGGCCAGCCGTTCGCCCAGCGTCACCAGCTCGTCCCGCGCCGCGGTCTTGTCCTTGTCGTCGCCAGTCGAATCGGCGTCGATCCGGCTCAACTTCACCGTGGTCCCGGGCTTCACTTGAAATGTGTCGGGGTATTTCACGGTTGATCCTTTCCGGTTCGGCCGTTGGACTTCGCTCCCGCCCCAGACTAGCTTTCCTCTCGCGTCTCCGCCTCCGGAGCGGAGGGCGCTTCAGCAGCTTCCTCAGCGGTAGGGGTCGCCTCCGACTCGGCTTTCCCGGCCACATCGGCGATGCCCGTGACATCGCCCGGCGTATCCGCGGGGAGCTCCTCGGCGACCTTCGCCTTCCTTGCCTTTTTCGCTTCTTTGGCCGCCTTCTCGAGCTTGGTCAACCGTACGTCCAGATCCCGCGCCTTCTTCTCAAGCTTCTCAATGCGGTTTTCACTCACCTTGCCCTTGGCGCCCATACCATCTCCTTTGCTCAGGTCTCGGGACGTGGCTCCGCCAACTGTATCGCTTTTGCGGCGGCCCGATGGTTGACCGCCCTGCCGCCGGTAAGAACCCTTGAGAGGAACCCCGCCGCCTGGAGCACGTTGACGGCGTTCACCACGACCCACACCGTGACAGACGCCCACCAGGGGCCCTGGCCGGTCTGAGCCAGCATTCCACACCCCCTCAGCACTCCCTCGTTTTGCCGACTCAGTACTGCTTAGACGGTTTCCAAGGTCGCCCGGTGACCGAACACGGACCATTATACTTGTCCCTCTCCACAAGCCCGGAGGCTGGTAGTCTTGTGCCGGGCACTGACTCGCAGCACGTCGGGTTCTCAAACCTCGGGTCATAGACGTTCGGGAGGAGCCCTAGGGAGATCGCTTGAGCCGGCTGGATCCTCGCAAGTTGCACGTGACCTTCGCGCCCCGGGTGTCTCCCCAGGGTCCGGTCGTCCCTCGCGCGTACACCCTCACCCACTCGGACTCCACCGGAGATCTCTTCCTCACTGTCGGTCCCGCATTCGACCGTCGCCAGATCGCCGGCTGGTACACGCGTCTCCTGCGCGACGAGGTGTTGGCGGAGTGGCGGATCGAGGACCCGGCCAGGCTGGACGTCCACTGTCACGTCAGCGGGGGCCTCGCGCTCGGCCCAGCCCGGTGGCGCTTCGGCATCTTCCGCAGCCACCTGCCCACGGTCATCGAGGCGTTCCGATACGGCGACCGCGGCCTCTTCGTCGCCCATCCGGAACTCGACGAGGCCACCGTCTGGGTACGCTTCCATTCGAGCCGAGCACGCTACGAGATCTCGGAGGAATGGGGACGGCTGCGCGATTACCGCGGAGGGATCGAACCGACTTAGAACTCCTTTCAGAATGACCTTTCGCCGGCAGGGTGAGATTGGCACGCCAGAGGCAAGGACGCAAGAAGCGGGCGCAGCGGAG
>CAZCCL010000150.1:0-5677 GCA_964497095.1 uncultured Gaiellales bacterium | reverse complement strand
CAGCGCCCTCCTCGTCCACCGCCTGAAGGTCGCTCCAGCGCACCGATACGGAAGGGGCATCGCACTCTGAGAACACTTCGGACCAGACGATCGGACGCGCCAGATAGCCGCTCCTAAAAGTTTCGGCCGACCGGTCTCCTCGGCGATTGAGGAGGCGGCGCAGGACACCCCGGTCCTGCACCTCGGTGGGGCGGAGATCGCGGATCACAGTAGCCTCCCCCGAATGGAGTTCGGTCACTTCCGCCCTCCACGCGCCGGAGATCTCGGGGGACCGATAGACCCGGAATCGATATTCCCGGCTCGGCAACCAGGAATAGGCCAGGGTGTGCGGATCGTCGGCGAAACCGGGCAGGTCGGAGATCGTCCCCTCGAGGACCGCACCTCCCAGTTCCCGCGCGGCGTACCCGCCCCAGTTGACCGCGGTCCCGCCAGGATATCGGGGATTCCATTGCAGACCGGTGTGGCCGCCCCCCCACACGCCTCTCCCGTCCACGAAATCCACCTGAAGGGCCCAAAAATAGACAGTGGGAACGCCTGGAGGCGAGAGCACCTCCAGGACCGCCGAGGCCTCCACCAGCCGCGCGGTCCGTGCAGTCGCCGGCAGGCGCCAGACGAGATGGAACGATGATGCCCCGCCGCTCGGCATAGGACAGGCTAGCCAGGCCGGCCGTGCGAGTGTAAGATCGAGCCTCGCGGCCTTGGTCCGCCTATCCGGTCAAGGGCTCTGTCGAAGAAGCGGGGCAAGCGATCGGGCATCTGCCAAGATTACTCTCCGTGTGCGCCCACGGTCCAGGATCTCGGGACACAGGGCTCCGCCGCCAGATACAAGCCGATGTTACGATGGGTGCGGGCCGGCATGGCTACGAGGCTCCATGCCCAGACCGCAATCGGCACTCTCAGCAGGTCCTATGTCCGTGACCACGTCGATGGGGGCAAACATGGGTGGCACTCGCAGGTTCACCATACTTCATTCGAACGACATGCACGGGGATTTCCTTGCTGAGCAGGCCGCCGGAGGCGGGCAACTCACCGGCGGTCTACCTCTTCTTTCCGGCTATATCAACCGTGTGCGCGCTGAAGAAGAGAACGTCCTCTACGTAATCTCGGGAGACATGGTACAGGGGTCTATCATCGACTCGGACTTCAAGGGCACCTCCACCATGCAGATCATGAACTACCTCGCGCCCGACGTGGTGGCCCTCGGCAACCACGAAGTGGACTACGGTCTGCCGCATCTTCTTTTCCTGGAGAAGATAGCCAACTTCCCCATCGTCAATGCCAACCTCTATATCAAACCCTTCGAGAAGCGCATGATGCGCCCCTATCACGTCATCTCCATGGCCGGTTTCGATATCCTGTTCACAGGCATCCTCACCGAGAAGACCATGGACGCGATCAAGCTGGACGAGCTTATCGGCACCTTCGTCACCCTGGAAGAAGCGGGGGCGGAGGTGGGCAAGATCTGCGACGCCTTCAAGAACGACGACATCGACCTGACCATCCTTCTCACCCACATCGGTTTCGAGTCCGACCGGGAACTGGCAGCCATGCTGCAGCCTGAGTGGGGAGTGGATCTGATCATCGGCGGACACAGCCACACGGTGCTATCGCAGCCGGAAGAGGTCAACGGCATCCTCGTTACCCAGGCGGGCATGGGGACCGACCAGATCGGGCGCTTCGACGTCGTAGTAGACGACGACACCAACTCGATCGTCGAATGGACGTGGCAGCTGGTCCCTATCGACGAGCATGCCGCCGAGCCCGATTTGCGGATGGCCGGGTTCATCGAGTCGTTCAAATCCGTGGTGGACCGCAAGTACAGCGTCATCATCACCAAGTTCGCGGAGATGCTGACCCATCCCCTACGCGAAGAGGAGAGCGCACTCGGCAACCTGCTGGCCGACGCCCTCGCCGAGGGCACCCAGAGCGACGTGGTCCTGCTGGGGGCAGGGTCGATCAGGGTCACGGAGATGGGCCCGGCCGTGAGCCTCATGGATTTCATGTCCTGCTTCCCCTACGACGACTCGCTCATACGCTTCACGGTGACGGGGAAAACCCTCAAGAAGGCGTTCGCCCACTGGATGCGGCTTGAGAACCGGGACGGCGAAGGAGAATGCTACCAGGTGAACGCCGCCGTGCGGGCCGTCTATTCGAACAGGGATCGCAAGCTCGTGTCACTGGCCGTCAACGGCGAGCCGGTGAAGGACACGGCCGCCTACAGCCTCCTCCTTCAGGGCTATCACGCGAAGAACGCCGAGGCCTACCTGGACCTCAGCCTCGATGAACTCGCGGCGGCTGCCCCCAGTTGGACGGCGGCGACCTCCGCGCAGACCGTTCTCAAGGAATGGCTGGTGGCACACCAGAACGCCAACCGTAAAGTCGAAGGACGGCTGGTCTACGAAGACTGACCCGCCAAGCCTCCGGAGGACTCCTGGGGCCGGTCGACCGGCTCATCCAAAGAGTCGAGGAAGTCGCCCAAGCAGCGTTTGAGGAAGAACTCGAGGGCTGCAAAGGAGCGTTCCAGATCGAAGCCCTTGGGCTTGAGAGCCGCCTGCAACGCGAGTCCGTCCACCACAGCGACCATCAAAGAGACGAATCCTAGGTAGCGCTCTCTGTTCTCCGGCCGAACCCGCTCAGCCAGTCCAAGCCATTCGACGTTCATCTTGTAGTACCACTCATATGCAGCGGCCACCCGCTGGCGAAGACGTTCGTCACGTATGACGTAGGGCAGCAGGTCGAAGAACACACGGAAGCCGTCTTCGTCGGCGGCCAGTCGGGTCTGGCCGTCGATGTACCGTTGCAGCCGTTCGTCACCGCTGGTGCCCCGCGTTTGCTCGGCCAGCGCGAGGCAATCCTCATAGTCCAGGGAGTCGAGGATGGCCAGGATGAGACCGTCCTTGTTGCCGAAGTAGTACTTGATCGAGGCTTTGTTCTTTCCCGCCTCTGCCGCGATCGCGTCCAGCCGAAGAGCTTCAAACCCTCCCGCCAGCAAGAGACGCCTTGCCGCTTCCAGGAGCTTCTGGGCCGTCTCGGGTAGGGAGAGAGCCGGATCCTCCACGGGGAACCCCAGAAGCTCCTGGTCCTCCAGGAGCGCAGGGGCAGGCTTGACGGTCGAACTACCGGCGACCGATCCCAAAGGCGAGAGCGAGGCCCCTTCCTCGGGCACCGCTCCGGTCGCACTTCCCGCATTCGTCGTTTCAGGCGTCGGAGACGTCATGGAGTCTCCTCCGGGCCGGGTTCTGTCTGCCGAGACTCGCGTCGGCGGCGAATCGACGTCTGGACCGAGTCGAGAGCTCCCATGATCCCGCGAGGAGCCAGCATCACGATGATCACCACCAAAGCCCCGAAGATGAGCAGCCGCCAGCGCTCGAACCCCCTCAGCCAGTCGTTGACGAAGATGATGATGAAAGCGCCGATGGCCGGCCCCGGGAACTTCCCGACACCTCCCAGGAGCACCATGATGACCAGGTAGATGAAGACTTCGAGCCCCAGGACCCGGGGGGATACCACCCCGGTGTAGTGTGCGTAGAAGGCACCCATAAGGCCGGTCATGAGTCCGGAAAGCCCCACAATCAGGAGCGAGACTTTGTAGCGGGAGATGCCCAAGCTCTGGGCAAAGGACTCGGAATCGTGCAAAGCCACAAAACTGGTGCCGAATCGCGAGTTTATGGCGAAGTAGCCGACCACGAGACAGACGACGAACAACCCCAGAGCGAGGTAGTACCAGGGTACTTGATTCGAGCCGCTGAGGGTGTGGCCGCCGATGCTGTAGGGGGTCACCGGCGATATGCCCCTCTTGCCGCCGGTGCCGATGGCTGTACCCACGGTCAGGAGCGGGGCCAGGACTTCGTAGAAGGCGAGAGTAAGAAGGGCGACGTATATTCCCGCCAACCTGAGACACGGAAGACCTATGAGCACGGCGACGATCCCGCCCGCGATCGCCCCGGCGGGGAGGCCCCACCAGGGGTTGATCCCCGCGTTCTCGGACATCATCGCGGACACGTACGCACCGATGGCGAAGAATCCGATCTGACCCAGATTGAAGATACCGGCATACCCGAGCAAGAGAGCCCAGGCTATGGCCACGCCTCCCCATATCATGGACACCACCAGGAGCCGCATGGTGTAGTTGCTGTCGCCTAGAGCAAGAGGCAGAAAGGCCAGGATGACGACCATGCCCATCATGAGGCCGGTCTGACGATTCAATCGCAGAGTCTTCGGCCGGTCTCCCGGAAGCCGCAGCGTCTTCGCTCGACCGGCCGTTACAGCGCCACTCGTCCTGGGCATCCCGCCGTTCATCCTTTTCTCGCTACAGCCCCGAAGAGACCGGCCGGTCTGATCAGCAATATCAGGAACAGCACTATGAACCAGAAAGGCATAACCCAGAGAAGACCCAGTTTCCAACCAACTATCGCCTCCAGGACCCCCAACAGGAACGAGGCATAGAGAGTGCCCCTCAGGCTACCCAGTCCCCCTGCGATCACGATGATGAGAGCCTTGACCAAGAAGGTCCAACCCCCCAAGGGCGTCATGAAGAAACGCGGCGCGAGAAGAATGCCCCCGGCCCCGCACAGCAAAGTGGAGATCCCAAAAGTGATGGCGAACACACGGAAGAGCGGGATCCCGACGATGCGGGCGCCCACGGGGTCTTGAGCCACCGCCCGCATGCTCATGCCGGTCCGCGTCTTGGCCATGAACACGAAGAGCGCCACAGCGACCACCACAGCGAACATGAACATCGCGAGCAGCTGCCAACTTATGGTGAAGCCCCCCACCTTGACACTCCCCTCGAGGAAGGCCGGAAGGGATTTGGTCCGAGGGCCGAAGATCACCAACACCAGGTTGTCCAGGAACACCGCCAGGCCCAGAGTCGCGAGCAAGACGCTGAACTCGAACTCCGGCCGGCTGCGCAAAGGCCGGATGATCACCTGGTCGACCGCCAGACCCATGAGGAACATGATGGGTAGCACGATGACGAAGACGAGGAAGTAGTTCAGCGAAGCGTAGCCCACGGCGATGACCCAGGCCAGGTAGGCACCCCAGGTGAAGAAAGAGCCGTAGCTGTAGTTGAGTACCCGGCCTACCCCATAGCAGAGGGTGAAGCCCACCGCCACCAGGTAGTAGACGATGCCGATGGTAAAACCGGTGATGAGCACCTCTATGAACTCTCGCACCCGCGGTCTCCGATCCCCTCGCGAGCCTATGTGATCCCCAGGAAGACCTTGCGGACCGCGTCGTCGTGCAACGCCTCTTCCCTGCTTCCAGAGAACGCGATACGCCCATCTTCGAGGAGGTAGATGTAGTCCGACTGCTCGGCGATGTCGCCGGTGGTCTGTTCGACCAGGAGTATGCTCAGCCCACGGTCCCGCAAGGCCACGATCTGCTCGAACACCTGGGTCCGAAGGATGGGAGCGAGACCGAACGAGGGCTCGTCCACAGCCAAGAAACGGGCGTTAGACATGAGACCTCGGCCGATTGCCAGCATGCGGGCCTCGCCGCCGCTCAGAGTGAGGGCGGTCTTCTTCGCCAGGGTCTTCAGCTTGGGGAACATGCCGAAGACGAATTCGAGGTTCTCCGCCTCTTTGGCACGGGCGCTCTTGGCGTATGCCCCCAGCCGGAGGTTCTCCATGACCGTCATTTCCGGGAAGAGATGCCTTTCCTCGGAGATGAGCACCAC
>CAZCCL010000149.1:0-5935 GCA_964497095.1 uncultured Gaiellales bacterium | reverse complement strand
CCACCAACTGCGGTTCTCTTGCAGAAGTCGGCATAATCCGGGAGTCGGCATAATGCCTGAGGTCATGCAGCCTGATTCGCCCAGGGAGGCGACGACTTCGGCGGGGAGACAACCCTCAGCCATTCGGGCCAAGCGCCGCGTCTCGCAGCGAGGGATGCGGCCCCCGGTCGATTTCGCCACTCCCCGGAGATGGTTGACCAGATTGGTGCGTACCCTCACTGGCGCCGCGCGGCTGCGCAATACCGCGAGATCGGCCTGAGTGTCAGCTGAACGATGGCGTAGAGGATAAAGCAGGGCTGGATCAAGGCGTCCGATGCGAGCGAGGTACTGGGGCGTCCACTCGGTCGCTCTTGCTCTCGCTCTCGTAGATGGCTCTCAGTTTGCGGGGGGTTGGCCACGTATACCTCATGACCCAATTCTGCGAGAAGACGGTTCATCCACGGGGAATGCACCCCCGCCTCGAGGACAACCCGAAGGAGCTCCCCGCCCGAAAACCGTCTTCGGAGCGCGCCGGTCGTAGCTGCCAGCCGGCTCTCCTCAACCACCTGTCCATCGTGATCTAGGAAACATGCGTGGATACTCCGATCACTGACGTCCAGACCGACCGTCATCTGCTCTCGTGCACAACTCGATGTGATCACTGTCGCCTCCCGCTTCGGTAGTTGTTTCTCTAACGCTACCTGTCGAGAGGTTGCCTTTCTCTCCCCATCGAAAGGGGTCAACTCCACCTGCAGCAGGCGGTGTTCTCATCCCATCGGATAGGGATGGGATGCCTCCTGTCGTGCGAGGCTGGAAGGAAGGTCTGTCCACACTGCAGCCACAGACCAGACGGCCGGTCGACCGCTAGCCGGAGGGAGCCTGGGAATCCAGAATCTTCCGCACCCGCCAAGCCAGCTCGTCAGGCGTGAACGGCTTCGCAAGGTAATTGATCCCCTCGTCTAGACGGCCGGAGTGCACGATGGTGTCCCGGGCGTAGCCAGACATGTAGAGCACCGGCAAGCGCGGCCAAAGCGCGCCTGCCGCGCGGGCAAGTTCATTGCCTTGCAGGCTCCCTGGCAAGACCACGTCGGTGAGCAAGAGATCGACCCGAGAGTCGGCCTTTTCCAGGAGAGTCAGGGCCTCATCACCACTTCCGACTGTGAGCACCGTATAGCCGAGACGTTCAAGGACCCGCCTGACCAGTTCCCGGAGCGCAGCCTCGTCTTCCACCACGAGGATGGTCTCGCTCCCCGCTACCGAGTCGGACGAGTTCACTTCTTTGGCAGGCTTCTTCCCCGGTCTATCCACTCGGGGCAGATAGACCTTGAAAGTGGTGCCTTGGCCGGGTTCGCTATGGACGTAGATGCTCCCCCCGCTCTGCTTGACAACCCCGTAGACGGTGGCCAAGCCCAGACCGGTCCCTTTACCGGGTTCTTTCGTCGTGAAGAACGGCTCGAAGACATGAGACTTCGTCTCTTCATCCATGCCCACTCCGCTGTCGGAGACGGCTAGCATGACATAGGCGCCGGGCGTGGTCCCCGGGAGCCTTTGGCAATCCTTCCGGTCTAGCTCGACGTTGATCGTCTCTAGGGTGAGCTTGCCCCCGCTGGGCATGGCGTCCCTGGCGTTAAGGGCCAGATTGACGAGCACCTGTCCGAATTGGTGTGTATCCACTTCCACGAGACCCACTTCGGAGCCACAGAGGGTGATGAGCTCGATGTCCTCTCCCAGGGTGCGACCGAGCAGGTGCTCCATGCTCTTAATCACATCACTAAGCGAGAGCACTTCCGGCTGAAGCGCCTGGCGGCGGGAAAAGGCAAGGATCTGGCGGGTAAGCGTACCGGCCCGTTCAGCGGCCGCCTTGATCTCCTCCACGTCAGCGCACAAAGAGGCCTCGGCGCATGCCTCGGAGCCCAGTATCAAATCGCTGTAGCCTATGATGGAGGTAAGAATATTGTTGAAGTCATGAGCGACACCTCCCGCCAGTTGTCCGACCGCTTCCATCTTCTGCGATTGGAGAAGCTCCGTTTTCGCTTCACTTGTGGCCTCCAAGCTTCGCTTCAGTTCATCCACGTCGACGAAACTAAGGATGGCCCCTTCCACTCGACCCGCCGCTGTCGTGGAGGGACGGACCCTCACCGAATACCAGCGCCCTTCCTCGTCCTGCACCTCCCGTGCAGAAGCACTGATGGAATCGATCGCCCTGCGTAGGAACTGCCCCAGATCCGGGAAGATAACTTTGAGATCGAGGTCGGTAATCGGGCGCCCCACGTCAGAGGAGATCACGCGGATCACGGCTTCCGTCCCGGGCGTGAAGCGCCGGATGCGTAAGTCATCATCCAACATGACTATGGGGATGTTCACGCTCGCCAGTAGGTTGGAGAGATCCTCGTGGGCGCGGCCGATCTCGGTGTTGCGAGTCTCGAGCTCCTCGTTTACGATGGTCAGCTCCTCGTTTATGGACTGGAGTTCTTCTTTCGCCGTCTCTAGCTCTTGGTTTGTGCTCTGGAGCTCCTCATTGGCCGACTGGAGCTCCTCATTGGCGGCGCGCAGCTCCTCAGTGCCCACGTCCTTCTCGGAGATGATCGACTGAAGATGCTCCCGGGAGGCTTCGAGCTCCTTTCGCAGAAGAGCTGCCTCATCCGCGGCCACGCCTTGGGGCTCTGCGGTCGGTCCCGTCCCTCTAGCTTTGCGCTTTGCCCGTGCGGGGACGGGTTCTCGAAAAGAGATGACGAAGTAGGTGCGTCCATCAGAGTAAGTGAAGGGCGAGACCTCTATCTCGACAGTTCGCTCTGCCTCCGCTAGCATGCGGATGCTGGCCTTGCGAACCGGCTTCATGGTCTTTCTCGCCTCTTCGACCGCTCGCCGTAACTGGTATCGCAGCCCTTCTTTGGCCATCTGGAACACGTCGAAAGAGGCCTTGCCCGTGGGGTGCTCCAGATACGAGGCGCTCGGTCCGCGAAAGTCGAGCACCTGATACTTCTCATCGATGACCACGCTAACCGGGGCGTAGGCCCGGGCGAGCAGGCGATCGGCTTCTGCGCTCAGGTCGTGAGAGTCCAAGGGCTTCTCGGGCCCCGGGCCGGAACGCGTTTCGGCTGCTGGGCTGCCTGGCTTCGTCCCGCCCCCGAGAAGCAGTGTGAGCGGCAACTGGGAGGCAACCGGCCCCTTCACGTAGACATGGTGCCTCTTGTCGAGAAGCTCGAACAGGTGCGCTTGACGGCCCAGGGTCTCGGCGCGGCCAAGGACCAGGTAGCCCCCCGGGCGCAGGGCATACTGGAACACCGGCGCCACGCGTTCCTGGAGGACGGCATCGAAGTAGACGAGGACGTTCCGGCAGCTGATGAGGTCGATGCTCGAGAACGGGAGATCACGGGTCAGGTCATGGGTGGCGAACGTGCACATCTCGCGCACGCTCCTGTTTACTTCGTAGCCGTTTACGGTCTCGGTGAAGAATCTCCGCAGACGCTCGGAGGAGACTTCTTGCGTGATGGCGACCGGATAGAGCCCAGCCCGGGCTCTCCCGACCTCCTTCTCGTTGACGTCGGTAGCGAAGATCTGGATCGGGTAAGTGTCATTCTCACCCAGGAACTCAAGGAGCACGATGGCGAGACTGTAGGCCTCCTGGCCGCTTGAGCAACCGACTACCCACACGCGGAGCGGCTCCCCCGGCTCTTTCTGGGCAAGAATTCGCGGAAAGACATCTGTCTTTAGGTACTCGAAGGTCTCCGGATCGCGAAAGAACTCGGTGACCGTGATGAGCACATCCTGGTAGAGGGCCTCCACCTCCTCCGACGTCTCTCTCAGGTACCGTACGTACTCCTCTAGATTCTCGATCCTGCGCAGGAGCATGCGCCGAGCCAGGCGCCGGTTAAAGGTCGCCTTCTTGTATCCACTGAAGTCTGTTCCCGTCTTGCGCTTGAGGAGAAGAAATATCTGCCGGAGGAGATCTTCCCCACGGTCCTTCACCAACAAGGGAACAACCGGGGCGGGTTCTCGCAGATAGGGATGTCTCCCCAGGCGGGCGAGCTCGGCCGCGACGCCGGCGGCGTCAAGGACAAAGTCGGCTGCGCCGGACTCGATCGCGTGGCGAGGCATGTCATCGTGCTTTGCGGTGGCAGGATCCTGAACTAACGTCACACCACCTTCACCTTTTATCGCGGTGAGACCTGCCGCTCCATCGGACCCAGCCCCGGAAAGGATCACGCCGATAGCCTTCTCGGCCTGGTCGGCGGCAAGGGCTTTAAGGAAGAGGTCGATGGGCAGATGGCGAGCGGCATCCGCAAGGCGGGGCACCAGGGTCAGCTTGCCCCCCGAGATGCCTAAATCAGTGGCGGCCGCCATCACGTAGACGTGGTCGGGCCGGACCTCGAGACCTTCGCTGGCTTCGACGACCGGTATGGAGGTCGAGCGCGCCAGAATTTCGGTCAGCATGCTTTTCGCGTCCCGCTTCATGTGCTGGACGAACACAAAGGCCATGCCGGTATCGGAGGGGAGATTCTCGAGCAGGCTCGTGAACGCCTCAAGGCCCCCGGCGGACGCACCGACGCCCACCACGGCAAAAGGCAGGCCTTCCACCTCGGTGCGAGAATGCGTTGGCACCTTAGCCTCCCGTGGTTTAGATCGCCTCACTCCGGATCGGTGCCCGCCTGAGGTCCCCGCTCTTCCAGGATTCTACCTCCTTGCGAGGAACCGTGTCCACGCTTCGCAGGGGGGAAGCACAGGCCAACACCTGGCTGCGATTCTTTTGCCACCTGCCGGACGAACTTCCCCTTGAGGCCCTGCTCGATCTTGCTCACCCCGGAAGGTCTCAAGCGCAACGGAATAGCAAGCGGTCCTGCAAGCGAGGGCTGCAGGGGGCAGGTGCCCCCTCGGCATCGACACAGGTACCGGGGCCGGTCCGACGGCGTGGTTTAGGGCCAAGCCCAGCTTGTGGTGTCAGCCGATCTTCTCTCACTCGCCTTCGGGGTCGCCTGGGTCTCCCATCCGACAGACGACATAGCGCACTTTCCTGTGGGGTGATGGACGGTCCACCTGCCTCCTCAGTTCACCAACACAATTGCCCTGGAGCGGCCATTCTGGTTCCTGCAGGTATGGGCGGGAGCGCATTCGTGCTGGTCGGCCCCCTTGGGCCGGCCTTTGCGGCGGGTGACGACGACATCCCTGGAACTCCATTCACGATCGGGTACTAGGAATGCCCGGTTCTTCTCCTTCAACCCAAGCCCAGAGCCCGGGGACAGGAGGAGTTATAGGGAGCGCTAGCCTCCACGATGGGTATGGCCCGGCATCGACCCTGGGGCCACGTCACCAGCCGCCAGCCGCTTGGCCCCATACTCTCCCATGTGTTCGATGAGAAGGAGGAGTTCCTGGCCCCGGGCGGTGAGGGCGTACTCCACCCGAGGGGGAACCTCCGGGTAGCTGGTGCGGGTGAGGATACCCGCCTCCTGCAGACTCCTGAGCCTCTCGGCCAGCGTCTTCGGGCTGATGCCGGCAAGGGAGCGCTGCAAGGTGCTAAACCGGTTTATGCCCCTAGCAAGATCGCGAAGGAGCAGAAGCGTCCACTTGCCCTGGATGAGTTCTGCCGTCCTAAGGGCAGGGCAGGCTTCTTGACCTCCAGCTGTCGATGGCGCCACCTCTAACCTCCTGTGTGCGAGGCAGCCGAGCGTCCTTGGGGGGACTGCACTTCCTGCTATCTGCGGGATGCAGCAAGCGAGCGCAGTAGTCCCTTTCCGAAAGGGAATTATAGACATAAAGCGAGGAGGCGGCGGATACGCGTCAGACAGAGCTCCTCCGTTTTCGCTCACAGGAATAACCAGCACGAGCTGTTTCCATGAGAGGCCAGCCGTTGTCAACTGTGGTCCAGCAAGTCTTTTCACTCCTACCCTTACCTGCTCGGCGGAGGATCAAGTGGTTTGGGACACTAGTGGATCTCGCCTCTTATGCGGAACGGGGCGAC
>CAZCCL010000148.1:0-5945 GCA_964497095.1 uncultured Gaiellales bacterium | reverse complement strand
TCGTCGGGGTAGCGGCTGTGGTGGTGGCTCCACCCGCCGTGGTCGTGGTAGTGGTCTCTTCTGCCTCGGCACAGGCCGCCAGCAGACCCGCGAAACCGGCCCCAACACCGATGCCGGCACCGGCGAGCGCCGCGAACTTGAGAAAGTCCCTCCGGCTTAGAGCCGTCTCGCCGAGCGAACCGCCGTCTACGGTTGTTTCCCGGGGTTCTTCGTCCTGTCCCATCGTACAGCCCCTCCCAACAGTCTCACAGTCCGCGAACACATGCGACTTCGTGCCGCTCCAGCCAACACTGGTTCCGGAGCCTTGTCGATCTCAGCCCCACGGAGACATCTGCCGCTAGCCCTCCCTTCCCCTGTCGTCATGAGCACCGGCCGGGATGTCCACGGTCGTCCTGCTGCCGCTGCTGGACAGAATGGCCCTTTCGCTACTGTGACCGGCGGCGTGACGGCCGATTCGTCTTCCGGTCCGCATCCCTAGAGGGTCGGAAGGAAGAAGGTGCATACGACAGGGAGGGCAACCAGCCGGGCGCCGGGCTGGGTTGCGAGGAGGCGACAGCTGATCTCTGCCGCTACCGCAAAGACGGCACCACTGCCGCTCTTGCCATCCAACCAAGGTATCCAAAATGCCACCCCCGATTGGTCGGGTGGCCTCCGAAAGGGTAGACGGTGGCTTTCGGCGAGCCCAAGTCCCCCCCCACCCAAATAGCAAGAGGGGAGGATTGATCTCTCCCCGTATAGCTACAGTATAGGCGTGTAGCCCTGGGGGTCAACCGCTTCGAAAGTGCTCTCAACGGTATGGGGCCCTGCCCCGGGTGGCGGGATACTGTTCTCCTGAGGCCAGCACCGGCCCAGAAGAGGGCAGTGGCTAGGTCAAGAAAATCGTTGGGCCAGTACTCGGGCGGGCGAGGCCGCAGGACCCCCTGTCGCCCCGCTTCGGGCCGACACCCAAGGACAGCCTCTTTCCACTGGATCGGGAAGCCACCCACCCGATGGACAGCACCAAGGACTGCACCGCAGATGACGGCGTTGGTATCCGTGTCACCGCCTACCATGGCAGTGGCCACGACCCCTTCCTCTACACTGGCGGCGTTAAGCAGTTGCCAGAAGGCGTTTTGAAGGGCGACCAGAACCCATCCCTTCGTGCTGCCGAGATAGTGGGGTCGCTCATCGCGGGCCCTTAGCAACACGTCCTTCACCGTGTCGTTGGCTTCCGAGCTTCCGGTCATGTCTAGGGCAAGAGCGTAGACCTCCTCCTTGCCGGCTCCCTCCCTCATGGCGAAGGCCATTGCGACAACCAACGCGGCATTGGCTTCCTGGCACACACAGAATGGACGAGCGCGGCCTGTTGTCCCGAGCGCCAGGCATGCTCGATCAAGGTCCTTGCGTCGAGTGCTCGCGTGACATGCGGATTGGCCACAAGCCGCACAGATTGACCCAAGTGGACATCGGCCTATACTGGGCCTATGCAGGGACCGGGCGAGTCACCCCCCTTTGTGAGCGGGGAAGGCCGTGGCAGTGGGGGCCCGCGCGAGTCTACCTGTGGGCACGTGCCTCTTTGCCGAGGAGGGGCACGATTAACCTGAGACCGGCTGAGAATTCACACATGGGGAGCGACGACAATGGCCAAGCCGACTCATCAGGATGCCACGCTCATGCTCCAACTGGCGCAGTTCATGGTGACATCGGGTGCCCAGGAAGCCAAAGACTGGATGTGGAGTGATCAGTTTGTCCCTGAGTACGACGTATTCGTCAAGAAGTACCCCCCGGGTAGTGAGGGCTATCTCAGGGCAAGTACGACATGCGGATACTTCGAAACAGTCGGTACACTCCACAAGCATCGATTGCTCAACGAGGATCTGCTGTTCGACTGGTTAGCGGTCTCCATGGTCTGGGACAGGATCAAGGGCTTTGCCCTGGGCGTGAGGCAGGCGGCTGGTGAACCGCGCCTGTATGAGAATTTCGAGGCGATGGCCAAGGCCAACGTCGAATACGACGCCAGGTCACCCGAGGAGTAGGTCGAGGTCGGAGGCCACCGGGGTCGAAGGACGTGGAGCAACACACACAGATCAGCGCTGGCGACCTGCAGATCGACCTGCAGGGCCACCGGGTGACGGTCGGAGGCCTTGAGGTAGTGCTGACCAGCAAGGAGTTCGACCTCCTCTGCCACCTGGCTGAGCACCCTGGCTGGGTCTGGAGTCGGCGGCAACTGCTCGAGTCTGTCTGGGGCTACGACTTCGGCGACCTGCACGTTGTTGGGGTGCACCTTGCGAACTTGAGGAGAAAGCTGGGGGAGGTGTCCTCCGCGCCTCGGTTCATCCATACCGTCCGGGGAGTGGGCTATCGTTTCGAAGCGTGGAGTGCGCGCGAGCCGTCAAATGAGGCGAAGCCAGGGCTGGGACCGTTCGCCCGACGCGGTCTGCCGCCTCAGTCGGATGCATTGGTCGGTCGCCTGCCGGAACTGGAGGCATTGCGTGGTGCGCTGAAAGCGGCGGTCGAGGGTACGGGGCGACTTGTGACGGTGGGCGGCGATGTGGGTATTGGCAAGACTCGGCTCGCCGAGGAACTCGCCAAGGAGGCGACAGCCCAGGGTGTTGCCGTGATCTGGGGCCTCTGCCGAGAGAACGGTGCGGCTCCCTGGGAGCCTTGGCCCGAGGTCGTAAGGACCTGCTTCTCCCTCCCGGGAGTCGTCCCCAGTGGCGGGACTGCCCAACAGCTGCTGCTCGGGTGGTCAGGGGAGAGAGCCGCGGCCATGGCCGGCAACGACACACCGGATCAGACACGGGAGCGGGTGATCCAGGAGATCGGTCTAGCGCTGGCTGAGGCGGCAAGCCGGCAAGCGCTGGTCGTCATCCTCGAGGACGTGCACTGGGCGGATGCGTCTTCCCTTCTATGCCTGCAACACCTCTCCCGGGTGGCGCGGTCCCGGCGCTGGCTGCTGCTGGTCACCTACCGCGACTTCGAGGTTGTCCGTTCGCCACTGCTTGGAGACGTCATAGCCAGCGCGGCCCGCACAGGCGGGCAGACACTCCTATTGCGACCGCTCGCCGAAGAGGATGTAGCCAGACTGGTCGCTCAGACCACGGGCGACACGCCGGCTCACGCCCTCGTCGATGCTGTCTATCAGATCACGGAAGGCAATCCCTTCTTCGTGCGGGAACTGCTCCGTCTCCTGGCTCTGCGTGACGGGGACGTCGCCGTCGTCTCCGAGCTCCCTCGGCAGGAAGGGGTCCGCCAAGTGATACGGCGGAGGATAGGCATCCTGTCTTCGGACTGCGCCCGGCTCCTTGAGTTGGTGGCGGTGATCGGGCTCCGGTTCTCGGCAGTTCTCGCCGAGCGCGCCTCCGGCCTATCGGCCGACCGCTGTGCCGTCCTCCTTGACGAAGCGGAGTCCTCCCAGGTCCTGCGCGGGGTGGGAGCGGGAGCGTTCGTCTTTGCCCACCAGCTTGTACGGGACGTGGTCTATCTGGGTTTGTCGGCTACTCGGCGGGCGATGCTTCACGCCCGGGTCGGCGACGCTCTTGAGGATCTCTGGTCCGTCGATCTGGAGGCCCATGCGGCCGAACTGGCTCACCACTTCTCTAGTGCGGGCGACGTCCGCTCTGTGGCCAAGGCGTTCTCCTACGCGATCCTAGCCGGCCACGCCGCCAGCAGCCGCTATGCCTGGGAGGAGGCCGCGCAGTGGCTGGAGCGCGCACTGGAACTGCAGAGAACCTATCCCGGCTGCAAATCTTGCGCACCAGGCCTGGCCGCGCTCCACGAGGACCTGGGCGACGCCCAGTTCGCGGGAGGCCACATCGACCAAGCGGTCGAGGCTTTCGAAAACGCGCTCCGGGTATGCCCCGATGCCTCCCTGCCCGACGCAGGTCGTCGTTACCGCAAGCTGGGGGGCGCCCTCATTCTCACACCCCAGGTCGCCCGGGCGACACTGGCCTACCTGGAGGCGGAACGGGTGATGGGGGAGCCCACACCGGGCAGACCTTCCGAATGGTGGGGGGAGTGGCTGACTGTGGAGCTCGAGCGCTGCTGGGGCCATTACTACGCAGCCGAATTCGACGGGCTGGTAGAGCTGGCGGAGCGCATCCAGCCGTTCGTCGATGCTCACGGCAGCTCGGCGCACCGCGGCGCCTTCTACAACTGCCTGTGGATCGGCGCCGAGGGAGTCAGTCGCTATGTGACAAGCGAACAGGGGCTCGAGTATGCTCTGGCCTCTGCCGAGGCTTACCGCAGTGCGGGTAGCCTGCGCCAACGGTGTGAAGGCGAATGGGTCGCGGGTCTCGCATTCCTCTGGTTGCCTCGCCATCCGGACGAGGCTGAGACCCACCTGCGCCGCTTTCTACATCTCTCGCAGGAGTTGGGCGACATCACCGCTCAATTAGAGGCTCTATGGGGCCTGGCCAAATGGCATCGGTGGCACGGCCACGTAGAGCAGGTTCGCGAACTCGCGGAGCGCAGCCTCGCCCTGAACAGTGGAAAGGACATCGCCTGCTACACCCCCTCCGCCCAAGGGAACTTGGCCTGGATCGCGTACCGCGCCGGGGAGTTGGAGCGGGCCCGAGAATTGGCGAGCGAGGCCCTGGCAACGATAGAACGCGACGAGGAGCACGCATTTGCGTACCAGTGGCTTATGCGCTGGCCACTCATTGGTGTCGGCCTGGCATCCGGCGAGCTGGACGAGACAATGATTCATGCGCGGACCCTGCTTCAGCCGAACCAGCAGGCCATGCCCGCCGACCTTGAAGAGACGATGAGGCGATTCCTCGACGAGGAGACCGCTGGAGGCCGATCAGTCCGCCAAACCCGCGAAGAGATGCTCGTACTTGCCGAAGCAAGCGGATACCTATAGCGTAAAACCCAGCCCGCGTCGAAGCGAAGATCACGCAGGTGGGGGTCGTTGAAGCTCACTCCTTCATGGTCAGGTGGCCGAAACAGGAGGGCTTAGACGAAAGTCGGGGTGAGGCCGTAACGGCTTGCGTGCTCAGGTCGCAGCGGCGGAAGTCGTGTTCCCCGGTTTTCTCTATCCAGGACCCAGCCACGGGGCGCAAGCGGCCGAAGCATTCTTTTGCCCAAATCTTTATCAAAGCTTGCTCTTATCTAGTCTTTGCTCTCCCAAAATGAGAGACGAGGGGCCCAGATCGGGCTCCAAGAGCCCTCACCGGGCGAAGAGCAAAGGAGAGGAGTAGGCAATGAAATGGAATCAAACCAAGAGACAGATCGCTGGAGTCATGGCGCTGGCGCTGCTCGTCCTCACCATCGCGTGGATTGCGGTCGGATGCGGCCAGAGCGCAAGTACCTTGGTGACCACGCCAGCAGGAACGGCCAGCACGATCACCACGACTGAGCCCGAAGCCCAGGGAATCTCGGTCCGCAACATCCCGGAGTTGATCCCGGAGTCGAGTAGCATGGTCTTGGAGATTCAGACCGGGCCTGCCCTGGAGGGCTCCCACAACTTGCTGGAGAAGTAGAGTTGCTCCAGTCTGCCTCGACCGACAACATCCCTCGCGCCAGCTTCGTGACGGCGCCTCTCCGCGGAAAGCCCGCCAAAAGTAGCGGGCTTTCCGTTATCGCTCGTGTGGATAAGACCCCTATCCCAGCGGTGCACCTTGGCTCCGGCGTTGGGGTGCGCCCTGGCGCTCGGCTCGATTGGTGAGCACGATAGAGAGCGCGGTGCGTACGTCACCCTCGCCAAAGTCGATGCGGATGTCGATGGCGATGAGCAGAAGCGCGGAGAACAGTTGCGCAATCAAGCGGAAGACGGGTGGAAGACCGAACTGATCGTCCATGAATCCGGCCAGAATCATGAAGGATCCACCGAGCACGATGGCCAGTATCTGTAGCTGCACGGCATCGAGCGCGATCCGGCGGAACAATGCCACGATGACCAGCGATACCACCACCGCTGCGAAAATGGCCAGGCCACCCGTGTTCGCCAACGGCTCCGTGTTAAG
>CAZCCL010000147.1:0-5989 GCA_964497095.1 uncultured Gaiellales bacterium | reverse complement strand
TGGGTGACGAGCGAGTAGGGGCCGGTAGAACGGGCGTGGATCTTGTCGTCCACCAGATGGTGGAGCTTGAGCATGTACATGTACCCCACGGTGATGCTCTGGTCGTAGGGCTCGCCCGTGCGGCCGTTGAAGAGCTTCACCTTCCCGGCCACTCTGGTGCCCGGATTGTTGTCCAGGCTCATGGACATCTTGACCCGCAAAGGATCCGTCACCTGCTCGGGGTGAGCGAGCATCCAGCCCATGAGAGCCTCGTCGACCTCCACCTGGGTGGCGCCGTCGAACACCGGGGAGGCCGCGGGCACGGGGCCCTTCGCGAACGAATCGTCGTCTATCGCGTAGTACTTGCGTACCAGTTTGAGCTGCTGCTCCTGGGTCGGTTCGCCGCCCTCGAAGAGCGGTTCGTCCTCCATGCTCTTTCTTTTGCGCTTGAGCTGATAGAAGCCATGGTGTGCCGCCCAGCCCAGGTGAGTCTCCATGACCTGCCCGATGTTCATGCGCGAGGGGACACCCAGAGGGTTGAGGATGATGTCCACCGGGGTGCCGTCTTCCAGGAAAGGCATGTCCTCCTCGGGCACGATCTTGGAGATGACCCCCTTGTTGCCGTGGCGGCCGGCCAACTTGTCGCCCTCGGCGATCTTGCGCTTCTTGGCCACGTAGACCCGCACCAAGCGGTTGACGCCCGGAGAGAGATCGTCACCGGCGTCCCGGGAGAACTCCTTGACGTCGATGACCACGCCTTTCTCCCCGTGCGGTACTTTCAGGGAGGTGTCGCGGACCTCGCGGGCCTTCTCTTTGAAGATAGCGCGGATGAGCTTCTCCTCCGCCGTAAGCTCCGTCTCACCCTTGGGCGTGATCTTCCCCACCAAGAGGTCGCCGGAGGTGACCTCGGCCCCGATACGGACGATGCCGTATTCGTCGAGATCGGCCAGCGACTCCTCCGAGCGGTTGGGGATGTCCCGGGTGATCTCCTCGTCGCCCAACTTGGTGGAACGGGCCTCCACCTCGTACTCCTCGATGTGGACCGAAGTGAGCACATCGTCCTTGACCAGCCGTTCGCTGATGACGATGGAGTCCTCGAAGTTGTAGCCTTCCCAGCTCATGAAGGCCACCAGCAGGTTGCGGCCCAGGGCCAACTCCCCGTCCTTGGTGGAAGCTCCGTCGGCGAGGACCTCGCCCTCGGCCACCTCGTCACCCAGGCCGACCACGGGCTTCTGGTGGATGAAGGTACCCTGGTTCGAGCGTTCGAACTTCAGCAGGTCGTAGGATTCCACGTCGCCGTCGTCGGTCTCGAGGAGGATGCGATCGGCGGACACGCCCCGCACTTTGCCCCCCCGCCGGGCCAGGAGGACATCCCCCGTGTCCACGGCCGCCCGATACTCCATCCCAGTGCCGATGAGGGGAGCCTCGGCCTCAAGGAGCGGCACCGCCTGTCGCTGCATGTTGGAGCCCATGAGCGCCCGGTTGGCGTCGTCGTGCTCCAGGAAGGGGATGAGGGCCGTGGCCACCGAGACGATCTGCTGAGGCGAGACGTCCATGTAGTCCACGGTCTCGCGGGGCACACTGACGTATTCGCCCCCGGGGGCGCGAGCGAGCACGGTCTCTTCACTGAAAGACCGGCCCTTGGGATCGACCGGAGCGTTCGCCTGAGCGATGGTGTACTTCTCCTCCTCGTAGGCCGTCAGCCAATGGATCTCGTCGGTCACCTTGCCTTTGGTGACTTTGCGATAGGGGGTCTGGATGAAGCCGAACTCGTTGACGGTGGCGTAGCTCGAGAGCGAACCGATGAGGCCGATGTTCGGACCCTCGGGAGTCTCGATGGGGCACATACGTCCATAGTGGGTGGGGTGCACGTCGCGCACCTCGATGGGCGCCCGCTCCCGGGTAAGACCGCCGGCGCCCAGAGCCGAGAGACGGCGCCGGTGGGTGAGCCCGGCCAGCGAGTTCGTCTGGTCCATGAACTGCGAGAGCTGCGAACTGCCGAAGAACTCCTTGAGAGCCGCCACCACCGGCCGGATGTTGATGATGCTCTGCGGGGTGATGGTGTCGACATCTTCGGTGGTCATGCGTTCCCGCACCACCCGCTCCATGCGGTAGAGACCGACTCGGAAGGCCTCCTGCACCAACTCGCCTACCATGCGCAGACGGCGGTTGCCGAAGTGCTCGTACTCGTCCAGGCGGCCGGCTACTTCGTCCCAGGGCAGGCTGGTGGCCACATCGGCCAGGTCGCGGGACTCCTCGAGCAGGTGCTCATGGTCGATAGCCAAGGGGACCGCCACCAGTTCCCGCACCAGGGCGATGATGTCCGCCTTGGTGAGGGTGCGGACGTCGAGATCGGTATTGAGCCCGAGGCGGGCGTTCAGCTTGTGTCGGCCCACCCGGGTGAGGTCATAGCGCTTGGGATCGAAACAGATGTTCCACAGCAGGTTGCGGCTGGCCTCGAGCGTGGGCGGCTCACCCGGGCGCTGTTTCTTGAAGAGCTCCACCAGAGCCTCTTCCACGGAGCGCACCGAGTCTTTCTCCAGGGTGGCCTTGATGAAGGGATTGCCATCGAAGAGATCGAGGATCTCCTCGTCGGTACCTTTGGAAAGGAGGTCGGGGTCGTCCTTGGTCTTTGCGGACTCGATGCCGGCAAGGGCACGGAGGAAGACCGTGGCCGGCAGTTTGCGCTTGCGGTCGATCCGCACCGAGACCGAGCCCCGTTTGTCGATCTCGAACTCGAGCCACGAGCCCCGGGCCGGCATGAGGTTGGCGATCAGGACCTGTTTGGTCGGGTCTTTGGCGGCCATGACGTAGGCCCCCGGGGACCGCACCAGCTGGGTGACGATCACCCGCTCGGTACCGTTGATGATGAAAGTGCCTTGGTCGGTCATCACGGGGAAGTCGCCCATGAAGACGCTCTGTTCCCGGATCTCTCCGGACTCCCGATTGACGAACCGCACCGTGATGAACAGAGGCGCGGCGTAGGTCTGGTCTTTGTCTCGGCATTCTTTGAGGGAGACGGAGGGCTCGTGGAACTCGTACTCCCCGAACTCCACGGCGTAGTTGCCCGTGTAATCCTCGATAGGGTTGATGTCCTCGATGGTCTCTTTGAGGCCTGTGGTCTTGAACCATTCGAAGGAGTCGGTCTGGACGGCGATGAGGTTGGGAACGTCTAAAATGTGGGGTAATTTGGAGAAGGATTTACGCGGTATGGGAGTCTTCCTTTCGCCCAAAGGGGATCACTCCTCGCATGCCAAGGGTTTTGCACAGGGTCGAACGCCCAAACTCATATGATATCATCGCCTTCAATCCGCAACAAGCCCCCCGTCGCTTCCTCACCCTCGATCCGGCGACCGCCAGCCCGACCTGGGGCACCACCCGGGGCGCCGACGACGTCGGCGCCCCGCCCACCTCTCCGTCCTACTTGACTTCGATCTCCGCGCCCGCTTCCTCCAGCTGCTTCGTTATGTCTTCGGCCTCGTCCTTGTTCACGGCCTGCTTGACCGGGTTGGGAGCACCGTCGACCAGGTCCTTCGCCTCTTTGAGACCCAAGCCCGTGATGGCCCTCACCACCTTGATCACCTGGATCTTCTTCTCGCCGGCAGCCTTCAGAATGACATCGAACTCGGTCTTCTCCTCCTCTTCGGCCGGGCCGGCCGCAGCGCCGGCCGGAGCGGCCGCTGCCGCCACGGGCACGGCCGCACTGACGCCGAATTCTTCTTCCAGAGCCTTCACCAACTCCGAAAGCTCCAGCACCGACATCTTCTTGATCTCTTCGATGAGCTCTTTAGGGGTCACCTTGGCTCAACTCCTTCCGATTCCCTTTAGTACCTTCACACCTTCGTCGCTTTTCAGTCCTTAAGACGCCCCCGGAGTGCGAGTCTCAGGCAGCGCCGGCCTTCTGGTCCTGCACCTGACCGAGCACTACCACCAAACCGCGGATAGGACCGCTCAACACGCCCACCAGTCCCGTCAGCGGCGCGGATACGAGACCTACCAACTGGCCGATCAGTTGCTCCCGGCTGGGCAGCGTGGCCAGCCTTTCCACTTCGGACGCCGTCAGCATCGAGCGCTGGAGCTTGCCTCCACGTATGGCGGCCTTCTTCTTCTCCTTGATGAAGTCCTGGATGGTCTTGGCCACCCGCACCGGATCGCCGTAGCAATAGGCGATAGCCGTAGGCCCCTGCAGTAACTCGCTTAGGCCCTCTACCCCGGCGTCGACCGCGGCGAGCCTGGCGAGTGTGTTCTTGACCACCTTGAGGCCGGCGTCGACCTTCACCAGACGAGCCCGCAGTTCGGTGGCCTCCGAGTGAGTCAGTCCGCGGTAATCGACGAAGTAATAGACATCGGTGGCTTGAAGGTCCGCCGCTATCCGTTTCACCGTCTCGACCTTGTCCGGTCTCGGCATACTATGTCACCTCCTTCGAAAGAAAACCGTCCACCTCCGATAGCAGAGGCGGACGATGACTCCTGCAGGCTCTGACGAGCCCCTATGTCGGTCTCACTCTGCCTCGGCTGGCGGGTCGGTCCAAAGACCCCACCGCTTCTGCCGCCGTGACGGCGCCAGCTGTCTCTGGCGGATAACGCGCGGGAGTATACCCCGGCTAGGCTTCTTCTTCCACTAGAGCTCGGGTCTTCGACGTGTCCAGCGGGACACCGGGGCCCATGGTCGTGGTCATGGTGATGCTGCGCAGGTACTTGCCTTTGGCGGCTGCGGGCTTGGCCCGGACGATCTCGCCCAGCACCTCGCTGTAGTTGGCCACCAGCTGTTCGGCTTCGAAAGACTTCTTGCCCACAATGAGATGTATCACCCCGAACTTGTCGGTGCGGTACTCGACCTTGCCGCCCTTCATGTCCTGCACCGCCTTGCCGACTTCGAACGTCACCGTACCCGCTTTGGGGTTGGGCATGAGGCCACGGGGACCGAGCACCCGGCCCAGCTTGCCCACCACTCCCATCATATCCGGGGTGGCGATGGCCGCGTCGAAATCAAGCATGCCCCCCTCGACCTGGGCGGCGAGGTCTTCAGCCCCTACCAGATCGGCGCCCGCAGCCTCGGCCTCGGTAGCCTTCTCGCCCTTGGCGAAGACGGCCACCCGCACGGTCTTGCCGGTGCCATGTGGAAGCATGACCGTTCCCCGAACCTGCTGGTCGGCGTGGCGGGGATTGACTCCCAGCTTGATATGGACTTCCACGCTCTCGTCGAAATTGGCCGTGTTCATGCCTTTCAACAGCCTGGCAGCCTCAAGCGGCGCATAGAACTGACCAGGTTCGACCGCTTTCTTGGCTTCTTGGAAGCGCTTGGAATCCTTGCTCATCGTGATACCTCCTTGTGGTCTGACGGGCACCGGTGCCCTCCCACTCTCCGGCCCGCGGGCTACGGGCCTATTCCTCTACGGTGACCCCCATGCTGCGCGCCGTGCCGGCCAGGATGTTCATGGCCGCCTCGACGTCGAGTGCGTTGAGGTCGGGCATCTTCACCTCGGCTATCTGCCTGAGTTGATCCTTGGTGATCTTGCCCACTTTCTCCTTGCGGGGATTGCCCGACCCTTTGGCGATGCCGGCGGCTTGGCGGATGAGGACCGCAGCCGGAGCGGTCTTGAGAATGAAGCTGAAGGACCGATCTTCATAGACCGTCAACTCGACGGGTACAACCTGGTCGATCCGGTCTTGAGTGGCCGCGTTGAATGCCTTGCAGAACTCCATGATGTTGACGCCGTGCTGGCCCAACGCAGGGCCGACCGGGGGCGCCGGGCTGGCCTTGCCCCCCAGTATCTGCAGTTTGACTATCGCCCGTACCTTCTTGGCCACCTTGAATCTCCGTCCCTATCTCTGGATCCGCGGTCCGTTGACCTAGATCTTCTTGACCTGCTCGAAACCAAGCTCGGTCGGCGTGTCTCTCCCGAAGATAGACACCATGACCTTCAGCTTGCTCTGCTCGATGTTGACCTCGGACACTTCACCGTGAAATCGGTGAGAGGCCCGTTGATAACACGCACCTGGTCGCCCA
>CAZCCL010000146.1:0-6108 GCA_964497095.1 uncultured Gaiellales bacterium | reverse complement strand
AGGTCGGTCCGGGTCTTCCAGTGACCGAAGTTAGGGAAGCTGACCACCACGAAGCGCCCCACTCTAAGCGCTTCCTTGAGGACCCCCACCGTCTCTCGCGCCTCCTGAAGGGTCTGGCTGAGGACGACGTAGTCGAAGCTGGCGTCGGGATAGTAGGAGAGCCCCTCGGTCAGATCGCCATGGTGTACGGTGAGTCCCTTGGCGACCGCGTCGTACACCTTCTCTTCGACGATCTCGACACCGGTGCCGCGCACGTTCTTCTGATCGACCAGCATCTTGAGCAGGACGCCCCGTCCACAGCCCAGGTCGAGCACGCGCGCTCCCTCCGGTACCACGTCTACGATGAACAAATGGTCCCAGCGTACTCCCTCGGCGTTGCGGGCAATGGCACTAGGCAAGGTGGACGCCTCCCAGTCTGGCCGTCGATTCCAGGAAATGCCAGATCATCCTGGTCAAGTCGATGTTCTCCAACAGGAAGGCATCGTGTCCGTGGGAAGATCTCATCTCGAGGTACGAGCAGTCGAGGCCGTTCCCCTTGAGGGCCCGCACGATCTCCTTCGACTGATAGGGCGGGTAGAGCCAGTCGCTGCTGAACGCTATGAGTAGGAACCGCATGTCGTCCGGCAGGTCGCGGAAGGTCTCGACCAACACGCCCTGGCCGTTGGTGAGGTCGAAATAGTCGAGCGCCTTGGTGATGTAGAGGTAGGTGTTGGCGTCGAAACGGCGCGTGAACACCTCTCCCTGATAGCGAAGGTAGCTCTCCACCTCGAAATCGAGGGTGAGATCGAAGGCGGGCGCCTTCTTGTCCCGCAGCCTCCTCCCGAACTTCTCGTGCATGGACTCATCGGAGAGATAGGTGATGTGGCCGATCATGCGCGCCACCGACAATCCGCTGTCAGGGGTGGGGCCGCCATAGTAATCGCCGCGGTTCCAATTGGGGTCGGTCATTATCGCCTGCCGCCCCACCTCGTTGAAGGCTATCTGCATGGGAGAGTGCTTGTGGGTGGCCGCGATCGGGATGCACGAGGCCACCGTCTCGGGGTAGACGACCGCCCATTCCAGAGCCTGCATCCCCCCCATCGACCCCCCGCACACGCTGAGCAGCCGCTCGATCCCCAGATGGTCGATGAGCATCTTCTGAGCCCGCACCATGTCGGCCACAGTGACCATGGGGAACTGAAGGCCGTACTCCTTCCCGGTGGCCGGGTTGATACTGCCGGGTCCCGTGCTACCTTTGCAGCCCGCGATGACGTTCGAGCAGATGATGAAGTACCGGTCGGTGTCGAAACCCTTGCCCGGGCCGATCTGCGTCTCCCACCAGCCCGGTCTGTCCTCGCCTGGGTAGTAGCCGGCCGCGTGGGCATCTCCGGAAAGGGCGTGCAGGATAAGAACGGCGTTGGTCCGCTTCTCGTTCAGGCGGCCGTACGTCTCGTAGGCGATGGTGACGGGCTCCAGTCTCACGCCAGAGTCGAGCAGCAGTGAGCCGAAATCCACCGATTCCAGCTTCACCGTACCCACCGAAGCACCCAGGGCCTTCTTGCCCAATATGTAGTCGCTCAACCCTGCCCCGATCTCTCTGTCCGAATCGCGCCCGCTGTTTCGTGGGCCCTCGCCATCGACGGCGCCCAGGCGGATTATACGAGCGATGCCCGCGCGCGTATCATCCCCGGTAACGGTTCGTCATGGGTAGGCGCCTGTCCTTTCCAAAGGCCTTGGGAGTGATGCGCACCCCCGGGGCTGCCTGCCGGCGCTTGTACTCGTTGCCGTCGATCATGCCCACTACTCGCTCGACCTCGTCCCTGGGCAACCCCAGCGCGACGATCTCCTCGACGCTCTCGTCCCTCACCACATAGGCCTCGATGATGCGGTCGAGGATGTCATAGGGCGGCAAGGTGTCCTGATCGGTCTGATTCTCGGCCAACTCGGCGGAGGGGGCTCTTTCGATGGTGGAGGCGGGGATCGGTCCCTCCCCAGGTCCTAGCGAGTTCCTGTAGCGCGAAAGCCTGTAGACGAGCGTCTTGGGCACGTCTTTGAGTACGGCGAACCCGCCGGCCATGTCGCCGTAGAGCGTCGCGTAACCCACCGCCATCTCGCTCTTGTTGCCCGTGGTGAGGACCAGCCAGCCGACCTTGTTGGAGAGCGCCATCAGCACGTTCCCGCGTATGCGGGCCTGGATGTTCTGCTCGGTGACTCCGGGCTCGTCACTCACGAAATAGGGGGCGAGGCTCTCCAGATACGAGTGATAGACCCCCTCGATCGGGATCTCGTAGAAGCGTATCCCCAAGCGGGAGGCGATCTCGCGGGCGTCGGTCTTCGTGCCGACGCTGGAGTACCGAGACGGCATGGACACGGCATTGACTCGGTCCCTACCCAAGCCGTCGGCGGCGATGCAGGCGGTGAGGGCCGAGTCTATCCCGCCGCTCAGACCCATCACGACCTGCTGGAAGCCGTTCTTCTTGAGGTAGTCCCGGACTCCCAGGCACAGGGCGGCGTAGACTTCGGCCTCCTCGCTCAAGGGCTCACTGAGGCCGGCCCGCAACGGCTCCGCCTCGAGGGGACGGGCGCCGGCCTCGATACTCGAGCGGTCATCCAGGCTGATGAGCTCCACAGGCCAATCGCGCTCAGAGCAGCGGCCGGCTTCGCCGCCCTTCCTGGCGCTCCGGGGGTCAAGGTCGACGATGAGAAGTTCTTCCTCGAACTGGCGGGCGCGGGCGATGACCTTCCCGGAAGGGTCGAACACAACGCTCTGGCCGTCGAAGACCAGTTCGTCTTGGCCGCCGATCCCATTGAGATAGCAGAGGAAGGAGTCCGCCTCCCTTGCCCGTCGTGAGAGCATCTGCTCCCGCTCTTTGCCCTTGCCCAGGTGATAGGGTGACATGGAGAGATTGACGATGATGTGGGCCCCACCCTCGTGGGCCGCCACCTCGGTGGGCCCACAGTCGTCCCAGATGTCCTCGCAGATGCTAAGCCCCAGGCGCACTCCAGAGACCTCCAGCACGGTGACGTGATCCCCCGGCGTGAAGTAGCGCTTTTCGTCGAAGACTGCGTAGTTGGGCAGAAGAAGCTTCCGATATTCACCTACCACGGCGCCGCCCGCCAGTACTGCCGCTGCATTGGCCACCTCCACCCCGTCCATTAGCGGGACTCCCACTAGGGCGACGATGTCTGGACAAGCCGCGGCAACGTTCAGCAAAACTTCACGACAGCCCGCTAAGAAGTGGTCCCTGAGCAGCAGGTCTTCCGGCGGGTAGCCCGATATGGCGAGTTCGGGGAAAGCGACGACTGCGGCTCCCATAGCGCAGGCCTGCTCGGCCCTCTCGACGAGCAGCCGGGCGTTGCCTTCGAGGTCGCCGACGGTGGGGTCGATCTGTGCCAGCGCTATCCTCAACCCGTGAGCCCCCTCACCCGGCACTATCGAGGAAGTCCAACAGCTCCCGGGTCTTCAGGTCGAGCAGGTCTTTGTTCGCCCGCGTCTCCACATTCAGGCGCACGACCGGCTCGGTGTTGGACGGACGCACGTTGAAACGCCACGTCGGGTACTCGATGCTCAAGCCATCGGTCTCGTCGACGTCCAAAGCTTCAGGCTCATAGCTGCTCTTGACGGCGGCGAGGGCGCGAGCCGGATCGGGGATGGTCAGGTTGATCTCTCCACTGACCGGGTAGCATGCGATCCTCTCCTCCATCAACTCCGACAGAGGCCGCCCCTCTTCGCTCAGCACTTCCACCATCTGCAACCAGGGGATCATGCCGCTATCGCAGTACGAGAACTCGCGGAAGTAGTGATGGGCGGACATCTCCCCCCCGTAGGCGGCGTCCACGGCCCTCATCTTCTCTTTGATGAACGCATGGCCGCTCTTGGATACGACGGGCGTACCCCCAGCCGCTTCCACGAGATCGAGAGTGTTCCAGATCAGCCGGGGATCGTGGACGATGGCTGCGCCGGGATGCTGGCGGAGAGCCCGCTGGGCCAGCATGCCCACGAGGTAGTATCCCTCTACGAACTCGCCCCGTTCGTCGAAGAAGAAGCAGCGATCGAAGTCACCGTCCCAGGCGATGCCCAGATCCGCCCCCTCGGCCACGACGGCTTCGGCCGTGACCGCCCGGTTCTCAGGCAGTAGCGGGTTGGGGACACCCATGGGGAACGACCCGTCGGGTTGATGGTTGAGCTTGACGAACTGGAGGGGCAGGGAACGCTCAAGGAGGTCCACGACCGGTCCGGCCCCGCCGTTGCCGGCATTCACGACTACCTTCAGCGGCAGGAGTCTACTCGCGTCGATATAGGTAAGGAGATGCTCGACATAGCTCAGCCGCACGTCGACCTGGTTCACATTCCCGCGACGCTCGGCTCCGGCGTCGCTGGCCCCCAGACCGCCCTGCGACCCTCGGGCCAGGGCATCCGCTACCATCGCCTCCATCTCCAGCAGCCCGGTGTCGGAGCTGATGGGTCTGGCCTGCGCCCGGGTGAACTTCATCCCGTTGTAATCGCGGGGATTGTGACTAGCCGTCACCATCACTCCGCCGTCGAGACCGAGGGAGAAGGTCGCGAAATACACCTCCTCTGTACCCACCAGACCGATGTCGACCACGTCTACGCCCGAGGCGGTGAGACCTCTGCACAACGCCTCAGAGATGGCCGGACTGGTGAGACGGACGTCGTGCCCTACGGCCACCTCGCGCGGACTTGTGAGAGCGGCGTACGCGCGCCCGATTATCTCGGCCATGGTCTCGTTCAACTGGTCGGGCACTCGGCCGCGTACGTCGTAGGCTTTGAAGCACTCCAAGTGAGCTCCGTTACCAGCCATTGGTGACCTCCCCGTACCTACTGAGCATCGTTCCGCCCTGCCTGCCGAGACCCGAGCATCCTCGATGGCGGCATGGCTCTCGGCCGCCGCGCGTCCCGTTGCATGGGGCAGTTCGTTCGCCTATACTACGCGAGGTTCGCGCTCCTCGGTAGCTCAATGGTAGAGCACCTGGCTGTTAACCAGGGTGTTGCAGGTTCGAGTCCTGCCCGAGGAGCCATTTGTTACGGGGAGGAAGGGTGGGCTATCAGGCCGCGCGGGTGGGGTCAAGCCGCCCGATTGAGAGCCTGGTCGGTCTTTGCAGCCGCCTTCTCGGTGGAAATACCGCCTATCTCGCAACCGCAGTCCGGACACCTGAGAACGCGGGCCCCCTCCGGGCGGGATCGGGTCCATTCCGTCGAGCGAGACATCTCGTCGTTGTTGGTCCACCGAAGTGGGGCCCCACAGCAGATGCATGCCGACCCCGGGCGAAGCTTGCACACGTATGCTCCCAGAGTAAGCTTCTCGTCGACTCTCTTCTGTTGTTCCATCAGAGCCTCCGGATCACCCCTGTAACCTTGCCGACGATCCGCGGATCGCGAGTGAAGATGGGCTCCATCGAGTCGTTCTCCGGCTGTAGCCGCACGGTGTCGGACTCGCGGAAGAACCGCTTGAGGGTGGCTTCCTCATCCAGTATGGCCACCACGATGTCACCATCATCCGCGGTCTCCTGTCGTTTGACCACGACTAGGTCACCATCTAAGATGCCCGCCTTGATCATAGAGGTTCCCGTCACCCGCAAAGCGAAACACTCCCGCGGTTCGCCCAAGAACGCCGGGATGGCGATGGCCTCCTCGATGTTCTCCTCCGCAAGCAAGGGAACGCCGGCGGCGACCCTGCCCACCAGGGGGATCTGCCGGGCCTCCCGGTCCGCATGCCGACGCGAGTGGCTGCTCGTGGGCCGGATGACCTCCAGCGCCCGCCGTTTGGAGGAGCCACGCCTGATATAGCCCTTAGCCTCGAGCGAGGCAAGGTGGCCCTGGACCGATGCCGGAGAGCATAGACCGACGGCGGCACCGATCTCGCGGACGGTGGGCGGATAGCCCTGCTCCTTCACCGCTTCCTCTATGACGTGCAGGATCTTCTGCTGTCTCTCCGGCAGTTTCATCGCCGTCTCCTTGGTGAACATTCGTTCGGTTGCCGGCAGTATAGAACATGTGTTCGCTTCCTGCAAGGGTCCGGTTGACTCCCCCAAACAGGGGCCCTATACTCACCGCTGTTCGCATCCTCGTGTCCGAGTGGCGGAACTGGCAGACGCGCTAGGTTGAGG
>CAZCCL010000145.1:1782-6160 GCA_964497095.1 uncultured Gaiellales bacterium | reverse complement strand
GCGGCACTCAACTGAATGTTGTGTTGTCCCGCGCTGCTTTGCGCCTGATATCTACAAGCGTTCGCTCTCAGGGCCAAGCGGGTTTCGGTATCCATTCAGCACTGGCTCTATCCTCCGGCCAGACCACCTTCAGCATTTCCTCACCCTGCCACTGGCAAAGGTAACCGGCACCTGGAACATCCAGGTAAACGTCGTCCCAGTTCCACTTGGCCTGCCCGAGTACCGTATCGAATGTCCCGGTCTTCAGCGTATCCCTCAGCTTGACCCTGTCGAGACCTACTTGTTCGACAGCGTCAAACAGACACTGATAACACACGTAGGCGGCTATGGTGTTCGCGCCAGGCCAGCCATCAGCCGCCGCTTTGTATTTCTCGGCGAGGGCCATCAATTCGGGAGATGTGGTGAAGTCCACCTCGAATCCGTGATACTCCATGATTCCCTTCACACCGTCGAGGCCGAACTGAGGCACCATCACCAACGGATACTGGGCCCCCGGGCCCATGAACATCATCGTCGGAGAATAGCCGAGCTCCATGCACTGTTTCACCAGCAGCCCGCCATCGGCTGGATAGGTGGAAGCCCACAGGCAGTCTACGTTCGCTTCTTGGAGCTTCTTGATTATGGGAGAGAGATCGGTAACGGTAACCGGGTAGAGCTCAGGCCCAACCGCGACGGGGATGTTTCGTGAAGCCAATTCCGCCTGCAGACGTCCCGTGAACTCTATGCCGTGCAGGTCGTTTATGCCGATGATCCCTATGTTGGTCGCCCCATACTTCTGGATGAAGTCCGCCGTGTACTTGGCCACAAACGGCGGCTGGCACAGTACCGGGAAGGCCCAGGTCGCTGCAGCGCTTTGAATCAGGTCGACTATCTGACCGCTACCCATAGCATGCTGGATACACGGATATTCGTATTTCTCATACAGTGAGTAGACCGCGAAGTTCTGAGAGGTCCCCCAGGGTGCGAACATCAGGTCGACTTCGTCCTCGGTCATACACTTCTCGGTGAGCCTGATCAGCGTCTCCGCGTCGCTCGCTGAGTCGTACTTGATCAACTCGATGGGCAGTTTCGTGTCGTATTCAGGAACGTAGAGCCCCCCGTCGGCGTTATAGTCGGCGATGAGCTGTTCCATCCAGATCGTTCCCCACAGCAGCGGACCCGGCGCGAATATCCCCGTGAACGCGTCCACGTACCCTATGGTGATTTTGTCCTTTGTGGGACCGGCGACCGTCGTTGTGGTCTCGGCTCCTGCCGTCGTGGTCGTCTCCGGTGCCAATGTAGTCTCGGTGCTCGGCGCTGCGGTGGTGGTGGTCTCCTCGTCCCCGCCACAGGCCGCCAGCCCCATCGTGGCCGCGAACACCAATACCAACCCTAGGATTAGCGCTTTCTTCATTGCAGGCCCCCTTTACACCTTGCTCGTTAAGCCCCCCACAGGCGGCCGAATAACCCGAACCCCATGAGGTCACAACTGCGTCGGTATTCACTGTCAAGTTGTGTAGGAGCTGATTAGGGCTTGAATGCGTTATCCGCGAAGTGCTCCTCTCAGGCCGCCTCCTTGATGAGTCGTGGGTGTTCCCGCTTCTGCTCAACCAGGGGATACCTCTTGAGGCCCCGCGCTCCCTGGCACGGCATTCGATCTCCTTGCTCTAGCGCTTGCGCCCAGCCTCCGTGTTGCTCAGATGCCTCCAGTCGTCACGCACAAACCGTGGGAGCTGAGTTTCCGGAATGAGGTGCACGCAGCCACGGGCGCTAGATACGTGGTTGATCTCAGGCAGAATGGTGGCAAGGATCTTCTCTGGGCCAGAGAGAACACGGACCGCCCGCACGGTGAACGCCCGGGTGGCCGACCGGGGCACGCGACAGAGCGCGCTCCCCTTAGGGACAGCACGTTGCGGCCCCTCCCCGCTGCTAGGATCTCCTGCATGGCTCCCCCCGCCAGATGGCGCACGAGCTCCTATTCGCCGGGCGTCAATCCCTTAGGTGTCGCGTGACCCAACGCACTCAGCCCTCAGGAGATGGGACGTCCCCGTGCGGAGAGGGGCGACCGGTCACCAACCGCCTGCCGTGACCTTTCACCCCTGCAAGAGAGTTCCCGCGGACGCCCCGGCACCATCTAACACTATCACTGCGAGACGTTCTCTGCAGCCCCTTATCTATACACAGTGTAGTGGCTTCAGAAGTCGGGAGGGTGAGGGGTCGACCGATTTTCGTAGAATGCCGAGTCTTCGCGCTTCGAGTAGCATAGCCCGGTCCGTACGAAGGGGAGGCAGTGAAAGGCGCGGTGCTGAAGGCGAAAGGATAGAGGAGGTGCAATTCCGCCTCCCAGCCGTCGGGCCCGGTGGAAGCCAGGCAGCCGGGACGGCCACCTCTGACAGAGCGGCTTCCCGTGTTACAGTGAGCAGCGATTCGGATCACCGCCGAGCTCGGGAGGAGCGATGTCCCGTTTCTTCAATGTAGCCATGGTCCAGCTCTCCTCAGACCTCTCAAACGAGGATCTCGAGGCCCGCAAAAAAGCCCAATTGGCGAAGATCGACCGCTACCTGGACACCATCATGGCCATCGATCCCGTTGTCGATATGCTCGTTCTTCCCGAGACCGTCAGCAGTGGGTACGACACAAGACACTGGCCCGAACTGGCCGAGACCATCCCCGGTCCCATCGGCGACTACTTCTGCGAGAAGGCAGACCGGCTGAACGTATGGCTTTGCCCCGGATCGATCATCGAGAATGAACCCCACACAGGCCTCATCCGGAACACGGCGCTGCTCATATCGCCGGGCGGAGAGATAGTGTTGAGATACAGCAAGATCTTCATCCCCTTTCCGTTCGAGGCCTCCAAGCGCGGGGATGAGTTCCCCGTCTACGAGATCCCCGGAGTCGGGAAGATAGGCATCATGATCTGCGCCGACGCAGCCATACCCGAGGTGGCTCGCAACCTGGCCTTCAACGGCGCCGAGGTCATCCTCAATCCCCTCTGCCAGGGCATCTTCATCGGCGGTCTGAGACACCGAGTCCCGTTGACCCAGGTGCGGGCCATGGAGAACCAATGCTACGTGGTCGCCGTGAATCAGGCGTCGCCCGAGGGAATGGGTCATTCGGTGACCTGCGACCCGGAGGGTCGCATCATGGAGGAGCTTGAAGCGCCCGAATCCTTCGGCGTGGTGCCGCTCAACCTGGACGAGGTACGCCGGGTGCGCGAGCATGGGGCCTTCGCCGTGAACAATCAGTTCCTCAAGATGGTCCGTGATTGCCAGCTCGATACCGGAGCGCTGGACCGGTGCTACCGGCGAGGGCTGGAGAAGGCACCGGTCTTCGACGACCTCTCCGGCCCGGCACCCAAGACGCCCGGCGAGATCAGCCACGCGTGAGGCCAACGCGAATCACGGCACCCTTCGAGGGGGGCCGTCCCCCTGGTCAGGCCCGTATCTCCTCGCGCATGAAGAGGATGTAGCTGATCGTGAAACACAGCAGCGTGAGCGCGATCAGCGACACTATCTGCGGCCAGACGAGGATCAGGCTTTGGGTGAATCCTAGAGGCGCGACTATCGCCCTGTCTATCTGCGATTGCACCAGCACGCCCAGTGAGCGCACGTTGGGGTCTAGAAGAGCGACGGTGGCTTCGCTGTAGAGCGTCACGGGCGAACCTCTCTCCAACTGGGTGGTGAGTTGCTCATGGCGGAGCAACTGCGCGTTGGTGGCATCGGTCCCGGCCGGAGCGACGGCGTTCACGACCAGCCCTACGATAAGCCCCGCGAATATGGCGAAAAAGAGCCACACGGCAATGGAAGCTAGAGCCGACGTGGCGGCCTGCTTGAAAAGGACGGAGAAGAGTTGGGCCAGTGCGAGCCAGAATCCGACATAGATCGCCGTCAGGACTATGAAGACGATAAGCCGCCCCACTTCTTCGGCTGAAGGGGGCACGCCCAGCAGCACGATGCCCACCCCACCGACGATCACGACCAAAGCCGTAAGCGCCAGACTCACCACACCGAGACCGCCCAAGAACTTGCCGTGAAGGACGGCATCACGGTGGATCGGCTGTGACATCAGCCGGCTGAGCGTTCCTTGCGAACGTTCGCTGTTGACCGAGTCGAACCCCAAAGCTATGCCCAACAAAGGGGCCAGGAAGGCGACAAAGCTCACCAGAGACGGCAGACTCTGCCCGGAGACGGTGAAAAGGTTCAGGAATGCAAACTGGGAGCTGATCGCATCGGAGGCCGCCTCCCTGACGGTCGAACTGGCCGCGTAGACCGCAGCCACAGAGGCCACGCCGATGAGGATGAGCATAATGCCAAAGCGCAGGCCGGATAGGTGATCGGACAGCTCCTTGCGCGCGACGGGCCCGGGGCCCACCAGCAGGACGTGGAGGCCCTCGGGC
>CAZCCL010000145.1:0-1772 GCA_964497095.1 uncultured Gaiellales bacterium | reverse complement strand
GACGCCAACAGGAAAGAAGCTGCTGCGATACCGGGAAGATCCGACACCAGAACTTGGCCGCCCTCCCGTCGCTTCGGTGGCGACGGCAGTCTCAGACCGAGCCATGGACGACGTCCGCCCCCTCTCTGAAATAGCGGTCGTAGATGTCGTCGAGGCTGAGCCCTCGGACGCGGAGATGCACAGGGAGCAGTCCCTGCTCGATCAGCGCCCGGGCAATCTCGGGACCCACATCCTCCTGACTGTGGATCGTCAGAGTGCCACTATCCAGAATCACCTCTCCCACACCCTGCAGAGAGATCAGACTTTGGCGCAATTGCTCAAGCGCGGCCTTCTTGGGTTCTCGGCCGTCCGACTCCACGACGCGGACCTCGATCTCTAGATCGCCTTGCTGCACGAGCTGCCTCTCCAGATCCGAGACCGGCCCGGCGGCGATGAGACGGCCGCCCACGAAGATCCCCACTCGGTCGCACACCTCCTGCACCTGATGAAGGAGATGCGACGAAAGCAGGACGGTCATCGACTCTTCCCTCCTGAAGCGCTCCAGCATGGCAAGCATGTCGCGCACGCCCTCAGGATCGATGCCGATAGTGGGCTCGTCCAGGATGAGGATGCGCGGCCGCTTGACCAGCGCATCCGCAATGGCGAGCCGCTGCCTCATTCCCCGTGAGTACTTCCCCGCCCGCTTGTCGGCGGCTTCGGCCAATCCCACTTCGCTCAGGAGAGATTCTATGCGTTCTTCCGCTTCCTTCTTCTGGATACGATTCAAAGACGCCGTGTAGCGCAGGTTCTGCCGCCCGGTCATGTTGGAGTAGAAGCCGACGTTATCGGGGAGGTAGCCGACGATGGACTTGACGGCCAAAGGGTCGCGCACCGGATCCCGCTCGTCCACCCGAACCGTCCCAGACGTCGGCTCGGTCAGTCCCAGTAGCATGAGTATCGTGGTGGTCTTGCCGGCTCCATTCGGGCCCAGCAGACCGAAGATCTCACCCCGAAGCACCTTCAGGTCGAGTTTGTCGACCGCTGTGAACTGGCCGTATTTCTTGGTCAGCCCCTGGGCCATGATGACCGCATCTGTCGCCGGACTAGGCATCGCACCTGTCTCCATATCGGCGCTTGATGCTCACGGTGTCCTGCACCCCTGCCCCGTCACCGCCCTGTCAACGATGGCCGAAGCGGCGGAAGACCAGCCCGAGGATCGCTATGGCCGCGACGGCAATGCAGATACCGATGACGCCCCAGAGTGTGGAGGTCTTCACCGTGACCCGGATATCCGCCTGCGTCGCCGCCTGGTCGGCCTGCGCGCCTATTGTCACCACGTAGTCGCCGGCTATCGCGTTTTTTGCCGGAGTGAACACCGCCACCACCGACTGCTCCTGATTGGCCGGGAGGACGTCGATAGATCTTGGCTCAAAGGTGACCTCCCAATTGGCGGGTGGAGAAGCAGACAGGCTAACTCCCTGGAGTGGACCGGTACCGCTGTTTGTGACCACGAGAGGCACCCGGGTCGTCCCACCCGCCTTCACATCCACATTCAGTCGACCGTCCGGGGTCGTCAGCGTGAGGGTGTAGGTCCCCGTGATCTCTATCTGAAGCGGAGTGCTGACCGTCTCTCCGCCGCCGATGGCCGTAACGGTCAGGTCGTATGTCCCTGCCTGGGCATCCGGTCCAGGGGTCACCGTCAGATTGAGTTGCTGGGAACCCTGTGGCTCTACCGCAACGGTCGGCGTCTCCTGTGTGGCTCCTGAGGGCTTCAGTGACAGACTCCAGTTCTG
>CAZCCL010000144.1:4561-6287 GCA_964497095.1 uncultured Gaiellales bacterium | reverse complement strand
TTCAATGAGCCGTGCTGGACTCGAACCAGCGACCCTCGGATTAAAAGTCCGGTGCTCTACCAACTGAGCTAACGGCCCGTGTGGAGGGACGATTGTAGCCCCAGCCCCGGTGGGTGTCAACGCGCACCGCAACCGGGGTGCGGGGCCTCCGGGGGCCGCGCCGACATACCGTCGCCCAGTCCCGCAAACCCCGTGACCGGCTACGAAATCGTAATCCAGGATTTATAGGTGTTTTATACCCCCGCGGGTACACTGCACCAGGGTCAAACCAGGATGCGTCTTCGGACGCACGACCGTGCGGCGTAGAGCGCCCGGCGGTCGGCTCTAACAAAAGGCATGGTGTGATGGTACTCAACAAGAGACGGATAGCGGCTTTCGCGCTGGTCGCCTCCCTAACGGTCTTTGGTATTTCCTACGGCGCCTTCCCCTCCCAAGCTCTGGCGTGGGACAACTGTCCCAAGGGGCTCGTCAACGACCCCTACCCGGGAAGGTGCAGTCGATACGTCGACACCAACGGCGACGACATCTGCGATCTTTCCCAGTCCGAGCCGGTGGCGTCCACCACTACCACCGCGGCGCCACCCTCTACCACCACCACGCAGAAGCTGACCACAACCACCACGAGCCTGGCGGTGGCCACGACCACCTCCGGAGAGCCTCCGACGGGCGATTGCCCGCTGGGCCCCTGCGCCGGCTGTGGTGCCTGCCTGAGCATCGGCTCGGTCGTCTCTCTCGCCTCCGCGGACAACACCGATACCGAGAGCGCGGCCATCGCGTCTGGGGCCGTCGCCTTGGCAGCCACCGACGGTTCTGGGACCACTTCCACCACCATCCCACCCTCGAGCGGCTCGAGCGACGGCTCCGCGGGCGCCACGGGCGGCGCGAACACGGACCAGGCCTCGTTCTTCACCGGCTACAACGTCAGCCCCATCGCTCTCGGGTTCTTCCTGATCTACACCGTGAGCTTCATCCTGCACAAGACCAAGAAGATAAGGGTCACCACTCATCGCAAGATCTGGAACGTACTTCTTCTCGCCACTTTCCTGATCACAGGCATCTTCGGGTTGATCCTCACCATCCAACTCGACTACACCCTGCCCTTCAGAATCCCCTTCGACCTCTTGTTCTGGCACGTGGAGGCCGGGGTGGCGATGACGCTCATCTCCCTCTTCCACGTGGGCTGGCACTTCAACTACTATCGCAATCTGCTCCGGCGCAGCAGGAGGAAGGTGCGGGTCGCACGCGCGGCGGAGCAGGCGCAGCCCATCGCCGACCGGCAGCTGGTGTGGGAGGCCCGCGAGCAGCGCCGCGTGGAACGGGAGGCTCGGCGTGGTCAGAAGCCGCACCCCGATGCGGCCCCCGCTCCGGTTCAGGCCGCCCCGCGCCGGACCCAGGCCCCACGCCGGCCGCAGAGTCAGCGCCCGTACTTGCCTCCCCGCGGTAGACTGGAGCCAGAGGCGGAATAGTCCGGTCACCACGCAGCGGAGGCTGAATGCGGGTCCACTACCTGCAGCACGTGCCGTTCGAAGGGATCGGCGCCATCGGGGAGTGGGCCCGCGACCGCGCCCACAGCCTGTCCGGCACGGAGATGTTCCGCCGGCCGGAGGCGGGTCCTCCAGAGGTACCGCGACCCGACTACCTGGACCTACTGGTGATCATAGGCGGTCCCATGAACGTCCACCAGGAGAGTACGTATCCCTGGCTGAAGGTCGAGAAGGACGTCATC
>CAZCCL010000144.1:0-4461 GCA_964497095.1 uncultured Gaiellales bacterium | reverse complement strand
TCCTCGGAAGCCTGCGCCAATCAGGCTTTCGCCTACAACGACGGTCGAGTCATCGGGCTGCAATTCCACTTGGAGGAGACCCGGGAGTCGCTGGAGTCGCTGATCGAGAACGCTCGGGCCGATTTGACCGTCCCGGGCGACCGGGGCGCGGAGAGGTGGATCTCCACGCCGGGTGAATTGCTCTCCCCCGCGGCCCCGTTCGCTCCCTGCCGCGACTTGCTCTTCATGCTCCTTGACTCTATGGTAATGGCTCCAGACTGACGACCCCGCGGCTTCCACGCCGCAACCACAGGGCACGTCGCAACCACAGGGCGGGCCGTAACCGAAAGGAGCCGTCGTGACCCGGAAGATCGACCTCGAGAACCACTACGCCTCAGAATCCTGGGTAAGCGCACTCCAAGCCAACGCCGGCTACCCCCGGATCGCGGACGATCCGGATACCAGATATCGGCTGTATCCGGTCCCCGGAGTGAACATCCCCTACCGCCTACTGGACAGACTCCTCGATCTCGGCGCAGGACGCATCGCCCGACTGGATGAGGCCGGCATAGACGTGGCGGTGCTGTCTCTGGCGGCGCCGGGTACCGATCCCCTGCCCCCGGCCGTGGGTACCCGGGTGGCCAAGGAGACCAACGACGTCCTGGCCGAAGCAATCTCCCGCTTTCCCGATCGTCTGCAGGGGTTCGCCACCGTCGCGCCCAAAGATGTCGATTCGGCTGTGAGAGAGCTGGAACGCTGTGTCAAGGAGCTGGGGTTCAGGGGCTGGAACACTCACTCCAACTTCGGCGATTCCTTCCTCGACGAGAAACAGTACTGGCCGCTCTTGGCCAAGGCGCAGGACCTCGACATCCCCATCTACCTGCATCCCACCTACCCGATCATCTCCGAACTGGGGACCTATGGGCTGGGCGTGGCCGGGCCCAGCTTCGGGTTCGGGGTGGAGACGTCCATGGTGGTGATGCGGATGATAGTCGCCGGGGTGTTCGACGCCTTTCCCAAGCTCAAGATCATCCTCGGCCACTACGGCGAGGGGTTCCCGTTCATGCTCGACCGGGTGGACCGTCCGTATATCCAGGGACACGTACCGCTCGAGCCCGCTGTGGCGCCCAAGCTGAAGCGCATGCCGAGCGACTACCTGCGCGACAACATCATCTCGTCCACCAGCGGAAACTACTCCCCCCAGGCCTTCGCCTGCACGCGCGATGCCCTGGGTACGGAGAGGATGGTGCTGGGCACCGACTATCCGTTCGAGGACATGCCCGCCTGCATCGACTTCCTCGCCCGGCAGCCGATGAGCGAAGCAGAGAGGGATAACCTCGACTGGGAGTCCGCCGCCTCGCTGGGAATGGTATAGCGGCTTACTGGGGGAGCCGCACCGGCGCGGCTGGACGAAGCCCCAGCCTTCTTGAGCGCGTGGCGGACGGCGCTTCGGCCACCTGTGGCTCGGTCTGAGGGGGTGAGGGGGCTTCGGGAAGTATCGCACCAGCGCGGCTGGGACCCGGGCCCCTCCTCGGGGGGCGGCAGACGGCGCTTCGGCGATCTGTGGCTCGGTGCGAGGGGGTGAGGGGGTTTCGGGAAGAATCGCACCAGCGCGGCTGGACGAGACCCCCTCACCCCCTCGTCGCGATCCTAATGTCTGAAGTGCCGTCGGCCCGTCACCACCATGGCCATGCCCCGGGCCTCGGCCAGAGCCAGGGACTCGTCGTCCCGCTTCGACCCTCCCGGATGGATCACGCAGGTCGCTCCCGCATCGGCCACCACCTGGAGAGCGTCCGGGAACGGGAAGAAAGCGTCGGAGGCCACCGCGCAGCCGGCCAACGGGAACCGGGCCCGCGATACCGCCAGGTTGGCCGAGTCCACCCGGCTCATCTGCCCCGCGCCCACGCCAAGAGTCATGAGGTCCTTGACCAGGATGATGGCGTTCGACTTGGTGTTCTTCGCCACGCGCCAGGCGAAGAGCAGGTCACCCCACTCGCTCTCCGTCGGATGGCGGGTACTGATGACCTCCATGTTCTCCCGCTGGTCGAGCTCACAATCCCAATCCTGTACCAGCATGCCCCCGACGATTCGTTTCATGTCGAAGCCGCCGCAGGTGTCGCGATTGTGCTGGCCGGTCAGGATGCGGATGTCCTTCTTCTGCGTGAGGATCTCCATCGCCTCGTCTGCATATCCCGGCGCCCAGAGTACTTCCACGAAATTGGTGGAAAGTGATCGCGCGGTGGCCTCGTCGACCATCCGGTTGACCGCGATCACCCCGCCGAAGGCCGACACCGGGTCGCACGAGACGGCCTTCTCGTATGCCGCCGCCACCGTCTCCGCCACCGCCACCCCGCAGGGGTTGTTGTGCTTGACGATCACGCAGCAGGGCAGGGTGAACTCATCGAGGACCCGGCGGCACGAATCCAGGTCGAGGAGGTTGTTGAACGACAGTTGCTGCCCGTGATGCTGCTCGAGAGCCGCCGCCAATTCCCCACCAAGGCGCACCTCCGAATACCAGGCTGCCCGCTGGTGCGGGTTCTCGCCGTAGCGAAGGTCCTGGATCTTGCTTAGATCGAGCATCAGATTCGTGGGAAAGTCTTCCTCCTGTTCCCCGAACCAGGCGGCGATGGCCGAGTCGTAGTGAGCCGTGTGATGAAAAGCCTTTGTGGCCAGACGGCGTCGGGTCTCCCGCGACAGTTCTCCCTGGTTGTCCTTGAGTTCCGCAAGCACCGAGTCGTAATCGGCGGGATCGGTGACGATGCACACCCCGACGAAGTTTTTGGCCGCGGCGCGCACCATGCAGGGACCGCCGATGTCGATGTTCTCCACCGCGTCGATCTCGCTGACCCCGCGCTGGGCGACGGTCGACTCGAACGGATAGAGATTCACGACCACCAGATCGATGGGTTTGATGCCGAGCTCGGCGATGGCCTTCATGTGACTGGGCCGGTCCCGGTCGGCGAGGATGCCCCCGTGGATGGCCGGATGCAGGGTCTTGACCCTGCCGTCCATGATCTCGGGAAAGCCGGTGACCTCGGAGATGCCGATGATGGGCAGTCCCGCCTCTCGCAGGTGACGGGCGGTCCCCCCGGTAGAGATCACCTCGACCTCCAGCTCCACCAGCCCGCGCACGAAGGGCTCCAGATCACGCTTGTCCGATACCGACACCAGCGCTCGCTTGACCTTCACTCTCTCCTCCTCGTCGGCCTCCCGGCCCCACGCGGCCGGGGAATGGTTCTCGCCGTTCGCGGCTCTTCGTTCACGTCATCACGTCGCATGGCGCCGCCCACCGTTCGTGGCCCTTCGCAGCCCCGCAGCTTCAGTCGCTCCAGTCTACCTGGACGACCCGGCTTCCTGGAAGCGGCGGCCTGACCCTGCCGGCGGCGATGAGTCGGATCGTGGCCGGTAAGAGCCGATGCTCCACAGCGTGGATGCGGGCCGCCAGGCTCTCTGCGGTGTCGCCGTGCTCCACCCGCACCGGTTCCTGGGCGATGACGGGCCCCGTGTCCAGTCCTTCGTCCACGAAGTGCACCGTGACCCCGGTGAGCTTCACCCCGTAGTCCACGGCGTCGCCGATCGAGGTGGTCCCGGGAAAGGCAGGGAGCAGAGCCGGGTGCAGATTGATGATGCGCAAGGGGAAAGCCCGCACGAACGCCGGCGACACCAGACGCATGTAGCCGGCGAGGACTACCAAATCGGCCTCCGCCTCGCGGATGGCGCCAACCATGGCCAGGTCGTGTTCCTCCCGGGTGGCGTAGTCACCGGATGGGAAGACGGCGGTGGGGATGCCGGCGGCGCGCGCCCGTTCCTGGGCGCGCGCCCCGGGCACGTCGCTCACCACCAACGCCACCTCTATGACGGGCGGCACCAAGGCCACCGCCGGGGCTGTCGGTGCCGTAGTCGGGGCGGTGGTCGCCCCTACGGTCACCCTCGCAGACATCCGCGCGGACTCCCGGGCGGGATTGTCCCTCAGGCCGACCGGGCGCCCGTGCAACTGGTCGATGATGGCCTGGAGGTTGGTGCCACTTCCCGACGCCAACACCGCCAGCCGGAAGACCGGCCTCGCACCGGTCGCGCCGGCTTCCCCTTCACGAGGGACGCCGAGCGGGCCGTCGCCCGGCGGCTCTGTCGCCCGCGCCGCGCGGTCTGCCTCGCCGGCCGCTCTCACGAGAGCCCGTCCAAAGTGACCTTCTCCCCTCCCGCGACTATCGCACCCAGACGAACGACCTCTTCTCCGGCCTCCGCCACCAGACCGGCGGCCTGCTCCGCCCTCGCGGCAGACACCACCAGCACGTAGCCGATGCCCATGTTGAAGGTGTCGAACATCTCCCGCTCCGAGATCGCACCCAGACGTTGTATGGTCCGGAACATGGGCGGCACCCTCCACTCGGAGAAGTCCAAACGGGCCGACAGCCCATCGGGGACCACCCGGCTCAAGTTGCCGACCATGCCTCCGCCGGTGATGTGGGCCATAGCCGAGAT
>CAZCCL010000143.1:356-6292 GCA_964497095.1 uncultured Gaiellales bacterium | reverse complement strand
ACCGGCGTGGGCAAGACCGAGCTGGGCCGGGCCCTGGCCGAGTTCCTGTTCGACGACGAGAAGGCCATGGTGCGCGTAGACATGAGCGAGTTCCAGGAGCGGCACTCGGTGGCCCGGCTGATCGGGGCGCCGCCCGGCTACGTGGGCTACGAGGAAGGCGGCTACCTCACCGAGGCCGTGCGGCGCCGCCCCTATTCCGTGCTCCTCCTCGACGAGATCGAGAAGGCCCATCCCGACGTGTTCAATCTGCTGCTGCAGATCCTGGACGACGGCCGGCTCACCGACGGCCACGGCCGCACCGTGGACTTCAAGAACACGGTGGTCATCATGACCTCCAACATCGGCAGCCAGTTCATCCTCGATCCCGATATCAGCGAGATGGAGATGGACATGCGGGTGACCGAGCTCATGCAGACCACTTTCAAGCCCGAATTCCTCAACCGGGTGGACGAGGTGATCATCTTCCACCGGCTCTCGCTGGAGGACATCAAGGGGATCGTCGAGATCCAGCTGGAACTGCTCCGGGCACGCCTGGCCGAGCGAGATATCGGCCTGGAGCTCACCGATGCGGCCAAGGACTACCTTGCCCAGCAGGGCTACGACCCTGCGTACGGGGCCCGGCCGCTCAAACGGCTCATCCAGAAGGAAATCCAGGACAAGATCGCGCTGGGGCTTCTCAAGAGCGACTTCCGCGACGGCGACACCATCCGCGTGGACGAGCGGAACCTCGAGTTGGTCTTCGAGAAGGTCGGGGGCAGACGACCTGAGCCCTCCGGGCAGCCTGTCGACAAACCGGTGGCCTCCGAGTAGAGAAGTCCTGGCGGCCCGCCGCCCGGCGCCAGATATGAGCACCGCCGGCGGACGCCGCTGAAGCAAGCCGGGCTGCTTTCCCCGGTGACCGCGCTCCGGCGCACGAGGAAGGGTCGCTATAATCCTCGGTCCTATGGACCAACCTCATCGATCACGGCGACCCCAAAAGGACGACGTCCTGGAAGTGCCCATACAGACCCTGGCCTTCGGGGGCAAGGGGGTGGCTCGGCTGGACGACTTCGTCATCTTCGTCACCGGTGCCGTCCCCGGTGACGTCGTCCGGGTCTCCGTGACCAGAGTGAAGAAGCGGTATGCGGAGGCGCGTGTACTCGATTTGATAGGGCCGTCGCAGGACCGGTTGGAGCCGCGTTGCTCCTCCTTCGGGAGTTGCGGCGGCTGTGTCTGGCAGAACCTCGATTACGGCGCGCAACTCGCCTACAAGGCCCGGCAGGTGCGGGAGTCCCTGGAACATCTGGGAGGGCTGAGTGACTTCGAGCTTAGACCGATCCTCGGCATGGCCGACCCGTGGCGGTATCGTAACCGGGTCGACTTCTCCATCGGTATCTCGTCCGCTGGGGCTGTCGTCGGCTTCAGACCACCCGGCCGCTGGGACTCGGTGCTCCCGCTGAGCGAGTGTCACCTGCTTCCCAACGAGATGGAAGGCATCCGGGCAACCGTCGAGAGCTGGCTGCGCGAAAAAGGGCTTTCCGGCTGGAATCCACGCACGGGCGAGGGCTTCGCCCGGCACCTCGTCGTCCGCTCGGCCCAGCTTGGGTCCAAGCTGCTCGTCAGTCTGGTCACGGGCCCGGGTGACCTCCCCGACGCCAAAGGGTTCGTGGAGCGGCTGCGTTCGGCCCAGCCCGGAATCGTCGGCATCGCCCACGCAGTCAACACCGGCCGCGCGGAGCTCAGCGCCGGGCTGGAGTCACTAACGCTGTGGGGACGTCCTTATCTCCTCGAGCGGCTGGCGGGGGTCACATTCAGGGTGTCCCTTGACGCCTTCTTCCAGACCAACACCATCATGGCCCACGTACTGTACAGCCTGGTCGCCGACGAGGCGTTGGGTCCCCTGCCGGAGGAGCACGGGGAGGAGTCCGGCGTCCGGCCGACTGCGACCCGGACGGATAGGCCGGTGGTCTGGGATCTCTACTCCGGAGTGGGGTCGATCGGGTTGTCTCTCGCCGGGCGAGCCGCCGGGGTCCTCGGGATCGAAGCCATCCCGGCCGCGGTCCGCGACGCCGAGGAGAATGCCCGTCTCAACGGCATCGACAACGCTCGGTTCGTGGAGGGCGACGTGCGCCGGGTGCTGCGGGAAGTGGCCCAGGGCAGTCGCAGACTCCCCGCCGGATCAGAGAACCCGGACGTCGTAGTGGTGGATCCGCCCCGCGCCGGTCTGAGCAAGAGGGTCGTGTCCCGCGTGGGCGAGGTGGGAGCACCGAAGATCGTCTACGTCTCCTGCAACCCCACCACCATGGCGCCGAACATCGCCCAGTTCCAAGAACACGGTTACCGATTGGAGCGAGTGACCCCGGTGGACATGTTCCCCCACACGCCGCACGTGGAAGCTGTAGGTCTGCTGGTCCGAAGGGGGTAGAGACGACCCGACGCCACCACGTGACCGCAGTCCGGCGGTCGGGGCGGACCCGGGGCGAGACCGCCTAGGGCCCGCTCTTTTCTGCCTCTTTCAGCGCCTCCAAGGAACACTCATAGACCTTGGTCTCGCCTCCCAGGTCGACCAACTGGTCGGTGACAGCCTTCACGGCAGCCTCGTCGACCACTATCGCCACCGCGGCCCGGCCCGAGCACAGTTGATCGGTCAGATCAGCCAAGTCCCCCTCATGCATGCCGAGACCTTTGTGGATCAAGCCGCCCCCGACCCCGCCGGCCAAAGCACCCACGGCCATGCCACCCAGAAGTCCCACGCCGGCCGTTACAGCGCCCACGAGCGCTCCAATGACCAGACCCAGTCCGGCCCCCGCTTTGGCGTCTCGCTTGCCCACGCGGTGGACCTTGATCTCCCTGTCTTCGCCGGCTGTGAGGACACCGATGGCGCCGAACTTGATGTCGTCGACATCCTTGTTCATGCGCTCCCATTTCTTCAACCACTCAGCAGCCGTCGTGGCCTTGGCTTCGTTCTCAAAGACCGTCACCACGAGGTGCCTCTTCTCAGCCATGTGTGCCCTCCCAGGATCGACCCACGAGTGGGGCCTTCGGCGTCAATCTACCCAGTGACCGGCGAGCCTATGCGCAGGAGGTTCCAGCCGGACGCTCAGTACGGGGGCTCATCGCGGAACCAATCACCCAAGTTCCGAAATGCCTTCCAGAATTCGCCCTTGGCCTTCTCCTCATCCAAGGAGTCATCGATGTCGGGGGTCACGAGAGCTTTGCAGAAGGCAGTGAAATCCTGGAGGACGCCAGGGTCCCAGGCAAGCTCCTTCATACCCGCGACGCGTTCGTGGTTCACAACGTCGAGGGTCCGCCGCCCCATGATCACCACGATGCGAGGCTGGGTTATGTGGAACTCCTCCAACCAGAACGCCGGGCAGTGCTTCTCCCCTTCGGCGGCATCCACATCGTGACACTTGACCAGGTTGGTGCCGTACACGATCAGGGCATTGACCCCCAAGCGCTCCATGCTCTTGAGAACCGCCGTCCCCGAGCGACCGTAGAAGGACACTCCTTCGGTCACTTCGAGGTGGCGAGGCCGGTACTTGACGAGGAGGATGTCGGCCAGCGGGTGGCCGGATCCTACAGTGGGCAGGTAGTCGCTGCGCCGACATAGACGGCAGTGAGCCACGCGACGGTTGAGATCGTTAGTCTCGGTTATGGCGCGCTCTTCGAGCTTTCGGTAGATCTCGTTCGCTTCCGCGAGAGGCGGAGATTCTTTCACGTCGTCGCCTAGGTCGTTCTGTAGTCCCATGGTGCGTCGCTGTCCCTGCGGACCGCGGCGAGGGCGGACGGTGGTGCCGCGCGGTCGATGAGGGTAGACACTATATTGGCGGGAGGCCTGTGAAATCCTCCGGCCCTGAAGGGAGAAGAGTCAGTCTTCGGGGAACACTCGGTCCAAGGTGGTCTGCAGAAGCTTCAGGGAGGTCAGATAGAGCAGGTTCTTGCGTTTGGCGATGATATCGGCCTCCCACAAGGCCGCGATGAAGCTCTGGGGGTCGGTGAAGCGGGGCATGCGCAACATGGCCGTCCCCAGTCCTTGGACCACATGTGCATCGCTCCCCGCCCCGGCGACGACGTTGTACTTGGCGGCGAAGCGCTCGGCGCTGAGGTTGAACGAGGAGAGGGCCACCCGCGCGTTGTAGATCTCGATGACGTCGATGCGGTGGAGATTGTCCACCATCGAGCGGTAGGACGGGGTGGTTCGGAGAGCGTCGAAAGGGTGGGGTACGTAGACCAGCCCTCCCTGTTCCTTGATCAGGGACAAAGTATCGTCGAAGCTCAGTCCCCGGGGGATCCTCTCTTCCAGGAACAGCCCTATGACCTCCCCGTCTCTCGTCTTCACTTCTTCAGCGACGATGATGAACGGGTCGCCTTGGGCGAGTTCCCGGGCTGCGAACGCCCCTTCTATCTCGTTGTGATCGGCTATGGCCAGGGCGCCCAGGCCGATCTCCCGAGCGGTCTCCAGAATGTCTTCTATGGGCATCGCGCAGTCCTTGGAGTAGCTGGTGTGGACGTGCAGATCGGCATTGATCCAGTCGGGCCGGGACGGGCCCAAGGCTGCGTGTCGCATGCGCCTGCGGGCCGATTCCTCCCCTATCCCGCGCACGTGCAGGGAATATCCCGCAACGGGGGTCTTGCCCAAGAGACCTTCCCGCCCGCTGGTGGCAGCGATGGTCGTCCTGTAGACCTCCTCCAATCGATCGACGACCGTGCTCATCCTGTGGGCATCGGAGGGCACATGAGGCTTGAGCACCGCTTCTTCGATCGCTTTGCCCAAAGCCCCGGAACGGCTGGGGGAGAAGACCGCGCCCCCACTCGAGTCCACCGAAACGTGCTCACGCACGGGCGGGAGGTCGGGCCCCACGAAAGGGCATCCACAGACGGCCGCCTCCGCGGCGTTTGCGCACAGCCATTCGCCGCCGAGATAGGGCAAGATGGTGACGGCGGCACCACGGTAGAAGGACGCCAGCTCGTCCGGTTCGTCGAAGCCATAGAGGGTCACCCGGGACTGAAGCTTGCGAGGGACCCCTCGCGGGAGCCAGCGTTCCGCCGACGGCCGGTGTACGGCCACCACCAAGCGGTCGAGATCCGGAGGGAACCCGGCCAGCAACGCCCGGAGCAATGCCCGGTACGATCGGCGCCCGTCCCCCCTGTACAGATACAGACCAAAGCGGTCCGAGGGTGGGGCTTGAGTCGACCGGTCGGCAGAGTCGCACTTCATCGGCGTGCCGCAGGAGAGTGTTTCGAAGGCGCCGGAATAGATCTCCTCCATCATCTGCTTGCCGTGGTAAAAGGTCACGATGCGGGCATCAAGTCTGAGGAAGAACCGCTCAAGGACCGACTGGCCCAATTCGTAGGCGGCCACGCCGACCGGGGTCAGATGGAACGTGCCCACCACCGGGCTACGCGTTTCACGAAGCGCCGTGAAACTGAGCGAGGGAGCTAGCGGCTCATGCACGTGCACCAGATCGAAGTGCGCACCCAGCATCAGCCTCTCCAAGCGGGACGTTATGTCTACCGGCAGCCCGAGGTTGGCCACCCCCCCGTTAAGCCGCACGGGAAAACTGGAACCCAGAGGCACCACGGGGATCCCCGCGTCTCGACTCAGGGGACCGATACCTGGGGGCGGCAGCAACAAGGGATCGGCGGGCACTCCACCGCGATAGTCCCTAAGAAGGGCGACCACCTGGCCCCGAGTCCGCTGAAACAGCACGCGCATCCTGCGGACTTCTTGGGACTCGTCTGATGAGGCGACCACCACGGGCAGGTGCCCCCGAGCTTTGAGCTCGCGGGCCAGGTCGGCCACATGCTGGTTGACGGCACTGGGAGTGCTCCACGAGAAGGGGGTCACCAGAGCTATGTGGAGGTCTGACTTCAAGCTCAACCCTCGAGATGGCCGGGGCCCGGGCGGCATTCGCAGCCCCGGCCCCCACAAACCACAGGCCCCACAAGATAAA
>CAZCCL010000143.1:0-346 GCA_964497095.1 uncultured Gaiellales bacterium | reverse complement strand
GGGTACACCAGAGATTTGGGGAGTACTCAATACACCCACAACCCACCATATGCCCGGGCCCCGGGCCCAATACCCCCCCCGGGCCCTCTATCCACAGGCTGCTCTAGATCATTCGCAAGCCGGCTCACCGGCTATGAAGGCCTCGGTCTTGCGCCTGGCTTCCTCGTCGCTGTATTGGATGGGCGGAGATTTCATGAAGTACGAGGAGGGATCGTACAGCGCGCCCGAGATACCCCTGTCCAGGGCCAGCTTCGCGCAGCGCACCGCGTCGATCACGATACCGGCCGAGTTGGGCGAATCGACCACTTCCATCTTGAGTTCGATATTGAGCGGCACGTCCCCGAAC
>CAZCCL010000142.1:0-6330 GCA_964497095.1 uncultured Gaiellales bacterium | reverse complement strand
TTGGCTCACGCCTCCCAGCCGAGTGGTGAAGAACGTTCGGAATACCCCGGGCAATTCGGCCTCCAAATAGAGCACGTTGCCGGACCGACGCACTTCCATCCGGGAGCGGGCCTGCACGTCGATCCGCTCCTCCAATGCCGGGCCGAGGAGCCTTTCACCGAAGTTGGCGGTCACACCAGGTGCTAGTCCTTGTCGCGCAAGAACCGCGGGATATCGAGCACATCCTCGTCCATCTCGAACGTGTGGGTCTGAGGGGGCAGGACGCTCGCCCCCGGTTGTCTCGGGGTCACGACTTCGACCGAGCTGTCGGCCAGTCTGTCGGCCCGCTGCAGCCGGTCGAACCCAGTGGCGATCACCGTCACTCGCAATTGGTCGCCAAGGGAATCGTCGATGACTGCTCCGAAAATCACGTTCGCCTCGGTGTCGGCCGCATCGGAGATGATCTCGGCCGCTTCGTTGACCTCGAACAGGCCCATGTCCGGGCCTCCGCTGATGTTGAGCAGAATGCCGGTGGCGCCTTCGATGGAGGATTCGAGGAGGGGCGAAGAGATAGCCGACTTGGCCGCTTCGACGCCCCGGCTCTCGCCGCTCGCCACACCGATGCCCATAAGGGCCGAGCCCGCGTCCCGCATGATGGTGCGGACATCGGCGAAATCGAGGTTGATGAGTCCCGGGACCGTTATCAAGTCGGTGATGCCCTGGACTCCCTGGCGAAGTACGTCGTCGGCCACCTTGAAGGCCTCAATTATGGAGGTCCTCTTCTCGACGACCTGAAGCAGCCGGTCGTTGGGTATGATGATGAGAGTGTCCACTTTCTTGGCCAACGCCTCGATGCCGGCCTCGGCCTGAGATGCCCTCTTTCGTCCCTCGAAGCCGAAGGGCTTGGTCACCACCCCGACGGTCAGCGCGCCCAACTCGCGCGCGATCTCCGCGATCACCGGGGCTCCGCCGGTGCCGGTGCCGCCACCTTTGCCGGCGGTCACGAACACCATGTCCGCACCTTTCAAGATCTCCCGGATCTCGTCCCGGCTCTCCTCGGCTGCCGCCCGGCCCACTTCTGGGTTAGCGCCCGCCCCCAAACCGCGTGTGATCTTCCCGCCGATGTGCAGCTTCACATCGGCATCACACATCAGCAGCGCCTGCGCGTCCGTGTTGACGGCGATGAACTCGACACCCCTGAGTCCGGCATCGACCATGCGGTTGACGGCATTGGTGCCTCCCCCGCCCACCCCGACGACCTTGATCACCGCGAGGTAGCTGGATCCCGTGTCGCTCATAGTCCTCGAACCTCCACAATCATCGAATCACAGGACTCCAACTTGAGTCTTCTCTCCAATCCCTCAATCACTACTTTAGATTCGCTCGGTACGCATCCCCGGGATGCGCCCGCCCTTCTTCACCGGCCCACTTGCCGGCCCACTCTTCAGTACGCGACGAAACCGACTATTCCTTGCAAAGGGCACGATATCACGTTCACTCGGCCTTGACAGCCACCCGATCCGGCACACTCGCATCGACATAGAGCAACTGCCTGCCATCCCTCAAGTACTGCTCGATAATCGATTCGGAGACCGTCAACTTCTGGTCGAGCTCTTGGGGGGAACCCAGTCTCAGCTCGGTTCCGCCCTCCAACACCACCGTCAGTTCGCCACCGGTCGAAACAGCTATGTGATCCATCGCAGGCAAGGTCGCCGGGGGTGCGCCCCAGGAAACCATCAGGCAGGCGAGCGGCAAAGCATCGGCGACGACCGTCGGGAGATACTCTCCCGGGGCAAGAGGAGAGAGAGCGCCCGTTGCCACGACCAGGGGAAGGTCGGCTGCGCCGGTCTTCTCGAGGACCCTGCCGTCCTCAGCGACCAACCACACCTCGCCTGAGGGAGTGCGTACTCGGGCCGCCGGGAGATACTCGACGAGCTCGACCTCGAGAGTGTCAGGAAACCGACGATGTACTTCCACGGCGCGCACGTAGGGGAGCGAGGAGAGCTCGGCCTTGATATCGGCGGTCGACAGGCGCAGCAGGCTGACTCCGCGCGCCTCGACCGTGGCCTGATAGATCTCCTCGATGGCTACATGGTCGGTCGACGTGGCGGTGATGCGCTTCACCGCGAAGACGTCCGAAGCACGGAGCCAGAGAAACAAAGCAGCGCAGGCGATGACCGCCACGATGATCATGGCCACCACGGCCCGCCGGCGACCCCGCTGCCGGCCGACTGTGCGGCGGCGGGCGCGGACGCGTCTATCCATCGCCGCTCGGCAGCCCCGAACCAGCCGGGAGAGATTCCCAGGGGAAGCTCGCTCCCAGCAGCCTTACTTCCGGCTCCAGCGAGATCCCGCTGGTCCGCTGTACTCCCTGTCGCATGAGGGTCATCAACACAAGCACGTCTGTGGTGGTCGCATCTCCCAGATTCACTACGAAGTTCGCGTGAACGTTGGATACTTCGGCGCCACCCCGTCTCACTCCTTTGAGGCCGGCGGCCTCGAGCAGCCTCCCGGCAGCCTCGCCCGGCGGGTTCTTGAACACGCTCCCGAACGTACGTACCGCTCGGGGCTGGGTGGTCCGGCGTTTGCGGAGCAAAGTCCGATGGTGCTCCAGGATGGCCTTCGGGTCCCCGCTGGTGAGTAGCAGCCGTACAGCCGTGACGATGGAGGCTTCGGGGAGCCGGCAGTGGCGATAACCCCACTCCAGGGCGTCGGCCGGCAGCCAGCTCAGGCCTGACGGCGACGCCACCTGCACCTCCTCCACCACCTCGGCCAACGACCATCCGTGCGCCCCGGCGTTCATCGCCACGCCCCCTCCCACGGACCCGGGGATCCCGCAGGCGGCTTCCAGTCCGGAAAGCCCGGCTTCGGCCGCCACGGCGGAGAGCCTGGTCAGATAAGCGCCTCCTCCCACCGTGATCCTCACCTGGGACCCCGCGTTGCCCGGGCGGGACGGTAGGCCCTCGACGTAGTGGAAGTCCGCGTCCAGCTTGACGAGGACTCCGGGATATCCCCTGTCGGCGACAAGGAGATTCGAACCTGCCCCTAGACAGGTCCAGGCGTATCCGCACGATTCGACCAACTCGAGAACCTCGACGAGAGCGCGGGGGGTCGCCAAGGTGACAAGCAGCGCGGCCTCTCCCCCCGTGCCGATGGTCGTGAAAGGAGCCGAGGGAGCTTTGGCCCAGGACCGTGTGCCCCCGATGCGGCGCACAGCGCCGACGAGAGACTCGGTGACGGGCAGGACGGGATCCAAGGTCACATGGCTCTCAGGCCGCGGCGAGGAAGCGCTCGCCGACCCGATGCACATCACCAGCCCCTAGGGTGAGGATCAGATCACCGGGAACGGCCAGTCCCTCCAGGTAGTCCACCACCGAACCGAGCCGGGGCAGATAGACCACGGGCTTGCATCGGTCGAGTCTGAGCATGCTGTCCACGATCAGCTTGCCGCTGACTCCGGGGCGAGGCTCCTCGCGAGCCCCATAGACGTCGGTCACCACGGCGACGTCGGCCTCGAGCAGTGCTTCGGCGAACTCGGCATGAAGGAACTCGGTGCGCGAATAGAGGTGGGGTTGGAAGACGGCGACCACCCGGGTCCAGTCACCCTCGCGAGCGGCCCGCAGAGTGGCCATGAGTTCGGTGGGATGATGAGCGTAGTCGTCGACCACGGTGACTCCGTCCCTCTCTCCCTTCAACTGGAACCGCCGCACCGCCCCTCCGAACGAGCTCAGGGCTGCACTGATCCGGTCCGGCCCTACCCCCAGCTCCGTCAAGGTGGCGAAGCAGGCCAGAGCGTTGAGGACGTTGTGCCTTCCCGGAACTATCAGGCCGGCGTCGACCAGCTTTCGACCTCGTTCCCAGACCTCGAAACTGCTGCCCAGTTGCCGCATGACCACCTCGCGAGCCTGGTAGTCGGCCGTCGGGGAGAACCCGTACGAGCACGTACGGCAGCCTACGCCTCCAGCCAAGACGGAGACCCGGGGATCCTCGGCGCAGAAGATTAGCCGGCCCTGCGCCGGAAGACGACCCAGGAAGTCCCTGAACACGTCCTCCACGTCCTCCACGTGGAGGTAGTGGCTGTGGTGATCGAGTTCCAGATTGGTGAGGACCGCCACCTCCGGGTGCAGGAGCAGCAGGGACCCATCGGACTCGTCGGCCTCGCAGACCACGAAGTCACCGGAGCCGTTGCGAGCGTTCGAGCCCAGGTCGTTCAACTCTCCCCCTACCAGGAAGGTCGGGTCGAGGCCCGCATCCACGAGGACCCGACTGATCATCGAGGTGGTGGTGGTCTTGCCGTGGGTGCCGCACACGGCGATCCCCCGGCCTGAATCCACGATCCAGGCCAGGGCCTGGGCGCGTTTCAACACAGGGATCCGCCTGCGCTGGGCTTCCTGCAATTCCACGTTGTGGGAGGGAATGGCGGACGAGATGACCACTACGTCGGGATTGTCGATATTGTCGGCTTTGTGGCCGATCTTGACGGGCACGCGGGCCTGTTCCAGCAGAGTGACATAGCGCGAGGGCTTGAGGTCGGAACCGCTGACCTGATAGCCCCGGTCGTGCAGCACCAAGGCGATACCGCTCATCCCCGCGCCCCCCACGCCGACGAAGTGGAGGGCCCGCAGCCAGGGCGGGGCGGTGACGCTGCCGGTGTCGGTAAGGGTGGGTTCAGTCATGATGTTGGCGCGCATGAGCGGCGGCTAATTCTACTACGAGGTCGGCGATGCGGGTAGCCGCGTCCGGCCGGGCCAGACTGAGCGCGGACGCCCTCATGCGCGCGTTCACCTCGGGGTCCAAGAGTGTCGCCACTTCCCGTGTCAGGACCGCGGGGCTCAGTTCGGCGTCGGCCACGACCAGCGCAGCCCCTTGGGCGGCAAGGGCTTCTGCGTTGCGGGTCTGATGGTCGGCAGCGGCGTAGGGATAGGGGATGAGGAGGGCGGGGAGCCCCCGGGCGAGGACTTCCGCCACCGAGCCTCCCGCCCGCGAGACGGCGGCGTCTGCCGCGGCCAAAGCCAGAGAGAAGTCGTCAAGGAACGGGAAGGCCTGGTAGGCGGGATTGACCTGTGGTCCGGCCAGCACCTCGGCGACCTCTTGATAGTCGCGTTCGCCGGTGACGTGCAGTATCTGGAACGGAGTACTCTGATGGGCAAAAGCGCCCACGCAGGCCTGGTTCAGGGTGTGGGCCCCCAGGCTGCCTCCAAAGACGAGGAGCACCGGCCGGTCCGCCCCCAGTCCGAACCTGGCCAGTCCCTCCTGTTTGGTGGCTGACAGCAGCTCCGGACGGAGCGGGCGCCCGGTATAGACGTATCTGCTCCCGACCCGCGTAGGGTCGGGAAAGGACAAACAGACCTTGTCCACCAGCCGGCTGAGGATGCGGTTGGTCCATCCCATATGTGAGTCCATCTCCACAGCCACGGCGGGGATCCCCCGCAGAGCCGCTTCGGCCACCACCGGACCTGAAGCGTACGCTCCCACTCCCACGACACACGCCGGCCGGTACCTGCTTATGAGTCTCCAGGCGTCCAGCCCGGCCACCGGCAGGGAAGCCAGCGTCCTCAAGGTCGACAGACCCAGTTCACGGGTGAACCCGCGGATGCGGACCACCGAGAAAGCGTAGCCGGCACCCGGGACCAATCTGCTTTCCATGCCCCTTTCGGTGCCGCAGAACGCTACTTCGCAACCCCGGCTCGAGAGAACATCAGCGAGCGCCAGCGCGGGCACCACGTGACCGGCCGTCCCGCCGCCCGCGATCAATATGAGCGACATTACCGTAGACCTCCGCCGGAGATGGTACCGGCCGCCCTTTGCCGGACCGGCCCACCGAGAGTATCAAGCCGATGGCGACTAACATGACGATGAGACTGTTGCGGCCGTAGCTGATGAAGGGTAAAGGCACCCCGGTAAGAGGAAGCGCCCCGATCACTCCACCGATGTTGACCACGGCTTGAAGCGTGACGAGCATACCGCAGCCCGCGATCAGGTACTTGCCCATAGGATCCACGCAGCGGGTCGCCAGTTTCCAGCAGGCGGCAGCAAACACGGCGAAGAGGAGCAAGACCAGGCCCGCACCCAGAAGACCGAACTCCTCCCCCAGGATCGCGTAGATCATGTCGGTGTGGGCTTTGGGAAGATAGCTGAATTTCTGGACGCTCTCGCCCGGACCCACCCCCAACCAGCCTCCACGACCCAGCGCCACCAAGGACTGCGACAGTTGGAAACTCGCCCCCTGAGGATCGGCGGAAGGATCCAGGAAGGAGAGGACCCGGCTCGTCCTCTCGCCGCTCGAGAACGTGAACGCCAGGGCGGTACCGAGCCCAGTGAAGGCCACCAGCGCCCAATTACGGCCGCGCA
>CAZCCL010000141.1:4511-6409 GCA_964497095.1 uncultured Gaiellales bacterium | reverse complement strand
TGCGATCTGAGACCGGCTATCCCATTGTGACTAGGGACACAGGCTGCTCTCCCCCGATAGAGAGACGCAAGCGGCGCGTCCCGAAGGTTGGCGGTGGGAGGTGCAACCGGTTGAAAGCCAGGGTCAAGTACATCTTTGCCCCTCTCCTGATCGCCGCTACCACTCTCGCCCCCATCACCATCGTTTCTGCAGGCGGCCAGATTGCGCAACAACGGCTGTCCTCCACTGACCCCGTGGAGTGTCTCTCCATCGACCCCGACTACGGCCCGCGCACACAGCCAAGCTCGATTGGCTTCCGTGGCGAGAGCGACGAGCAGTACGAGGCGAAGCTGCGTTACATCGTCGAGCCGCAGGAAGGGAAGGTGGCAGTCGCCACGCTCTTCTACACCGGCTACGAGTTTCAACCAGAGTTGTTGGAGTTCGAGTCTCTACCTACTCCGGTAGCACCTCGATGACTTCCTCCCCTACGCGAAATAGCAAGCAATCCTCCGGTCTCCGCATCACCGTCTCCGCGCTGATCGAAGCCCTAATCAGCATGCACCGGAGCGGTCGGCATGGGACTTCCGGGCAATCGTGAAGTGGAGATGTCAGGCGCCGGGCCGGCCTATGCCAGAACGAAAGCCATGCCCTGGGTGTAGAAGAGATCCCCGGCAGCATTCCGTCCCCTCATGGGCTGGGTAACACGCACCTCTTGGATCACCCGTACAGGACCGCTTGCCGTGAGCGAGCGGACGATGTAGTCGCGCTCGGCATCGATGTCCGGATCGATGTGGTGGATGGGCAAGGGTAGGAGACGCCCCATCCCCACACCTGTGTCGTAGGAGGCGGTAGCCGCCCACACCTGCCGGCCTTCGCAGGTGAAGTCGGTGAGCCACCAGCGGGCGTGATGTCGACGACGTGAGGAGCCTCCCTCATCGGTCCGCTGGAAAGCCACGTCGTGCAGCTTGCCCTCAAGAAAGACGGGGAGCACGGGCGCACACGAATAAGGTCGGTCGAGCACCCCGCAGGCGAATGCCCGCAGAGCACTGCGCGGGGTAATCCGGTCGGCCGCACACCACCCGGCTGCCGCGAACATCTGGAGCAGGTCAGCGCCACTCCCCAGGAAGAACAGGCTTACCGGAGCCTGGGTGGCACCGCTCATCTTGGCCGAAAACCGGGGAAGTAGGCCCACATGATCGTGGTGGATGCCAAGACGCTCGGCGCCGTTGGCGGCCGGCCAGAGCGGCCGCGGTCCGTGCGCGACCTTCATGGCCGCATGAACCGCGTCGGCTTGTGCTCCTTTCAGAAAGACCCCCACCGCGACACAGGAGGCCCCGAAGGTCACGGCGGCCCTGATCAGTCGTGTCCGCGGGAGCTTCTCGGCCTGGTTGATCGTCTGGTGAGCCCACGTGAAGAACAGCACAGAGAGAAGCACGACGGCCAACCCCGACAAGAACAGCGCCTGCCGGCCTTCTGCGTCGCTCAAAGCTGCCCGCAGGCCCGGATAGGCGGCGGCCATGGCCGCGGGCATGGCGAAACGAGCCAACCAGACGGGCCAACGCCGAATGGCGATCGGCTCAAGATCTGTCTGCGATCGACCTGAGGTCGCTTGCTCGGGAGAATATGCGAAAGCCCCTGAGCGGGGCCGGAGATCGGTATTGGGCACAGTACTCCTTGTCTGGGCTTGGCAAGGATACCATCCAGGAGTCACGCGTCCACACAGCGAGCCAGCCTTGAAGACCACCCGGACTGCTGTAGGGCATTCTCTTCCCCCATCGGGGCACGGCCTTTGCAGACAACAGTCGGGCCGTCGCTCAGATTCGCATTCGAATCGGCGGGATGCCTGTCCCAGGGTTGGCTGATCAGGGCTTCTGGTTCGGCCCCGTCTACGGACCGGTCCTCAGCGTCCCCCAGATGTC
>CAZCCL010000141.1:0-4501 GCA_964497095.1 uncultured Gaiellales bacterium | reverse complement strand
GGCATCGAGGGTGAGGCGCTGGTCCGGGGCGCTACTGGAGCTGCGGACGATCTCTACCATGTGGTCGCCCTCGGGGAGGTTGCCGGTAGACCATGCGTTCACCTGGTAGGTGGATACCGGAGCGGCCAGGTCGATTGTCGCCTGCTTCACTCCGTCGAGGTAGACATCGGCCACCCCAGGGGTGAGGCCCTTCACTGCCATCCAGTCCAGGCGGGTACCACGGAAGTAGACGGCGGCCGAGGCCCCAGGGGTAGACGACCTTGCGTAACTGCCCCCGGAGGCGAGGGTTTGGCCGATGCTGGACCAGGTGCCGGTGTAGTGGAATCGGGGGTCGGACTGCTCCCGGCGGCGACACTGGCCGAAATCGGCGGCCGTCACCGTGAGCCTATCGCAGTGGACACCACCGACCCAGAGGCTCGTCACGTCCTGACGCATCTGGGCCGCAGGGTGCCAGCCCTGGGGTTGAGGCCAGGCGTTTGATTGGCAGAAGTAGGTGGCAAGTCCGTGCTGGTAGATCCAGTCGATGGTCGTGTAGTTGCCGTAGACCCCCACTTGCGAGACGGGCACCACCGAGGCGACGCCCCGGAAGTAGGCATCTATCTCGCTACCGTCCGAGGCGGGGAAGTCGACCGTGTAGTAGACCGGGGTGGTAGTCGGAACACCGAGCCTCTCCAGGGCGCGCAGAGCTTCCTGGGCATCGGCCGCTCCCTGCGCGAAGCCGTTGCGGGAGGAAAAGTGGTTGTCGGAGTCCTCGAACCAGAAGAAGTAGTCGACGCCCGCAGCGGTTGCCGCCTTAAGTTCGGCGGTAGTGACCTGCCGCCACGCAGCCCCCTTCCAGGGCAGATAGCGGCCGATGAAATCGCGGCCGGAGGCTTTGAGCCGGCGGAAGAAGGTGGGCCAGTCGACTTCGGTCATGGAATAGTCCACACCATAACCCGTGCCGGCCGTCAGCACTTCCGCCACCTCCCCCCTCGTGGCGGGGGCGAAGAAGTTGAAGCTCGGTCCCATGCCCTGTAGGCCGTCCAGCAGTCCTGCGTAGGCGGCTTTCCTGGCCCAGGGGTAGTGAGTAGGATCGAAGCTGCCAAAGGACGGGTTGTAGCCGGAGGGAGGCACAGCCAGGTCGGCGGCCCGGGCCACCATGGTGATGAGCTGGGCCCGCGTCACGCTGCCATTAGGGTCAAACGCTGATGCAGTCTTGCCCGTGGTGATGCCGGCCGCGGCGCAAACGGCCACGTATTTGTCCGGGTAGAAGGGATCGCCTGGACTCAACCCCTGGCCAACGTCGCTGAACGGGCAGGTCTCGCCCCCGCTAACCGTCAGTCCCAGAGTCTTCACGATCACCTTGGCGAACTGCTGCCGGGTCATCGGACTGTTCGGCCGGAAGGTCCCGTCTGCGAACCCACTGATGATGCCTCTACTCTTGAGGTCGTAGATGGCCGGCGCGTAGGGATCGGTGTCGGGTACATCCGAGAAGGAAGAAACTGCCAAGGCCGAGGGAGCAAAGAGCAGAACCAGGACCAGAACTGGGAGGCAAAGAAAAGCGACGCAGGAACCGCCACCCGTGACCAAGCGCATAGGTGGCCTCCAACAAGTCCGCTCTCCTCGACACGCCAAAACTACGCGCCACCTGTGAGCTTGTCAAAACGCTTGTGCAGGGAGACTAGGCAAGACTCACACCGGAACACGTTCGTGCACCGGCGCGTACGACTCGCGGGCATGTGCCTACACCGAACCGCCGTGCTTTCCAGACACCTCCTCCGTCGCATGGCGGAGCAAGGTCCGCTCCAGCACCTCGATCATGGCATCGCCCCCGCGACGCGCGGCCACGAGCAGGTACTGAAGAAGTTCATCACGCTTCTCCGGTGGAAGCCGCGAGTGCAGCTGGTCGAGCTCGGCCCGTCTCGGCCTAGGTACGCGAGCAAGAAGGTTTGAGTACGAGTCCTGCAGCCGTTCCACAGGAAGCCACACCAGGGCTTCCCCTGCATCACCCACAGCAGACGCCCGTCCCTCGAGGAACCTCATAGCCGTCAGGGCTGCGGCCAGGGCATCCAAAGCATCCTGGTCGAAGCGATCTCGCCAGGAAAGACCGTTTCGCTTCAGGATCGCAAGACGCTGGGCCCGGCCAACGGCGCCCCACTTCTTGGCAGGCGTACCCCCAAGCAAGGTGATGAAGCTCGCTTCAGGATAGACCTCGATGGCAGAGTGGGCAACGCCGGCCTCTTGCGGGAGTTGGTAGCCGAGGTCGCGAAGGCGGCCGTAGATTTGAAAACCCACCTCCATCCAATCGTCAGCTCGGGTACCTTCGCGGGGAACTTCGTAGAGAGGGATGCCGCGTTGGCGCAGTTCATGGTCGCACTTGCGCCCGTGACAGGGCTTCTCCCTCGACTCCGGCTCAAGAAGAAGCCCCTTGCTCAGCCCGCAGGGAGCATCAACCGCGATTGCGGCAGGCTGATGGTAGAGGACCCAGGACGCCATCTGGTCCAGGTCACGGGTGTCCAGCCACTCTTGAACGGCCCCGTCTTCGAGAACGACACAGGTGCAGGGTCTCGCTGAGGCTACGTCGATGCCAACCACTACTGGGGAGTTCACCGATGCCCCCCTTGAGTCGCGGCAAGCCGAAGACGCAAACTCGACTCACCTGGTGTTCAGCTAGCGCAGACTGAGCCCGGCTCACTGCCTGCCTAAAGGTGAGATAGAGACTAAGATATTATCAACTTCTGAACATGAAAGCATCCTTAACGGGTAATGGTGACGCTCCTCTGCGCATACCGGCCATCGCGTTTGCTGCGAGAGCGCGGGCAGCCTCGATAGGGAGTCCGGCGTACCATCATGCCTCAGTACTGGAGCGGACCAAGAGCAGGGAGGTAGCTTCGGTTCGCATGAACGAGTTCGACTTCGATTGCGTGATCGACCGCTCAGGGACGGCTAGTCACAAGTGGGGCAGATACGAGGGACGAGACGTCATCCCCCTGTGGGTGGCCGACATGGATTTTCGCTCGGCCCCGCCGATCATCGAGGCGCTCCATGAACGGGTTTCTCATGGAGTCTTCGGGTATACAGACCCCCCCGTCGCGCTGGTCGACGCGGTTCGGGCCTCGCTCCGCGCCGAGTATCAGTGGGACATAAGTCCCGACTGGATAGTGTGGCTGCCCGGCCTTGTCTCCGGTCTCAACGTGCTCTGCCGGGCGGTCGGCGTCGCCGGGGACGACGTGATTACCTTCACGCCCATCTATCCCCCCTTTCTCTCGGCGCCGGTGTTTGCCGAGCGGGCCGTAGTCAAGGTGCCTCTGATCCTTGAGGGCGGTTTCTGGCGACCGGACCTCGAGGCCTTGGAGCGCGCCATTGGGCCGCGGGCCAAGCTTCTTCTGCTCTGCTCGCCCCACAACCCGGTGGGCCGGGTCTGGTCGGAGGCTGAGCTTGCCGGTCTTGCCGCTATTGCCCGCCGATACGATCTCATCATAGGATCTGACGAAATCCATGCGGGCCTCGTCCTGGACGAAGACAAGCCTCACATACCTATCGCCACCCTCTCGCCGGAGATAGGCGCGCGCACGGTCACGCTCATGGCCCCCAGCAAGACCTTCAATATTCCGGGCCTCGGCTGCTCCTTCGCTGTGATCAGCAACGCGAAGCTGCGCCGGGCATTCTGTCAGGCGATGGCGGGCATAGTGCCGCACGTCAACCTGTTCGGCTTCGTGGCGGCCGAGGCCGCCTATAGGAAGGGAACGCCCTGGCGCCGCGGGCTTCTTGCGTACCTGCGAGGCAACCGCGACCTGCTCGAAAGCGGCATCGAGGCTATCCCCGGTCTTCGCATGACCCACGTAGAGGCCACCTATCTTGCCTGGATTGATGCTCGGGAGACGAGCATCGCCCGTCCGGTGGAATTCTTCGAGAACGCGGGTGTGGGCCTCTCCGGCGGGGCCGACTTTGACGGGGCCGGTTTCGTGCGGCTCAACTTCGGCTGTAGACGCGCGCTTCTGGCCGAAGCTCTCGAGAGGATGCGGAGAGCCTTGTCCTAGCCCGAAACCCGAGCCGCTTCAATCTCTGAGACAATCGCAAACTGTTGACGGAGCAAGCCCATGAGCGGACTTCGTCTGGAATCGAGCGAATGAAGAGGGGGGATTCAGAATCCTCCCTCTTCATTCAGGTGCCCCCTGGTCCAACTCCGGCTTCTCAAGCCGATCTGCAGCCTCGCGGCCGTGCTTCTGCTGAAAAGCATCCTACCTATAGAGGTCTAGCTGCGCCTGGTTGCCCTCAGGCCCGCAGTCGGAAGGCGATGCGTTGGTGCAGGCCGATTCAGTGAAGGTGTCCGGATCAGGCTTTCCACAAGCCGTGGAGGTTGCAGTACTCGCGGGCGGTCACACCGGCCGTCTCGATCTTGAACGTCGCCTCTGGAGCCTGGCCGGGCTCCAGAAACTGCCGGTAGGCTTTGCCGTCGGCGATCAGCTCGATCCACTCGATATAGTGCTTTTCCTCCATGGGGTGGGCCACGCTTCCCACC
>CAZCCL010000140.1:0-6423 GCA_964497095.1 uncultured Gaiellales bacterium | reverse complement strand
ACTGTCGCGTCTGTGGTGGTACTCGGGTGCGTGGTTGATGCAAGATCGAGGCTAGAGAGGATATCCTGGCAAAAGCCGAGACCAGGTTCAGCCACTTGTAGGCTCCGAATGGTCCCTCGCGGAAGGCGCCATAGTAGAGGTTGAAGCTGTCGACGTAGACTCGCGTCCGATTCGTTGACATTCGGCTCCCGCAGCCTCATGATGCGGGTGCTACCCCCAGGCTATATGCCTAGGGCGCGAAGCCGCCCTCGGGCGGCTTTCGCATTTCTTGGGGCTCTCAGCCATGCTACAGCGTCTCGCCAAGCCAATGGAAGCGGGCCGTGGAGAGGTGACTTTCGCACTGGGCGCGGAAACAACGCCTGTATCTGAGTCGTCTGCGACCGGTCGGCCTGAGTGGGCGTGTCGTTTTGTTCGAAAGCCGCGCGGAATAAGGTCCAGACTAACGAGGCATATATGGCTGCCTGAATCGACGGCGGGATAAGTAGCCGGCGACCTCGCCATCGCCGCCGGTTGGGGTCACGCCGGCAAGGGGGGCGTCACCATACCGGGCAAGGGGAAAACGGTATTCAGGCTTTGGACGTCGGTGGGTCCGACCGCCTGCTCCGTCCGGCCCGGGTGCTAGCATTATAAAAGGGGAAAGGGGGCCCAACATGCGCCAGTTCGGCGGTACGTGGAGCGAGACCAAGCTCGACTGCGTCGAGCGCTACTTGGCTGCATACCTCCGGGTTATGCAGAATCAGCCTTGGTACCGCCTGCACTACGTTGATGCTTTCGCGGGTCGCGGTAAGCAGACGCTGAAGACCGCCTCCGGTCTGACCGCCGACGTCGTGGGCTTGGAATCGTTCTTCGGAGACGAATCGGAGCGGGTCGATACCAAGGAGTTTCTCGTTGGCTCGGCGCTTCGTGCCTTGACCGCGTCCTCACATTCGAGCAGATCCTTCGACCGCTTCGTCTTCATAGATTCGGACGAGCTGTCTTGCCAGGAACTTGGTTCAGTTATCTCGTCCGACTTTCCTCAGGTTTGGCACACGGTAAGCATTCTCTGCGACGATGCGAACCGCGCTCTTGACCGGTACATAGCAAGCACAGACTGGGCGAATGTGCGGGCGGTGGTCTTTCTTGATCCGTACGGTTTGGAAGTCAGCTGGGACACCATTGGGCGGCTCGCCGGCACGGGCGCCTGCGACGTCTGGTATCTGTTCCCCTTGGGGGGTGTCATGCGCATGATGACCAACAGCGGCCAGGTTCGTCATGCGTGGAGAGCGAGGCTTGACCGGGTCTTCGGGTCGTCCGACTGGTACGATGAGTTCTACCGTCCCAGCAGGCAGCAAACGCTGCTTGACAACGTACAGGATTGCCGGTTCAAAGACGCATCAACCGAACATGTGGTCCAGTATATCCGGCAGCGTCTGGAGACCATGTTCCCCGTGGTATCGGACGTCGGGATACTCAGGAACGGCAAGGGTGCTCCCCTCTTCGCGTTGGTCTTGGGCGTCTCGAGCCGAAGCCGCTCTGCTCAGAGGGCCGCACTAAAGATCGCGAACTACCTAGTGAGGGACTTGGGCCAATAGTGAGCGCTACGACGATAGAGTGGACGGAAGCGACGTGGAACCCTGTGACGGGCTGTTCCAAGGTGTCCCCGGGCTGTCTCAACTGCTACGCAGAGCGCATGGCGAAACGGCTTCAAGCTATGGGACAGCCCAACTATCGTGATGGGTTCGCTGTACGCACGCACAATCATATGCTCGAGGTACCGCTTTCATGGGCGCAGCCGCGGATGGTCTTCGTGAACTCCATGGGTGACCTCTTCCACGAAGAAGTCCCCATTGACTTCATCAAACGTGTGTTCGAGGTGATGGAGCGCACTCCTTGGCATACGTACCAACTGCTGACGAAGCGCGCAGAGCGACTGGCGAATGTCGCTTCGCTGCTTCCGTGGCCCGAGACCGTCTGGATGGGAGTCACGGTGGAGGACAATGAGCGCTTGAGCCGCGTGGAGCGACTTCGCGAGATTCCGTCGGCAGTGAAGTTCCTGTCTATTGAGCCGCTTCTTGGGCCACTTCCCGACCTGAACCTTAGTGGCATCGACTGGGTGATTGTCGGCGGCGAATCTGGCCCTCGGGCGCGGCGAATGCAAAAGGAGTGGGTTTGCTCCGTACGTGACGCGTGTGTCGCTAGAGCCGTGCCGTTCTTCTTCAAGCAATGGGGCGGCACGCGGAAGAAGGCCGCTGGCAGGATGCTGGAAGACCGCACCTGGGATCAAATGCCACGTGAAGCGGTGAGCGTAGCCTAGCGCGCGGATCAAGCGTCACCATACCGGGCAAAGGGAGAACGGTCACCAGAATTTGGACAGCCGAAGAGCGGGTGGCGAAGCGCCAAACTGCCGCTTCATACGTCAGAGAGTTCGAGCAAATAGGTATCCTTGAGTCCAGGAAGGTGGGCAGGAAGAAGCTCTACTTGAATACCGGCTTGTACGATCTACTCGCCGGCTGACATGTCGATGTCGTCGACATGTCCGAAGAACGTGTCGATGAATCGTCGTGACCGTCGACACGTCCCGGGCCTGCGACATCAGGTCGGGCTGAGATTCCAGCCATCATCGCTGCCGAGGATCCCTCTTTGCTCCAAGCTCCCATTCAGGTCGCTCTCCGCGCCGAACCGCTTGGCCCGAACGCGGGCCACCTAGGTACAATGGGCGATATGGATTCGAAGCTTGATCGATCGGCGAGGAGCATCACCGACGGATTGGAGACCGCGATGGGGAACGAGCGAGATACCCAGGCTGATGTGGTGATCATCGGGAGTGGCGCGTCAGGCTTGTGCGCCGCACTGACCCTCAGCTTCGGGGGGGCATCGGTTCTCGTTTTCGAGCAGGAACCCGAGCCTGGGGGCATGACCAACTACGCGGAAGGGATGTTCGCGGTCGGGAGCAAGCTGCAGAAGAAGAACAAAGTCGGTCTCACGGTGGAGGAGGCGTTCAACGTCCACATGGAAGAGACGCACTGGCTCGCGAACGCGCGGCTGGTGAGGACCTTCATGGAGAGGTCGGGGGAGACGATCGACTGGCTCGAAGGTCTGGGCGCTGAGTTCATCGGTCTCTTCAACATCTCTCCCTTCACGCCGCGGGTATGGCACCAGATGGTCGGCTTCGGAAAGGAGGGACTGATCGGACCCCTTTTCGAGAAGGCGCAGGCCCAGGAGAACATCCGCATTCTCTTCGAGACCCCGGTCAAGGGCCTTCTGATGGAAGACGGCCGCGCCGTGGGCGTCATTGCCGAGGACAAAGACGGGAACACGATCCGGGCCCAGGCGAGGGCGGTCATCATCGCGTCCGGCGGCTACCAGGACAATCAGGAGTGGGTGGACAGGTACTGCCAGTCCGGGTTCACGAGGCCGGTGGTCCCGGCGAACCAGGTGGGGGCCCCTATCCAGATGGCATGGGACGTCGGTGCCGAGCCGTACGACCTCGGCGTGATGCAGACCATCGTCCTCGTGCCTGAGGAGGAGCTGACCTCTCAGCTGCTGACGGCGGGTTTTCAGCCTCGTCTGTGGGTCAACACGCTTGGAGAACGATTCTGCAACGAGTCGATCTGCTGGAAGTTCCCCATGGCCGGAAACGCCCTGGCGCGACAGCCGGGTGCGACGGCCTGGTGTATCTTCGACGACGAAACCCGGGCGTACATGAAAGAAGAAGGGGTCCATTACGTGCTCGGGGAGTTCTACGACATCCTCAAGAACCTACCCGATATCGACCAAGAGCTGGCGCGGGGCATGAGGGAAGGCAAGGTCTTCAAAGGGGAGTCACTCGGGGAATTGGCGGCTCAGATCGACGTCGACGAGAAGGCCTTCCTGGAGACGGTAGACGAATACAATTCTTGTGTCGAGAACAACTGCGACCACATCTTCTACAAGGAGCGGATGTACCTGCAGCCCATCAAGACCCCGGCGTTCTACGCGGTCAAGCTCGGATTGGCGGCGTTCATGACGAACGGCGGGATCAGGATCAACCACAGGACCGAGGTCCTGACCAAGGAACGTGAGGTGATTCCCGGTCTATATGCCGCCGGGTGCTGCGCCGGTGGCCTCCTCGGCGACACGTACGAGGTGTCGACGACCGGCGGCTCCCTCAGTTTCGCGGTCAACTCCGGACGCATGGCAGGGGACGCCGCGCTGCAGTACCTCGGCAAGTAGGAGAGCCCGCCGCCCCACGACCCGGTGCTCTACCCTCCAACACTAATAACTCGTTTCAGAATGACATCTCGGCCACCTAGGCCGGGCCTGGCGGCCGGACGCTTCGTCCTTTCGTCGCGTCCGTAGCTCCGCTACGCCCGCTTCTTGCGTCCTTGCCTCTGGCGTGCCAATCTCATCCTGGTGGCGAAAGGTCATTCTGAAACGAGTTCTAAGGAGATGACCTGGATGGAAGACGTCGTGAAGGAGTTCGCCCAAGCGGCGACAGAGAGACCGGCCAAGCTTCGGGAGCTCAAGGCTGAGGGCAAGAAGGTCGTCCCCTATATCGGCCAGTTCATCCCGGAGGAGATGCTCTACGCCGCTGGGGTGGAGCCGTACCTGATCTGCAGGGGGGGAGAACCGGAGCCTCCGGAGGCGGTGCTCGACGACATGCTCCGCTTCCTCAATCCCCTGGCCCGGTCCGTAGCAGGCTTCCATCTGATGGGACTCGACCCGGTGATGCCGCTGGCCGATCTCATCGTGGCGAGCCAGTCGGAGTGCCATAGCCAGAGGATCGCGGAGCTATTGGAGCACAAGGGACTGCCCGTCTTCAAAGTAGGTGTGCCCCCGAACTGGGACAAGGCGTACGCCGGCGAGTACTACTTCCGGGAGCTGGAGCAGCTGAAAGCGAAGCTCGAAGAGCTGGCCGGCGCCCCCATCAGCGACGACGGGCTTCGCGAATACATCGGGTACACGAACGACATCCACGCTGCCCTCCGAAAGATCGATGAACTGAGAAAGCGTGAATCCCCACCTTTGGGCGGCTACGACTTCATCCACCTTAACCACCACTCGTTCTACGTCGAACCCCGTCTGGCAGTCGAGAAGCTGGGTCAGGTCCTCGCCGCGCTCGAACGGGTACCGGGCAAGTTCGGGAAAGACGCCCCGCGGATCCTGCTGGCCGGCCACGCCGTGGCGGTCGGGGACTATCTGGTGGTGAAGAACCTGGAGGATTCGGGAGCGCTCATCGCCACCGAGATGCTGGATGAAGGCATCCGCAGGAACCGATGGGACCCGCTCAGGAACCTGTGGCGGGCGAAGTACCTGGACAAAGTCCCGGTGAACATCTTCCAGCCCGCCTGGAGGGACCGCTTCGCGCACATGCGCCTGCTCATCGACGATTATCGGATCGATGGCGTGGTCTGGTACCAGCTTGCCTACGACGAGATCTACGACATGGAATGCACCGTCATCGCCAAGTGGCTGCGGGAGCTCAAGGTGCCTCTTCTCAAGCTCGAGACCTCATACGAGTACTCGAGGGAGGCTACAGGCCCCCTGAACACGAAGATCGAGAGCTTCGTCGAGAGCCTGAGGAGGAGTAGGTAACCATGGCGAGCACTATTTACGAAGAGTATCTCGAGCTGGGCGCCTACGACGGCGAAGAACGGCGGCGACTGTTGCCCCAGTGGATCGAAGCCGCCACCCGCCTCGGACTGACCGAGAAGGACATGGAGTTTGCCGTACGTGAGTGGATCCCCGAGATGTGGGACCTCAAGTACCTGGGCATCCGCAAGATGATCGGGGCGATCACCCGGGAAGCCATCGATCACACCCAGCTGATGGAGCACAAGAAGCGCGGGGTCAAGCTGGTCTACGGCATCATCCCGGCGATCCTCACGCCTTACCAGGCCATCAAGAAAGCCGGGGGGGACAAGATCTTCGTCAGCTTCCCCGACATGTGCCTGATGAACTTCCTCCAGCCGCTCTTCCACAAAGGGGCTCCCCTGTTCGAGTTGGCGGAGCAGGCCGGCGTCACCTACGGTTGCCGTCACTGTGCTCTCAACAAACTCAGGATCGGGCTCCGTCTCAAGGACGTGGTGCCGGCTCCGGACATCCAGTGGTCCTTCGGCCTGGTGTGTGACGAAGCCACCAAGGTCGACGAGTTCATCAACACCATGTTCGACGACCAGTGGTTCGCCGTCATCACCAGGCTGCCGCACGACACCTGCATCGGGGAGGTCGACGACGAGATCCCGGAGCGGGTGGCCTATCTGGCAGAGGCTTTCAAGGACGCCTACGAAGAGGTCCAGCGGGTTACGGGGATCCGGGTGGAGGAAAAGCACCTGGCCGCCGCGGCCGAGGATTTCCAGAGGTACCTGGGTAAGACGGACGTCCTCACGCGGCTGGTGGGAGAGGCCGACCCCCAGCCGCTACGGGGCTCGGAGCTCAACAACTTCTGCCACCCCTTCTCCATGC
>CAZCCL010000139.1:0-6521 GCA_964497095.1 uncultured Gaiellales bacterium | reverse complement strand
CTTTCCAGGCACGAGGGGAGGTCGAACTGGACCAGGTCCCGATCTCGATCTCTCGCCTGAGGGTGGAGATCAAGGACTTGATGGGGCCCGACACCGTCATCGTGGACGAATGCTGGTCCTCATCGCCCACACTACGGCGGACACTCCCCTTGACCCAGGCAAAGAGCTTCTATCGCTCACGGAAAGGCGGCAGCATCGGCTGGGGTCTTCCCGGAGCGCTGGGGGTGAAGCTGGGGCTACCGGACAGGGAGGTGGTGGCAGTGCTCGGAGACGGCAGCGCCGCCTGGTCCATCCAGGGTCTGTGGACGGCCGCGCGCTACCAGATCCCCGTGACCTTCGTGATAACCAACAACGCCGCCTACCGGCAGGTCAAGCTCGTACGCAAGGCAGTGCTCGGGGACTATCCCCTGGACGAGAGGCACGAGGGGATGGAACTGGATTCGCCGGTGATCGATTTCCGGATGCTGGCGGAGTCGCTGGGCGTCTTTAGCCGTAGGGTGGCCCGCCCGCAGGAGCTGGGCGAGGCGCTCAGGGACGCCGTCGGCTCGGGGGAGCCGCGATTGGTCGAGGTGATGGTAGAGAACAAAGCCTGATCGGGATCATGCTCTCTCTAGAAGACGGTCACGCCCATCGCGAGCGCCGGCAGGGGTTGCCCGGTGCCTGCCGGCCCGGTGGTGGCGGTCACGGTGGCGGTCAGATCATAATCACCGGGCGCGGCCTCGAAGGCGTCGTTCATGACGATGGGGAGAACCTCACCCGGTGCGATCGTCACAGTCTCGATCGCCTCGGTGAAGGCCTTGTCTGCGCTCCAGCGATACTCCTCGACCCCGTCCCGGCTCAAGACGACATCCGCCCGCCGGCCGCTGGAGAAGGTCAGATCCACCGGCTCCGGGCCGTTGTTCTCGACATCGAACGCCCACCATACGGTCGTTCCGGCCGTCAGGGGCTCGGATACGGGACTGAAACGCAGGTGCACGTCTCCGAAGGTGGTCTCGACCATGCGGGGCGCACTCTGCACCTCCAAGACCCGGTCCTTCATGACGCCTTCGAGAACCACCCAGTAGTCAGACCAAGAGACTGCGGCCAGATCGGGCCGGCCCTCGGTAGAGCTCAATCCGACGAGGGCTCCCAGGTCGAGGCCCGTGACGGGCAGAATTGCCCCTCCCGCTTGAGGAGGATACGACTCCAGCAGGGCCGACGCCAGGACGACCTCCACATCGGCACCGCTACCTGTGGCCACGATCGCACCGCTCACCTTGATGGTCTCACCGGGCTCGGACGCAAGGGCCTGCTCGATGGTGAGCACTTCGACGGCGCCGTCAGCCGGTTCCGTGCTGCCGCACCCGGCCACGGCCGGAAGAAGGAGCGACAGCGCGACGAGCACAGCGAGGCACACCATGGTGGCGGTCGATCCGTAGCGTTGATTCACCCGTGCCTGGCGATACATCAGTCGAACCCCCAGTGACTCGACTCCCCTGTCCGACCGGTGCGACGTCGGTCTCAGCCGGCCCGTTCCTTCCCGCCCTCGATCTAACGGTCTTCGGCGTCCAAGTTCTTGCCGATCGAGAAGCCCCGGCCCAGGCTTTCTCCGAAAGCATAGTAGAGGTTCTCCGGGGGAGCCCAACAGAACGGCTTGACCAGATCCGCCGAGAGCTTGCCTTCCTGATCGAGACAGGATTCTTCCGCCTTCACATCGAGGATCTCCCCCACGAAGAGGGTGTGCAGCCCCAACTCGGCCGTGTGCACGACCTTGCACTCCAACACCAAGGGGAACTCGCTCACGTAGGGCGCATCGACGAGCTGCGAGCGGATCGGGGTCAGTCCTGCAGCCGCGAACTTGTCGGCGTCCCGTCCGGATGCCACGCCGAAGTAGTCGGCCGCCGCTGCGTGATCGCTGGAGGGTACGCTTACGGTGAAGGCCTTCTTCTCCATCAGGTTGCCGTAGGTGTAGGTGGCCTTCCGCACCGATATGTTCAGGCAGGGCGGCTTCGAGCAGCAGATGCCGCCCCAAGCCACGGCCATCGCGTTCGGCCGACCACCGGCATCGTAGGTCCCTACTATCAAGACGGGGGTCGGGTACAAGAACGTCTTGGCGCCAAGCGAAGTCTTCATGCGATCTCTCCTACCAGTGGTCGATGTGGACGCGTGCGGGATCGAACCGGTTCGCCGGCGCAGGATGCTCGGCCGGATAACCGATGGGGACAACGGCCAAGGGGATGATGTGCTCGGGCAGAGCGAGGAGCTCCTTCACTTTCGCCACTCGCTCCTCCCGAGGATAGGTGCCCGTCCACACCGCCCCCAGGCCGGCTGCATTCGCGGCGACGAGCAGGTTCTCCGTGGCAGCGGCGCAGTCCTGCACCCAGAACCCCGGGCTCTTCTCCCGGCTCAGGTCACCGCAGACAGCGATGGCCAGCTGGGCCTCTCGGGTCATGCCGGCATAGGGGTTGGCCCCGGCGAGACCTTCGAGCAGGCCTCTGTCTCTCACTACCACGAACTGCCATGGCTGCTGGTTCTGCGCGGAAGGCGCCGCCATGGCCGCGCGAAGCAGTTCGGTGACCAGGGCGTCGGACACTTCTCGATCGGTGTATTTGCGCACGCTGCGCCGGGTGAGGATGGCCTCAATCGCTGTCATGCCCTGGCGATAAGGATGGGACAGTGCGCTTCATGGACCACCTGTTGGCTCACCGAGCCCAGGAAGGCCTCAGCGACACCTCCGAGCCCTCTGTTACCCATGATGATAAGACTGCAGACGCCGGTAGCATGCGCCTCACCCACGATCCCTGCTCCAGGACTCAAGGCCTCAATCACCTTGGCTTCCACCTTCATCGACTCGGCGACGGCTTCCCCCGCGAGCAGGCTGCGGATGTGCTCGACTCCCTCTCCGGAGATGCGTTCGGCTTCGCGCGTTTCTATCGACTTGGGGATGACGCCTCCTTCCTCGGGAACGTGACCGACATCGTGGACGACCGTCGCGACGATTACTTCAACAGGATGGAAGACACTCTTTAGCCTGGCCATATCGGCAGCCAGGGCCTCGGCCTCTCTTGCCGCCGGTGATCCATCGGTAGCGACCAGAATGCGGTTCGGAATCATGTCAGACCTCCTTGGCGCAAGATTGTCTGAGCCGGCACCCTCCCTTTCGAGAAGCACAGACTCCCTTCTATGCTTGAGAGTACCCGAGCCAGGCCGACCGGAATCACCGCGCCCCAGGCGGGCCGACCGCGTGAACGGTCAGGGGACCAGACGACCCAGTACCTGCTCGTGCACCCGGAGCGCCGACCCGTCGCGCAACACGAAGCGGACGACTCGGACGGAGGTCGGAGAGGTGGCCGATTCGACGACCGTGGCCAGAGCTACTTCCGCCGCTTCCTCCATCGGATAGCCGAACACCCCGGTCGAAAGGGCCGGGAAGGCCACCGACGACAGTCCATGCTGCTCGGCCAGCGCCAGCGCGTTGCGGTAGCAGTCGGCGAGCAGCCGGTCGGATGGGGTGTCCACTCCGTACACCGGGCCGAGGCAGTGGATCACGTGGGGGTTGGGCAGGCCGTGGCCGCCCGTGATGACAGCTTGGCCGGGTTCGATCGGCGCCAGCGGTCGGCATTCGGCCGCCAACTCCGGTCCCGCGGCCCGGTGGATGGCCCCGGCCACTCCTCCCCCCGGCTGCAGATAGGCGTTGGCGGCGTTGACCACCGCATCGAACCCGGTCTGGCTGGTGATGTCACCCAGCACGCATTCGATCCTGATCCCGTTCACGGTCCGTTCCATGACCCGGCACCTCCCTTGACCGCAGATCCGCATGCTGAAGAATACGCCCCTTTCGCGCACCGAACGCCGGCACCTTCGGGGGCGGCTGCGGTCGTCGCGCCTGCCGGTCGCCCGGGATGGGCCAGCCGGGTGCTAGGATTGGCGAGGACGCGAGGCTTGGAGGAACGAGAATGGGTGGTGACGTGTATCCCACAGTCAGGGTGGCGGCGGTCCAAGCTGCCTCGGTCTTCCTCGACCGCGAGGGTTCGGTGCAGAAGGCCTGCCGGCTCATCGCGGAGGCCGCAACGGGCGGGGCTCGGCTGATCGCCTTCCCCGAGGGCTTCATCCCGGCCCATCCCATCTGGTATCACCATCACCCCGCCACCGGAGCTATGGCCAACAAGTTGGCCGTCGAGCTGTTCAAGAACTCGCTCGAGATGCCAAGTCCCGGTTTCGACGCCCTGTGCGCAGCAGCGAGAGAAGCCGGTGCGTACGTCGTCATGGGAGTATGTGAAAAGCTCCCCGATACCACCGGGACTATGTACAACTCCCAGCTGTTCATCGGGCCGGACGGCACCTATCTGGGTAAGCACGTCAAGGTCATGCCCACGGTGGGGGAACGCCTCGTGCACGCGGGCGGGTACGGAGACACCATGAAGGCCATCTCCACCGAGTTCGGGCCCATCAGTGGCCTCATCTGCGGGGAGAATTCCAATCCGCTGGCGGCTTTCGCCTTCATCGCCCAGGGGACCCGCATCCACGTGAGCAGTTGGCCGAACCACTTCCCCACAAGCGGCGACCCGATGAGAGTCAGGGTAGCGGTGGACTCACAGGCGTTCGCCCAAATGAGCAAGGCGTTCGTGATATCCCCGTGCGGAACGGTCGATGAGGACATGATCGTCAAGCTACAGGTCGGCCCGGAAGCCGAAGCCTTCCTGCGCAACCCCGACTGCTGCGGAGGCTCTGTGATAGTCGCCCCCAACCAACGCATCCTCGCCGGACCCATGGGAGCGGAAGAGGGCATCATCTATGCGGACTGCGACCTGGAGCTGGCGATAGCCACCAAGCTGCGGCACGACTTCGCCGGTCACTACAACCGTCCGGACATCTTCCAGCTCTGGGTGAACGAGCGGAGACCCAAGCTCTACAACCCCTATCTCGGCGATGACCCGGGCGGCGTAGTGCCGGGAGACCCGGACGGCGCGCCTCTCGACCCGGACGCCGGGCTTCCCTAGGGCCCTTCCTGGCCCCCTGGGGAGCCCGCTGACCCCGCGTTCCCAGTGGTCTCAGCCTCGTCGCGGCCGATGAGGGCGACTCCCAAGGCGGCCGGCATCTGCGGTTGATCGAGGACGACGACCTCCTTCTCGAGTTGATCCTCGAAGGCCTTCTTGGCGGCCACGTTCAGGGCCGTCCCACCGGTCAACACTATCGGCTCTTCATAGGGGATCCTGGCCTGTCTGCCGATGGCCACCACCCGCTTCGCCATGGCTTCGAGGATGCCCATGGCTATGTCCGCGGTGGGCAGGCCTTCGGACAGATAGGAGATGATCTCCGACTCCGCGAAGATGGTGCACACGCTGCTCAAGTAGACCGGGTTCTTGGACGTGAGAGCCAGCGGTCCCAACTCGTCCAAGGGCACGCTCAGCAGGCGCCGGCTCAGCACCTCGAAGAACCGGCCGGTCCCGGCGGCGCAGCGATCGTTCATCTCGAACATCTCCACCGTGCCACCCTCGCCCACGGCGATGACCTTGCTGTCCTGGCCGCCGACGTCGATGACCGTTTTCACACCGGGATGGAGGTGCTCGGTGCCAAGAGCATGACAGATGATCTCGGGCATCACCTTCTGCGAGCGCTCGAACGACCGCCGCCCGTAGCCGGTGGTGGCGATCATGACCAGGTCGGACTCGTCTCTGCCGGCGGCCTCGAGAGACATGGCCAAGACTTCCTCGCCGCTCTGGTTCCGATCGTGCTTGGTGTCGATGATCGAAAAGGCGACCACCGTCCCCGCCTGGTCGATGAGGACGGCCTTCGAGGTGGTCGAGCCGATATCGACCCCCGCGAACAGGGAAGCAGCCCCAACGCCGACGCTTCGGCCGTTGGTCTCCGCGCTCACCCCACCGCGGCCGTCGCGGTCGCGCACGCTTCGGGTCACCTAAGCCGCCCCCTGCTCTCCGGCGGCCCCCTGCTCTCCAGCGGCCCCCTGCTCTCCGGCGGCCCCCTGCTCTCCGGCGGCCCCCTGCTCTCCGGCGGCCCTGTGGTCTTTCGCCGCCTTTCTCATCTTGATGACCTGGCTTATGCTCTCGATCCGGGTGCGGAGCGCTTCTTGGCTGTAGTCGCGGTCGTCGAAGAAATCGGCCTCGATGTAGAAGGTGGGCACTCCGGTGGCCTTCTCCACCTCCCTGGCGCCCAGTTTGTGGATCTGCCCGATCCAACGGTCGTAGTCGAAGAAGCCCATGAGCAGCCCGTCGACCTTCACCCGCTTCACTTTCTCGATCCAGGTCTTGACCTCGGTGTGGCAACCCATGCCGAAAACCATGCGCAGCCACTGCTCGGCGACGTTCAGGTACACATCGTCCTTGTCCGGCGGGATCAGCTGCTTCTCGGAGGGGATCATGCCCAGACTGAACGAGGTGGCCACTCCGTTGTCCATGAACACCCTGTCCACCCAGGGGACGGCATAGGGGATGAAGTAGGCCGCGATCTTCGGCGCCCCCTTGGGAGTCTCGCCTCTGCCCGCGGCCACCTCCTGCCTGACCTCCTCGATCATCGTGTCGAGA
>CAZCCL010000138.1:0-6530 GCA_964497095.1 uncultured Gaiellales bacterium | reverse complement strand
CACTCGCCTCTGTCAAGCGCAAGGTGAAGGCCCTCACGGGGCGCTCCACGACCTACCTGGAACTATCGGAGCTGCTGCGGCGGCTGAACCCGATCCTGCGGAGTTGGGTAGTCTACTTCCGCTATGCCGCGGCGAGCCGCACGTTCTCCTATCTGGCACATTACACCTGGTGGCGAGTCACGCGCTGGCTTCGCAAGAAGCATCCGCGGATGAGCTGGAAGCAGCTTCGCCGTCGCCACCTCGGCCCCGACGGCATCCAGGCACAAGGAATCACGCTCTACAACCCGGCAGCGATGCATATCGTGCGCTACCGCTACCGAGGAGCGCAGATCTCAACACCGTGGAACGAGACAACCGTGGATCCCAAAGGCGCGCGCCATCGGCGCACGGCCCACGACGATCCCGCTTTCCTCGGCCAGCTCCAAGAGACGCTCGCGTAACCCAGATGCACCCATCGTCACATCCGTGGAGAGCCGGATGCGGGGGAACTCGCACGTCCGGTTCGGAGGGCGGCAGCGGAGAAACCAACAACCGAAAGGCTGACGCGGCGCTCCGCTGTCGACCCTACTCATCGAGCTCTCCAGCCGCAGAGTGCACCTGGCCGGCGTCTCCGCCCATCCCGACTCTTGCTGGGTCACTCAGCAAGCCCGCAATCTAGTCATCGAGGGTCGCACCACTGAAACCCGTTTCCTGATCCATGACCGGGACGCCAAGTACTCGGGACCCTTCCATGAGGTGTTTCGTTCGGAAGCAGTGCAGGTCATCCGCACTCCGATACGCTCTCCGAAAGCAAACGCTGTCGCCGAACGTTTCGTGAGAACCGTACGGCGAGAGTGTCTGGATCACGTCCTGGTCTTGGGCCAACGCCACCTTGCCCGAATCCTCAGGGAGTACGTCAAACACTACAACCAAGAGCGACCGCATCCGCCTTACCCGAGATCTGATGGCCGAACGTGACCTCGGCCAGGATAGACGGGGCCGGTTTGCCTGCCGGGCTGATCTGGAGGATCTGGCCCGGGATCTGGAAGAGGCCAAGTGGCCCACCGACCGGGAGGGCCGGGTGATCCGGGAAACGGACCTGGAGCACAATGAGGCCGAACACAGTGCCGATGCCCTTTCCTACGGTGTCGCCTACTTCTGCTACCGCAGCCCCCTGGTTCTCCCTTCGAGCGACCTATCCTTCCCCCACCGGCCCCATACGGCCGGACTGCGCAACATGGTCTTCTAGCCTGGCAAGAGGGGAGCATGGTGGGTCAGCGCTTGACCTGACCCACCTGCGCCGTCTCCCTTGCCTCTGGTGGGAGCCGCAACGGGCTGCGAGCATCGCTATTGCCTCATGGTGATTGCCCTACACGAGTGTTTGATGGTGATTGCGGGATGGAAGGCGTTCACCGGGGCCAAGGCCGAGCCAGTGGAGGCTTGGACTGGTCATGGGCCGCCGACCAAAGCCGAGGCAGAGGAACAAAACGCGTCCCGCCACGCTTTGAGATTCCTGCCAATGCGGCGGCCGCGCCACTCAGGGACTGCACTGGCCTCCCCCACTCCCGGGAGTCCCCCACCCGGAGGTAGCATCCGCGCGGTGACCCCAGGCTATGCAATCCTCAAGAGAAGAAGCCGTTCGAGATCGTCGGGTGTTGAGGATCGGTGCAAGGCGAGGTCTTTCGTGATCTTGCCGCATCGCACGAGGTCCGCCAACGAGGCGTTCATCGTCTGCATGCCGTGCTCCGCGCTCGTCTGCATGACGGTGTAAAGCTGGTGCGTCTTGCCCTCGCGGATGAGGTGTCGCACGGCCGGAGTCGGCACCAGCACCTCGCAGGCCACGACCCGGCCTTCCCCACCCACACAAGGCAAGAGTTGCTGGGTCACGATGCCTTCGAGCGTGGCGGCTATCTGCACGCGGATCTGCTCCTGCTGATATGGCGGAAACACGTCGATCATGCGATCAACCGTCTGGGGGCAGTCCTGGGTGTGCAGGGTCGCGAAGACCAAGTGCCCGGTCTCAGCTGCTGTCAGGGCGATCTGGATAGTCTCCAAATCGCGAAGCTCCCCGATGAGGATGACGTCCGGATCCTGGCGCAAAGCAGACCGCAGAGCCGGGCCGAATCCTTTAGTGTCGCTCCCGACTTCCCGTTGGTCCACCACGCACTTCTTGTGTTGGTGCAGGAACTCGATGGGGTCCTCGATGGTGACGATGTGCTCCGACCGCGTCTCGTTGATCTCATCGATCATCGCGGCAAGTGATGTCGATTTCCCGGACCCGGTGGGGCCGGTGACCAAAACGAAGCCGCGCGGCTTCTGGGCCATGGAGTACAGGATCTTGGGCAGTCCCAGTTCCTCGATGCTCCTTATCTTCACCGGGACGAGCCTGAAAGCCGCCCCGAGGGTCCCTCGCTGGAAGTACGCGTTCACCCGGAAGCGGGCCTGGCCGTAGAGAGAGTAGGAAAGATCGACTTCCCAGTCCGTCTCCAGCTTCTGGCGCTGGTCTTGTGAGAGGATGCTGTAGACCAGTTCCCGTGCCTCGCCCGGGGTCAGCATCGGATAGTCGAGGTTCTGGAGTTGACCGTCGATCCGCACCACTGGAGGCCTGCCGACAGAAAGGTGCAGGTCAGATGCATTCATAGCTACGACTTCTCGAAGTATCTCAGCAATGTCCATCGACGTTCCCTCCGGTATGCATAGCAGGCCCGAATCAGACGATGACGCGCGCGATCTCTTCGATGCTGGTCATCCCCCGCAGCACCCGGTCCAGACCGTCCTCACGCAACGAGGTCATCCCCTCCGCTTTCGCCACGCGCCATATCTCATCGGAACTCTTGCGCTCCACGATCAGTCTCTCTATAGCTTCCGTCACCGGCATGACCTCGTAGACGCCCATCCGGCCCTTGTAACCCATGTTGTTGCAGTGGCTACAGCCCACGGCTCGATACAGTCGGATCTCTCGCCAACGCTCGACCGCGTCTTTCGGGAACTCCAGCCTGCGCATCATCTCCTCCGTCGCCTGATACGGCTCCTTGCAGTAGTCGCAGAGCTTGCGGACAAGACGCTGGGCCAGAACGCAATCGACCCCGCTGGCTGTGAGGAAAGGCTCCACACCCATCTCGGTGAGCCGGCTCAAGGCGCCAGCGGCATCGTTCGTGTGCAACGTCGAGAGCACCAGGTGGCCAGTGAGGGCCGACTCGACCGCGATCTGAGCGGTCTCCCTGTCCCTAATCTCGCCGATCATGATGATATCCGGGTCGCAACGGACAATCGAGCGGAGGCCCGACGCGAACATTAGTCCGGCCTTGGGGTTGATCTGCACTTGATTGACCCCGTCCAGCCTGTACTCCACGGGATCCTCCACGGTGATGATCTTCTTCTCTTCCGTGTTGAGGATGTTGAGAGTGGCGTAAAGCGTGGTCGACTTACCGGATCCGGTCGGCCCGGTGACAAGGATGGCGCCATAAGGCTTGAGGAAGGAGCGCTTGTACCGGCTCAAAGCGGCCTCGGAGAACCCGAGATCCTCGAGCCGTATCATCACGTTGGAGCGGTCCAACAAACGGATGACGATCTCCTCGCCGTAAACGGTGGGCAGCGCTGCGACCCGCAGGTCAATCGGCCGCTCTCCTACCGTCAGGCCGATGCGGCCGTCCTGTGGGATCCGCCGCTCGGAGATATCTAGGTTGGCCATGATCTTGAGCCGAGAGACTACTCCGGCCTGGAGACGTTTGGGGATGGTCATGGTCTCGTGCAACACGCCGTCATGCCGGAAGCGCACGAGCATCTGCTTGGCCTGGGGCTCGAAGTGGATGTCCGACGCCCCCTCGTCGGCAGCCCGCGCCAACACGCCGTTCACCAGCTTCACCACCGGTACGGCGTTGACCTGGTCCCTGATGTCCCGGACGTCCTCGGCGCTCACCTCTTCTTCGGCCGCCGACGTCCGTTCCCCCATGTGCTCGGTCATCTGCTCGTCGAGGCGAATCATCTTCGTTATCGCCTCGAGGATATCCTCGCCTGCGGCGACGGCAGGTTCGATGTCGCAGCCGGTGAGTATCCGCAGGTCGTCGATCGCCACGATGTCGGCCGGGTCGGCCATGGCCACCAGTGCCGTGTGATCGTCCACAAACGCGACCGGCATGGCAGAGTACCGACGTGCATCCTTCTGTGAGATGAGATCGGCCGCAACGGGGTCGATGCGGGTGGCGCTGAGGTCGAGGTATTTGATCCCCAGACGCCGCGCTAGCGCCTTCATCAGATCGTCCTTGGTCAGCCAGCTCTTGGCCAGGGCGATATCGCCGATAGGCAGGGGTGAGATCCTCTGCTCGGCGATGGCCTCCTCGATTTGGGCCTGGGTGAGCACCCCCATCTCGAGGAAGACCTCACCGGCATGTTTGGCGGCGAGCGTGCGCTGCGCAGTCACCTCTCCAGGTATCTGCGTCGAGCTCGCTCTAGATGCCCACTGATTCGATGGCACGGCGCATCACTTCTCGGCGCTTCGCGCCCGGTCCATAGTCGATACGAAGACGTCGCCTGTCCTATCAGCATCTCTCTACCATCTGTAGCGACGACTCCCTGAGCCCGCCCCGGCACGACCGGTGCAGTCGGTCTCGACCCGTAGACCAGGTCTATGCCAGATGGCCGTTATGGACAATATCGACAGGAAACGACGCCAGCTTGACCGTCTCCCCCATTCCAGCCGAAGTGGTGTTCACAAGGATCTCCGCGATCGCGACCGCCTCGCCCAACATGCCGTCTTCCACGACTCTGCACGGAGTGGCGCCCCATTCCCGAGCCGCCTCGCAAAGCGCCACCCGGTATGACTGTCCTGAGAGCTTCCAAGAACCCGGTGACGTCTGTGTTGTAGCCGACTAATCTACCGCGATCGTTGACCACCGTGTTCACCAGCGCCTACTCGGCCGGCAAGGTCGTCCTCCAGCCCATCCATCAGCGCAATGATGGCCTCCTTGTGAGGCACCGCGATGTTGAGACCCCGCACACCAAGCCCCCGGGCGCCTCCTATCACTGCTTCCAGGTCCGAAGGTTTGACGTTGAATGCCACATAGACCAGGTCGAGGCCGTGCGCCCGCAGAGCCGCGTTGTGCATCAGCGGGGAGAGTGAGTGGCCCACCGGGTAGCCGATCACCCCCAACAGACCTGTTTCCGCGGTGATCCGGCGAGCGCTCGTTGTCACTTGGACCTCACCTCCCTGTGCCGGGCACCAGCTCCACGACGCCCGGATGGTGTTGGTCAGGCCGCTGATGCCGATCATCTTCACGACCTCGGGCACCTTCTTGCCCTGGCCGAGGAGGACCTCGGCCTCCCGCAGCTTGGCGATGATCTCCTCGGGGCGGTAGCTCTTCTGGGACATGATCTTTCTCCTACTTCATCGGTCCGAAACCATAACCTAGAAGTGGACCGATTTCAGGGGATCACGTCAGGGCTTGACACGCGAACCCGGAAGGTGAAAAGAGCAGTCGTTGTGCTGAGGCACGAGACTAAAGGAGAAGGTGCTCCTAAAGGCGTTCGCCCTTCCGACCGATGTCACTCCTAAGGCTCTGCACGTGGGTTTGCATGCGGGATCACTTTCGCTGTGGACCGGGTCCACCTCTGCGGAAAAGGGTCGCCAGAGAGAAGAACGCGCGACCCCTCGGTCCCGGCCGAAGAAGTCTCGGTGACGAAACGAGTGGGGAGTGGCCCCTCGCAGCGCGAATAGAAACGCGCGAGAGGCTGCAGCAAGGCCGGCGGCTGGGAGAGACCGGACTCATGGAAAGTACCGACATACGGCGGACGATGCGCCTGGGTGATGTCCTCGTCGAACGAGGAGTGATCACCGAGACTCAGTTGAACAAGGGCCTCAAGTACCAGCGGGAGACCGGGGCGCGGCTGGGCGAGGCTCTCATTCAATTGGGACACGTCACCGCGGATCAGATCGCCGCCGCCGTTGCCTGGCAGGGGGAGTATGGGCTATCCGCCTTGGCCGAGCTCATCCCTAACCCGAGCGCCGTGACGCTGCTTACCGAGAAGTTCGCCCGTGCGCGCCAGGTGCTGCCTGTAGAGTTCAACAAGGTGGGCGCGCTCATGCTCGCCATGGTCGACCCGTCGGACGTGCTTACCATCGACGACGTCCGCATGATCACCGGCCTTGAAGTCGTGCCCGTCGTGACGATTGCCGGTGTCCTCAATGAGGCTCTAGATCTCCTGTACTCGCGCAAAGGCCGGCCGGAAACCCGGGTAAAGCGCGAGGAGAAGCACGAAGGACCCGGTGATCGCGAGGTCGCCGAATACGACACGGTCGTGTCGCTGGTAGACGAGATCTTGGCCACCGGGATGCGGCAGAAGGCTTCAGACATCCACTTCGAACCGCAGGCCGACAAGATGTTCGTGCGCCTAAGAGTGGACGGCGTCCTGCATCCCTTGACGGAGATCCACAAGGAGATCAAAGACGGGGTGGTCTCTCGGATCAAGATCCTGGCCGACATGGACATCGCCGAAAAGCGCCTTCCGCAGGATGGGCGGGCCACGTTCCAGGTCGATGATCGGTCGATGGACCT
>CAZCCL010000137.1:0-6605 GCA_964497095.1 uncultured Gaiellales bacterium | reverse complement strand
ACAGTCCTGAGGCCGAGGCCGCCTACAAGGCCCGGGTGGACCGCCTCCTGGCCGCCTACAACCTGGAGAAGGCGGATAGGGTGCCGGTGAACCTTATGGGCGGCTTCTGGCCGGCCCAATGGGCGGGGCTGACTCCGTACGACGTGATGTCCGACCCCGCCCGGGCGGCGAAGGCCTGGAAGGACTTCAACCTGGAGTTCCCCATGGATGGCCTTGTGGCCTCGGCCTTTGCGGCGGTCTCCGCTCAGATGCTGGAAGACTTGGACTATGGGTCGTATCACTGGCCCGGCCACGGGGTGGCCAAGGAGGCGAGCTTCCAGTACAACGAGAAAGAGTGGATGGTTCCCGAGGAGTACGATCACCTGATCTCCGACCCCACCGACTACATGCTCCGCGTCTACCTGCCCCGCACCGTCGGGGCGTTCACCGGCTTCGGCGGTCTCTCCTCGTTCTGGGACTTCATCGAGATGCCGTTCTCGTCTTTCCACATGCTGGGATGGGGTTCCCCGGAGATGACGGAGGGGTTGGAGAGGTTGGCGGCCGCCTCGCGCGCGGCGGGAGCTTGGGCGGAGAGCACGTTTGGTATGGTGGTTGAGCTGATGAGTGCCGGTCTTCCCGACCGCATTGCGTGTGGATCGAAGGCTCCCTTCGACATCTTGGGCGACACCATGCGCGGCACCAGGGGCGTCATCATGGACCTGTACCGGTACCCGGACAAGGTGCTCGCCGCCTGCGAGCGCTTGGTGCCCGTAGCCGTCGACTGGGCGCTCAAGCGGCCGGGAGTTCTGGGTACGCCCATCGTCTTCCTGCCTCTGCACAAGGGCGCGGACGGCTTCATGAGCGACGAGCAGTTCCGCACCTTCTACTGGCCGACCCTGCGGGCGGTCATCCTGGGACTCATCGACGAGGGCGTCATCCCCTTCATGTTCGCGGAGGGTGGCTACAACACGAGGCTCGAGGCCATCATGGACCTGCCGAAAGGAAAGACGATCTGGCTGTTCGATCAGACCGACATGGCTCGAGCCAAGGAAACCATCGGTCAGGTGGCGTGCATCCAGGGGAACGTACCGTGTTCACTATTGTATGCCGGGACGCCTGAGGAGACGGCTGCCTACTGCCGCAAGCTGATCGATACTGCCGGTGAGGGGGGCGGATTCATCCTCGATACCGGAGCGGTCGCAGACTTGGGCAACCCGGAGAACCTGCGCGCCATGATTAGGACGGCCGAGGAGTACGGAAAATACTGAAGGCAGTCGCGGTATATTGACGGTATTTGGACTGTAAGGGTTGGGAGCGTCCGTGGGAGGTGATTGCTTGGCAGGAATGGGAACCGAGCAGCAAGCACTCAAACGCGACAGGGAGGCCCGCGATCGCCGGCCCGACTAGGGCCGTGCAAGGGCCAATGCGTGATCGAGAAGTTTGAGACAGCGAGGGAGGATCACACAATGCGGCAAGACGAAGAAGATCCCAAGATTACAGAAGAGGATTCGATCGCAAGAAGAACGGTCAGCCGGCGTGAGTTCCTGAAGTACGCCGGCGTGGCCGGAGCAGTGGTCGGCCTCGGCGGCGGTCTGGGCGGATTACTCGCCGCGTGCGGCGAGGAAGAGACCACGACCACCACCGCCGGAGCGACTACGACTACGGCCGGCGGTGCGACCACTACGACCGCCGCCGGTTCCACCACGACAGTGTCGGCGGGCCCGGAACCCCCGGCGCAGGACAAGATCACCATAGGCGCCGCGCGTCCGATCTCCGGCGTGAACGCGATATTCGAGCAAGCGCACTTCGGCCCCGCTTATAAGCTGTGGGTCGAAGATGTGAACGCCGCCGGCGGCATCATGGTGGCAGGCAAGCCTCTGCCGGTCGAGATGTTGGTGTACGACGACCAGAGCGACCTGGACCAGAGCATGCGCCTCCTCACCAAGCTCATGGAGGAGGACAAGGTCGACTTCGTCTTCTCGCCGTGCAGCACCGCGTTCCTGTTCGCGGCGGCAGGGGTGATCAACGCGCACAATTACATCGGTATGAGCTCCGAGGGCGGGGCGACCACGCTCGAGGCCGAGATGGCCAAAGGCGCCCTGCCCTGGTGGTTCCAGTTCCTCAACTACTCCAACCACTATCAGATGCCCGTAATGGCGGAGATCATGACGGAATTGGGCGCGAAGACGGCTGTGTCCATGTATATCGACGACCTGCACGGCATCGAGTACTCGTCGCAAGCGGCTGTGTACTTCGAATCCGCAGGCCTGGACATGATGGAGCAGATTGCAGTCCCGCCGGGCATCAAGGACGTTTCGAGCATCATCAAGCAGTTGGGGGACATGAACCCAGACGTTTTCTGCTCCTTCCAGTACCCGCCTGAGAACATCCTGACCATATCGACGATGATGCAGCTCAACTACAATCCCAAGGCTGCGCTAATCGGCCCTGGCGGCTCCACCCAGGCCATCTTCGACATCTGGCAAGGCGCGGCGGATCAGATCATGTTCGAAGGCGCGTGGAGCTACGAGCAGAGCGCCGAGGTCAAGGCCTGGTACGACAAGCTCTCTGCCTTCGTTGGCGCGCCGAATGTCGACTTCTGGGGCGCGCTGATCTACAAAGCTCAGCTGCAATTCTTCCAGCAGGCCATCGAGCAGGCCGCGACCCTGGACCAGGCCGTTATTGCCGATGTCATGCGGACCGCGCACTTCAAGACTCTCATGAGCGACGACACGTTCTTCACCAACCAGATCCTGGACCGCTCGAGCTATGCGGGCCAGATCGGTCAATGGCAGAACAGTATCCCGCAGGTCATCGACCCAGGTGACAAGCGCACCGCTGCTCCTATCTATCCCAAGCAGCCTTGGCCGGCGATGCCGTCCTAACAAGGGGCATGCGCAGTCACGAGCTCATTGCGTGCTGAAGTAGTCGGGCCCTCGGGTGCGCGCCGGGAGGCGCGCCCCGAGGGCGACCTTTCGTTGCAGGCGTGGTCGTATAGCAGACGAAAAAAGGATCTTGGATGGTAGCACTCAGGGACATCATCATCACGGGGCTGCTACTCGGGGGCATCTTCGCTCTTGTCTCCGTGGGTTTGAGCATGCAATACGGGGTGGCGCGCGTCCTCAACGTCGCGCACGGCGAATTCATCATGGTGGGGGCGTTCGTCACGTTCTGGCTGTTCGGCAGTACCATCCAGCTCAATCCGCTGGTATCCATCGTGGTCACAGCTCCCATGATCTTCGTCATAGGTTGGGTCCTGCACGCGACCTTGTTCCGCCGTCTCATGGACACCTCCCCCTCGCTCGAAGTTTTCGAGGGCAAGTCGATGCTGGCATCATTCGGGCTGCTTTATGTCGTGCAGAACATAGCCCGGATCATCTGGGGCTCTCAGACCTACCAGGTGAATTATCTGAACCGCACCGTCACCGGCGCGCAGATCCCGCTCAACCGTCTGGTCTCCCTGGCGATCGTGATCGTCATAGGTGTGGCCTTCTACTTCTTCCTGGCCCGCACCCGTATGGGCAAAGCCATCCGGGCTTCGGCTCAGGACCCGACCACAGCCGGACTCATGGGTGTCAACATCAATCAGGTGCTGGCGATCTGCTTCGGACTGGGTCTGGGCTTGGCCGGCATCGCGGGCAGCCTGCTCAGCACCATCTATGCGATCCAGACGAGCATGGGACTTCAGTACACAGTCATCGCCATGATCGTGGTGGTGCTGGGGGGCCTGGGCAGCGTCACGGGGGCCATGATCGGCGGCGTCGTCCTGGGGATCGTGTCGCAGCTCGTCACCTATTTCCAGCCGACGATGACCTTCATCGCCTACTACGTCATCTTCATCCTGTTGCTGCTGGCAAGGCCCAAAGGGATCATGGGTAAGTAGCTATGAATACCAAGAACCTCACAACATCAAGATGGATCTCCCTGGCCGTGCTCGCAGTCATTTTCGTGCTGCTCGCTCTGCTTCCCACGATCACCCAGGGCTACTGGGTCACGCTGATCACAGATATCCTCAGATACGCCATTCTGGCCGTCGCCTGGGTGATCTTCTCGGGTCCCACCGGGTACATGTCCCTGGCGACCGCTGCCTTCTTCGGTCTCGGCTTCTACGTGGCGGCCATCTTCAACGGCCCCGTCCCCTTCGCGGTGGTGATCATCATCGCCGGGATCGTGTCTTTCGTGGTGGCGTTGGCAGTCGGTGCTCTGACCCTGCGGCTCAGGGGGGTATACTTCGCCATCTTCACCTTCGCGCTGGTGTTGCTGGTCCAGAACGTGGTTCTAGAGGTCGAGCGGCTGGTGACCGGGACGCGGGGCCGCTTTGTCGAGGTGGAGAGCACGTCGACGGCCTACTACGCCATGTTCATCGTGGCCGTGTTCACTATCGTCGTTGCCGTCCTGATCAAGCGGTCGCGTTACGGCCTGGCGCTGCAGAGCATCGGCGAATACGAGGAAGCCGCCGCCCACAGCGGGATCAACGTTGTCCGGACCAAAGTTCTCACGTTCGGTGTTTCCGCGATCTTCATGGGAATGGCGGGAGCCATCATAGCCACCCGGCGCACGTACATAGATCCCGGTATCGCCTTCAACCTGAACACGTCGTTCCTGCCGGTGCTCATGGCCATGTTCGGCGGCATGGGCAATCTGGTCGGCCCGGTGGTCGGCGCCGCCGTGTTCACCTACATCGGGGAGTTGCTGCTCACCCGGATACCGGACCTATACATGCTCATCTTCGGCGTGGTCCTGATCCTGGCTATCACGTTCATGCCAAACGGGATTCTGGGGCTGGCGCAGGAAGCTTGGCGCCGGGTGAGAGGAGGTCGACGTGCACCTGCTTGAAGGTGAGGGAGTCACCAAGCAATTCGGCGGCCTCGCCGCGGTGTCGGACGTCGACTTCTACGTTGACCAGGGAGAGATACTGGGGCTCATCGGGCCTAACGGAGCCGGTAAGACCACCCTCTTCAACCTTATCTCGGCGGCACTCAAGCCTACGCGGGGCAAGATAACCTTCAAGGGACGGGAGATAACTCCGCTGCCCGCTTATAAGATCTGTCGGGTCGGCGTTGCGCGCACGTTCCAAACGGTCAAGGTCTTCCCGCACGTCTCGGTGGTGAGGAACGTCATGGTGGGCGCGCTGTTCGGCACGGGCCACCATATGAGCTCAGCCGAAGCTGCGAAGAAGGCTGAGGAAGCCCTTGAGTTTGTCGATCTGTCCGAGCTCAAAGATGCTCCGGCGGGGGACCTGACTCTGGCTAACCAGAAGCGGCTCGAAGTGGCTAGGGCTCTCGCGAGCGAGCCGGAACTGCTGCTGCTGGACGAGCTCATGGCCGGTCTCACGCGTACCGAGATAGACGAGGCCATGGGTGACGTCAGCCAGTTGAGAGCCCGTGGCATCACGATCATCATGATCGAGCACGTGATGCACGCCATAATGGGTACCTGTGACCGCATCATGGTGCTGGATTACGGAAGCAAGATAGCCGAGGGCACGCCGGCAGAAGTCGCCGCCAATCAGAAGGTCGTCGAATGCTACCTGGGGGAGGAGACCGATGCTGGAGATTGAGGGTCTCAGTACGGCTTACGGTAGGGTCCAGGTCCTCTGGGACATCTCGTTGAACGTCAATGAGGGAGAGTTCGTCGCCCTGATCGGGTCCAACGGGGCGGGCAAGACAACCCTCCTGAAGACGGTCACCGGCGTGATGCGACCCACTTCCGGCACCGTCAGCTTCATGGGGAAGAGGATCGACACTCTCAGCCCCAACGCCATTGCCGATCTGGGGCTCTCGCACATCCCCGAAAGCCGCAGGCTGTTCGTGGATATGTCCATCCGGGAGAATCTGGAGATGGGGGCGTATCTCAAGCGGTCCTGGAAAGAGCGGCGAAAGACCATGGAGCACGTCTTCGAGTTGTTTCCCCGGCTGAAGGAGAGAGCCAACCAGCTCGCTAGGACACTCAGCGGCGGTGAGCAGCAGATGTTGGCCATGGGGAGAGGTCTGATGTCCCAGCCGAAGATGCTGCTCATAGACGAGCCGTCCAACGGCCTGGCCCCACGGGTGGTCACCGAGGTCTTCGAGATCCTGAAGTCGCTCCACGCGCGGGGGATCACCATCCTTCTGGTAGAGCAGAACGTGCGCCAGACGCTGAACGTTGGCGACCGCGCCTATGTGCTCGAGAACGGCCACCTCGTTCTAGAGGGCGCCTGCACGCTTCTCCAAGAAAGCGACCAGGTCAAGAAGGCATATCTGGGGCTTTAGGCCTTCTTCCCGGGCTTGCCTCCTGGCGGGTTCATCGGGGGCGCGCCCCACACTTTCTTCGACGGCCATCCCATGGGGCGGGTCCACGCGTAGCCGGTCCGTTCGGGGGGTGCTGGTCCGCGAACCATGCATGACCTTCAGTGGCCACGGGTAATATCTTGGGCAGAGTGGATTTCCTTCGCAACATACGCGGCCGTGTCCTGGCACTGAGAACCGTCGCGGCGCCAAGTGTTGAGGTGGGCTCCACGACCGTCACCCCGCTGGCCAAGGTGCTGTTCGTGAAGGGCCCAGGGGGGGTATTGATGCGGAGCCGCCCCGTTGCGGTCCTTATCTCCGCGAACGACCAGGTCTCTCGCATCCGCATCACAGATATAA
>CAZCCL010000136.1:0-6624 GCA_964497095.1 uncultured Gaiellales bacterium | reverse complement strand
GTCCGACGGCGGATGCGATCACCCCCGGCCCGACGAACTCACGGTTATCAGTTGGGCGCTCTGCCAGACCGAGAGCGCCAAAGCCGCGAATCGAAGGGAGACCCGGTTGCCGTCTGAGCCTTGGGCGCGAGCTCGGATCTTCGGCCAAGACTGCAACCGTCGCCTCCACAAGGCGTTGGTCGACGCCCTCGTCGGCCACGGCTACGAAGCTGTGGCACCGGGATTCCTCCGTCAATGGGCCGAAGGGTCCTCCCCCCTGTTCGGACGAGCGTGCACGTGGTCCGAGCGGCACGTTGCCTACGTCTCGGGGTTGGGCACCTTCTCGTTGTCCGGTGGGCTCATAACGGAACGGGGCCAGGCCGCCAGATTCGGCTCGGTCGTGGTCCGCGCACGGATCCCGGCCAGCCCGCGGCACTACTCCGATCCCTTCGCCCACTGCCTCTTCTTTGCGCGGGGCACATGCGCCGTCTGCGCGCGTCGATGCCCGGTGGGCTCCATCAGCGAGGAGGGCCGCGACAAGGAGGTCTGCGCTACCCACCTCAAGCCGGTGAGCGAGGAATTCGTGAAGCGCGAATACGGTTTCGACGGGTATGGCTGCGGTCTGTGCCAGACCGGGGTGCCCTGCGAGTCCGGTATCCCCAAGCCCCTTCAGGGCTCACGTGGCGGCTAGGCTGGCCCTCAGACCGACCGCCCGCCGGGATCGCCATCATCACCGTCGCCCGGCGCTCCGCTCGGACCGCCGACCGAGTCGGACTCGACATCCAGGAGTGAAGCCGAGCCCTGCACCGCTCCGGCCAGCCGTCTGCGCCGGCGCCAGAGAACGACACGCCAGCCGACGAGTCCCAGCAGCAGCAGCCAAGCCGCCACCTCGAGGACCTGACCGACGGTGTTGGCCGTTGTGCGGCCGTAGGTCAGGGTCACATGACTTTGGGTGGGGATGACCATCATGAACGACGGGGACGCCAGATAGGGGCCTTCGGCTCCCTCCACGTGCCAGTTGGGGAAGTAGGAGATCTTGACCCAATGCGGCTCCCCCACGGCCGTGGTGTCGAACGATAACTTCTCGTTCTCCATCGACTCCCCGGTGACGCGGCCCTCGGTGACGATCGGCTCTATCGGTGGCGCCATGGCTTCCCCGGGGGAGATGGCGGTGAACTGCTTGAGTGCCTCCTCGCCTTTGTCGAGGACCAGAGGAGTATCAAGGACCGCATCGGTGAGATACCAATCCACGGCCAGGTCGCGCCATTCACTCACCTCCACGTCGAGCCGCACGGGCTTGTTCTTCATCACCTCGACATAGCCCGAAGTGCCCGAGATGCGGAAGACGTTGTAGTCACCGAACGTGGCCAGCAACTCCGCCCGCGGGTCGGCCTGGACCCCGCTCGTGACTTCGGGGGAGAACGTGAGCAGATAAGGGATGTTCATAAGCTGCAAGTGGGTTATCCCCTGAGGCACGTTCAGCGAAGGATAGTTCACGCCGATGATGGCATTGCTCGCTTGTTTGGAAAGCTCGGCCTGGTTGATGAAGTGGAAGGGAGCCGTGTAGGAAGCCTCCATCAGGGTGCCTTCCATGGTGGGTAGTCCGGTCCAGTAAGGAATGATCTCGAAAGCACGCGGAGTACCGAACTCGTCTATCTTGTCCCCGTGCTCGACCATCACCCGGCCCGGGGGATCAAGCGTAGCGATGAAATCGTTGATCGACTTGTACTGCTCCCAGTTGTCCTTGCCTTCGTAGCCGGAGTAATTCCACCGGATCCATCCGGCCGCTGTGGTGCTGGTCACTATGATCACCGCTCCCAGCACGATCGCGGCCACCGGCACGTAGATTCGCCGGGCGTTCACTCCCCGCAGCCGGAAGAGATCACGCATCATCACGGTGAACGGGCGTATGAGCCAAGTCGCTCCGTAGGCGGCCCAGAAGTGTACGGAGACATAGAAGAAGGGCAGGATGCGCGCGTTCCACAGGCGGCCGTCGGGGAGCACCCAGAAAAGCACCAGAGTGACGAAGGTGATCCAGGCCAGCGGGAGAAGCTTCTTCTCCTTGCGGGCCACGGCATAGGCCATGCCGATCAGGCCCAGAGTGGCGACCGGCAGCAGTTGCAGGGGCAGGAGATCGCTCAGGGAGTGCAACTGGTTCCAGGCCATGTGGGCCGTCCACTCCAGGTTGGCGGCGAAAGGCAGGGCCCAGAAGGCGGTCAGGCAGAATCCCACCGCGGCCACCGCTACCATGTAGCCCAGGGAACGCCAGCGAGGATTGACCAGCAGCAGGCCGGGGATGATGCAGACAAGGGCGATCGTGGTCACTATGTGCGAGAGCACCAGAGCCATCAAGATGAGGCAGTTGAGTACGAACAGCATGTTGAAGCGCGGTTTCTCCATCCCCCGGTACATGGTGCCTAGGAACAGGAACACCAGGGCAAAGCTCAGCATGTAGCCGAATTCACCCGCCAGCGTACTGAGGATGTTGCCCCCGTAGATGGAGTAGCTCTCCATGAGCAGGAAGATCAAAGCGAAGATGGCCGCAAAGATGGGGAAGGGACGCCGCACCCGCCAGAGCCGGCCCATCGCGTAGGCGGCGGCGGGCAGAGCGAACACCCCGAGCACCGTGGCGATCTTGAAGGCCACCTCGTAGGCCATGAACCAATCCATGATGGCGATGAGCAAGAACGGGAAGGGGAAGTAGAACGTGAGCATAGGCATGCCCGCGTACCAGCCCGGTGCCCAACCAGTCAGACGAAAATGGGGCAGTAGCTCCTGGATAAGGTATTGCGCCGGGTAGTGATGCGCACCGGTATCACCGCCCGCGGTAGTGGTGATGCTGAAGAGAAGGTTGGGCCTGAAGAAGATGAAGAGAGTGGTGTAGATGGCCAAGAAGGCCAATAACGTGGGGATCCAGTCCCAGATGCTCCCTCTCTCGACCAGATCCTCTCGCTCAGGATCCAGCATTCCCCTCCTTCCACAAGACCAGCCGCAGCTGCATCAGGCCCCACATGGTACGCGGTATGCGACGTACTATAGACGAACGCGGTTTCCTTTTCTCTTCCACCGTGACCGGCAAAGCCTTGACAGTCACTCGGCCGCGCCGAGCGCGGATGATGAGCTCGGTATCGAACAGGTCGCGGGTCCTCACCGTCTGGGGCGCGTAGCGCTCGACCACCTCGCGTCGCAGCACCTTCATACCATGAGTATCGTCCATACGGGGGTCGAACAGTAGCCGAAGGATGGCGGTAAAACCGAGCGAGACCAGATGGCGGGCGGAGGAGCGCCGGTCTTCCGCCCCTTCCATGAGCTTGCTCCCCACCACGGCGCCCGCACCTGTGGCGGCGACTAGGTCGCCCGCGGCCAGCATGAATCCCACGTCGTGGAAATCGATGTCGAAGTTTACTATTAGGTCGCCCCGGCCGGCGAGCATGCCCGCCTTCATGGCGGCCCCGTAGTCCGGCGCAGGCACGTGCAATACTCGGATACGGGGATTGCCCCGGGCCAGCGTATCGGCGATGGCCGGGCATTCGTCTGAACTGCCGTTCTCGGCCAAGAGGAGCTCATAGTCGATCCCCCGGGTCTCCAACTCGCCAACCAGCTCCGACACTTCCTCGGTAAGACACTCCGCCTCGTTATGGATGGGGATGACGACCGAGTATCTGGGGGCCGCGCCCACCTTTGGGGGCGCGGCCCCAGACACGGGCCCCGCGGCCACTCCATCCGGCCGGCCGCGCTCGCCGCCCACCGGCTCACTCATCGGGTCCTCGTTTCAGAGCCGTGTGCCGAAACGCCAGGTAGCGACTGCCCAGGAAGTTCCAGGCCACAGATACCACAGCCGCGGCGAATGCCTTGGCCATGCGCACGTACCACGTCCCCGACTCTATCCAGATTCCGAGAACCGTGAAGACGACCACGTTGACGAGCAATGGAGGGATGTTGACGACGAAGAACAGCGCGAATTCGCGCCAGCCCCTCCCCGACCCCCGGGCGCTGAACGTCCAGTACTTGTTCCAGAGAAAGCTGTTGCAGATCCCCAACATATACGAGATGGCCTTGGCGGCCACTTCGGGCATCCCCGGGATCAGCGACAGAAGGTAGAAGGCCACCAGATCGACGGCCGTGTTGAGCACGCCCACAAGGACGAACCGAGCGGCCTGCCCGGCCATGCGGTCGCGCCGCAGGAGCGCGGGTACCGAACGTCGGTACCAAGGCTCCCGCGTCATCGAACTCGGTTCTTCACCGGGAAGAGCGGAGACAGGACTCACGATCCCCTGACCGTCGGAGTGATTGGGCCTGCCGGAGGCAAGCGGTCTATATGCTAGCATCCCACAGTCTTTGAATGGCAAGCAGGAGCCCGATCAAGAAGTGAGGCTACGCTACCCACTTGTGCCGAGACCAGGCATAGGTGAGCAGCGCTAGAAAGAGCGCGGAAAAAACCAGGTAGGCCCAGAAAGCCCAACGGTTCTTCAACAGCCTCTCGAGTCCGAAGTATAGCGGGACAATCACCAGCGAGTAACGAGAGAAGCTGACGAAGTAATCGATCACCTCACTTGGGACGTCAGGAGCCGCGTTTGCGGGGGCAAGGAGCGGAAAGACTAGTGAGTAGAGGATGATGATCCAGTAGGACCACCGCATCTTCCTGAACGAAGTGACGAGGACGACCATAACCAGCGTAGGGAAGAAGAGCTGGGTTATGTAGTACACCTGCATCCAGTAGAGCGGCCTGTGCAAGTGCCACAGGAATGTCAGACCGTACGCATAGCCATGGTATAGCGTCCCCCAGGGTGTCCCAGTGCCTCGTCCGTATTCCTTCTGCCAACGGGCGAAGGCGAGAGGGTCTCCTTTGGCCAGCCAGAGATAGACAACATATGCCGCCGCCCCAGCCACGATCAGCAGGACCCATAAGACCGGCCGAATACTGCCGCGGTCCGGAATGAGCTGATGCCGCGTCGACGAACTCGGCGCCCTTTTCCTCTCTCTTCGTGCCGTCCAGTACTCGACCAGGTAGGGCAGGCTGAGGAACACCCCCGTATTTCGGACCAAGGCTGCGATCCCTCCGTATAGACCTGCCCTCGCCCAGTTCTGCTTCCGCATCCCCAGAATGGCGAGCACGCTCACAAGCATGAAAGTCGCTTCCGTATATGCCGCCGAGAAGTAGAAGGCGGTGGGGAAGAATGCGAGCAGAAGCACGGTCCGGCGGGATCGAGGCCAGTCAACGTCTATGAGCGCAAGTTTAAGAACGAAGTATAGAAGCAGGAAGAAGGCCATGTTCGAGATCAGGACGCCCGCTTCGAGAGGCGAGATATGGAGCAACCAGGAAACCGCCCTCATGAGCAGGGGGTAGCCCGGAAAGAAGGTCGTGGACTTGGGATCTGCGTAACCACGTATGGCTATCGCCTGGTAGCCGATTGTGGCGTTTGCGTCGAAGTAGCGGAAGTTTTCGATTAGGACGTAGTGAACAACCCCAAAGAAGGACCGTCCCTGCCATGTATCCCTGGTGGCGACGGCTGAGACTAGGATGACCAGGAACTTGTTGCCTGCAAACGCGATGGCGGCCATCTTGAGTATCCGCCTCCGCTCCTCGCCCAGGCTCCACCTCGGGTTCCAGCTCAGCCTCAGATCAGGCCCCCATTATCGGGTCGAGTCTCGCCTCCACGACGTATCGTGGCCGATGCTTAGACTCCCCATAGATCTTGCCCAAGTACTCGCCAAGCACTCCAAGTGCAGCGAGTTGCAGGCCGCCAATGAACCAGACCGAAACCAGAATGTACATCCAGCCGGGCACCGCCACTCCGGCTCCCCAGGTAGCTGCCGCGGCGATGCCTCCGACGACACTCAGTAGACACACCATCAGGCCGACGAGTCCGATCCAGCGAAGAGGAGCGACGCTGAAGGACGTGATCCCGTCGACCGCAAATCCCAGCATCTTCTTGAGCGGATACTTCGATTCACCGGCGAAACGCGCCTGCCGATCGTAATAGACCTGCGTAGACGGGAAGCCCAGAAGCGGAACGACGCCCCGAAGAAACAAGTGTACCTCGCCGAAACGCTGCAACTGGGCGAGCGCACGCTGACTCATGAGACGGTAGTCTGCGTGGTTGTAGACTATGTCAACGCCCATGGCTCTCAACGCACGATAGAAGCCCGAGGCCGTCCAGCGCTTGAAGCGGGTGTCGAGCGCTCGTTCCCGACGTACGCCATAGACGATGTCGTATCCCTCGCGGTACTTCCTGGCGAACTCGACGATGGCCTCAACGTCGTCTTGTAGGTCGGCGTCAATGGTCACCACGCAGTCTGCGATCGGGGCTACGGCATCCATGCCGGCGAGCAGGGCCTTCTGATGGCCTGCATTTCGAGCCAGCTTGAGCCCCGCAGCCTTTCCCGGTTCAGCTCCGTGTGCTTGGGCGATCATGGACCAGGTTGAGTCCGTGCTACCGTCATCCACGTAGAGGACGAAACTGCTCGGAGCGGCAAGACCTTGTGCCGTCAGCAGCGCGAGTACCTCAGTCAGCCGCCGCATCGTCTCGGGCAAGACCTCTTCCTCGTTGTAGCAGGGCACCACCAAGGCCAGACGAGGGGCGTCCCGATGAGAGACAAGAATAGCCGCGGTGCATTCGGAAGGATGCGCCAAGGGCTCTATCC
>CAZCCL010000135.1:0-6834 GCA_964497095.1 uncultured Gaiellales bacterium | reverse complement strand
ATCATGGCATCTCTGCACGTATCTGTCGAGATACTTATGACGCAGAACACTAGGTGTATCTTTGGCGCAGCCGGCGTTTCGTGCGAACAGGCCGACACTTTCGGGGCGCCAGGCTACCGAAGCAGCAGCCCAGGCGCGGCTTGCCGACCTGCGATGTCGTGACTATCGTAGTCAGCGTCGCGTTCTCGTTCGTGGTCTCGTTTGGCCTTCTCAAGCTGGTAGACAAGCTCGTCGGACTACGGGTCACCGAGGACAAGGAACTGGTCGGTCTCGATCTGACTCAGCACGGTGAATCAGCCTATGCGGCCGGTTCGGCGCATGGCTCGACGATCAGCCGGCGTCGGCGCTCTCCGTCAACAGGTGCGTCAGCGACTCTCGGAATCGTTCCCTATCTTCGCTTAGGAACGGGGTGGGTCCTGTGGTGCGCCCCCCCGCGCGTCGATGCCGCTGCTCGGCATGACGGACGGCCAATTCGGCATCGATGGTGGTGGGCAAATAGCGGCGGCCCCGTGGACTCAAGGCCCGGCATCCTCGGCCCAAGGCCATAGCAGCGAGCCCAATATCGCCCGTCACCACGATATCCCCCGGACTCAGCCGGGGCACCATAGCGAAGTCGGCGGAGTCTCGTCCCGATCCCACCTGCACAATCTCCACACCCGCTCGTTGAGCAAAGCGGGCGAGGTTCTGAGACTGGTTGGCAACCAGCACAACCGGCAGCGAGCGTGATCGGGCCACGGCGATGGCGTCGCTTGTGACAGGACAGGCATCTGCGTCGATGAAGATCGTGGTCATGTCCAGACTACACTTGGCCGGATCAAAGGTCTCTCGGCTCCATCTCCGGTATCGCAGGCCCGTCGGGTCCTAGCCCTGTCGCCTTGCGTCCCAGCCGTAGCTCGGACCAGGAGAATGGTGAGATGACCAGCGCCGCCACCCCTATCAGCACTGGGGGCACCGTCCAGATGGCGAATGCCACCAAGCTGAAGCCGGCGGCCTGAGCTCCCGTTACCCCGAACAGGCCGAGACCGAGCACGCAGAAGAACTGCCACGATCCGATATTGCCGGGGGTGTTGGGCAAGAAGGTGCCGATCATGATGACGCCGAAGAGCCCGGCTGCGTGCAGGTAGGAAAGATCGATGTGATAGGCGGTGACGAGAAGCCACAAGACGCCCACCCGAAGGATCGCGATGCCTATGGCCGTGGAGATCGAAACGAACAGGCCCTGGATAGTGAACCGGCCCGCGGTGGTCATGATACTCAAGCCGGTCGACCGGAGACGGCGGGTGATTCTATTCGAGGGCTGCCAGGATTCGACCCGGGCTCCGAGGTTTCCTTTTCCCAGCGCCAGGACCAAACCGAGAACCAGAGCCGCGCCGATAAGCGCTTCCAGCGTCGCAAGGACCAGCCGCAAGGACTGAGGAAGGGCCACCCCCCGAAGGGTGAACCAGATGACCACGATGAGCGCGATAGCGTCGGACATGCGCTCCAGCAGTTCGGTTGAGAACACCGAGGCGATCGACGTCCGGGCCTGACGGGCCACCATCACCCCACGCACCGCATCGCCGGTCGACAGGGGTAGGATGCCGCTATAGAGCGTACCTACGTATATGGCCTGGAAGACGAAGCGGTAGCTAACGGTGAGAGGCCTAAGCAAATACTTCCAACGCACCGCCTGCAGTGCGCGGGGGCTGACGTCGAGAAGAACGGCCGCCGCTACCAGCCACCAGGTTATGCCTGCTAGGTCGGCCTTCAACTGTGACGGGTGCAGATTCCAGATCACGTAGGCCAATCCGGCAGCGGAGATTGCGTAGCTGACCAGCATGAGCCAATGCGACCGCAGATAGCTGCGGATCGTCGGTCTTGCCATCTTCTCCTACTTGCTCGCCCTAGAACAGAACCTGGGGGTAGACCGATCTCAGGAGTTCACGTCCCATCATCCTACGCCATGACCTCCGGGTTCCACCATACACCGCGTGGTCTGGGGTAACGGTCCGGGAGGACGAACGCCCGACACACGGTTTAGGAAACCCCAGTCATAACCTTCGTAGGTCCGACGAATGGGCCATATCCGGCGCTAGGCGATCCCCTGAACGGCGGGCATCGGGGGTGGCAAGAGGACGGCTTACCGACGTACCGGCCTCAAGGTTAAGACTCTCGCCATTGTGGAGGAAGGTCAGTCCATCGCCGGATTCCAAGCGGTAGGTGGCTTCCGCCCCGGCAATGCTGACGCTCAGTGTCGAACCTTTCAGTTGGACCTTGAATGAGAGGCGATCGACCCTTTCAGGCAGCCGGGGGCGAAATGAAAGCAATCCATTTCGGTCGCGCATCCCGCCGAAACCGTAGACCAATGCCATCCAGGTACCACCGGCAGAGGCGACGTGTATGCCGTCACGCACGTTGCCTGCCACATCGGCCAGATCGATGCCAACGGCATCGACGAAGTACTCCTCCGCGGCACGCAGGTTCTCACCGACCTCAGCGGCCATGATGCATTGGATGCATTCCGAAAGGGAGGAATCGCTTGTGGTGAGCGGATCGTAGTAATCGAGGATGTTTCGCTTGGCTTCTTCGGTAAAGAGGTCGCCGAGGAGGAAGGTGGCGAGGACGACATCCGCCTGCTTTATCACCTGGTGTCGGTAAAGCACCAGGGGATGATAGTGAAGGAGAAGCGGATAGTGCTCGGGCGGCGTGTTTTCAAAGTCCCAGCGCTCCAGATTGAGGAAACCGTCGTCCTGCAGGTGTAGGCGTCGTTCCTGATCGTACGGCACGTACATGCGGTCGGCGGCTTGCCGCCAGACTTCGAGTTCCGCGTCGTCAAGGCCGGTACGCTCGACCAAACGTGCGTGCGCTTCCGGGTTTGTCTCACTCAACCACCGCACCGACTGCGCCGCCTGGCGCATGTTCTCCTGGGCCATGAGGTTGGTGAAAGCATTGTTGTCAACCAAAGCACTGTACTCGTCGGGACCGGTGACCCCGTTGATGACAAAGCGGCCGTCCTTCTGTGCCGAGAAGAAGCCAAGACTGGCCCAGAGACGGGCTGTTTCCACCAGGATCTCCGTGCCTTGCCGGGCAAGGAAATCGGTGTCTCCCGTCGCGCGAACGTACTGGACCAGAGCATAGGCTACGTCCGCGTCAATGTGATACTGAGCGGTTCCCGCCGCATAGTAGGCCGAGGCCTCCTCGCCGTTGATCGTACGCCAGGGGAACAGCGCTCCGCGCTGGCTCACCTCAAGGGCTCTTTCCCTAGCCTTGTCGAGCATCGCGTAGCGGTGTCGCAGTAGATTCTTGGCTATGCGCGGGGCGGTGTAGGTAAGGAAGGGCAAGACGTAGATCTCGATATCCCAGAAGTAGTGGCCCCCGTAACCGCGGCCGGTCAAGCCTTTGGCGGGAATGCCGTATCCCTCGGCGCGAGCCGAGGCCTGGAGTAGCTGGAACAGATTGAAGCGCACAGCCTGTTGGATAAGGGGCGCCCCCTCAGTGATCACGTCGCTGCGGGCCCAGAAGTCGTCTACGTAGGACCGCTGGCTTGCCAAGATACGATCGATGCCCTGGGCGGTCGCGCGATTGAGGGTCTCCTCCACCCGAAAGCACAGTTCTGGAGTCGGCTCGTTGCCGTCGTGGTGGTAGGCCACATACTTGACCATGCGGACGGGCCGACCTTGTTCCGCTCTGATCCGGTACACGACCCGGGCCCAGTCCCCGTCGACAACTACTTCAGGCGACTCGATGGTTTTGCCGCCGTGCAGCCGGTGGTCCATGCCGCACGCCATTCGTAGGCCGCTTGCCCGAGTCTGGTAGGCAAGCACCACTCTTTGGTCGCTGACGTGTTCCTCGACCTTCTGAAGGACTCCCGCCTCAAGCGCCCGATTGCGCCGAGGGTCGTGGGCATGGAGTTCGCCGTTCTCAGGGTGGATCATAAGGTCCGACGAGATGGTCAAGTAGCCCGCTCGGTCAAGAGACGAAACCTCGTACTCCACTGAAGCCAGATGCCGGTGAACGAAAGAGACGAGCCGTCGAGACTTGATGGCAAGTCGGCTTCCGTCGGTTGCGCGCCAGACCAGGCTACGCTCGAGAGTTCCCGCGCTCATATCCAGGACGCGCTCGTACTCAAGGATGTCCGCTTGATCCAGAGAGAAGGGCTCATCATCGAGATAGAGACGCACTATCGTGCCGTCCGGCACCCCCAGGATTGTCTGTCCGGTCTCGGCGAATCCGTGTGCGCGCTCCGGATAATCGATGGGCCAAGTCTCGTAGAAGCCGTTAAGCATGGGAGCGGGGTCGTAAACGGGGCGACCCTCATCCTGTGTGCCGCGCATGCCCAGGTAGCCGTTGGAGAGTGCGAAGATGCTCTCAAACTGGGGGACGTAGCTGGGTTTGAATCGTCGCTCGACTATGCGGTGCTGATCGATGGGAAAGTCGCCGTCGGCGGCAAGCAGGCGGACAGCGCTCGTGCGCAAACGGTGCGTCCTCGGACCGGCAGGATGGGGCATGTCGGGTTTGCGGGTGACGAGTTCGGCGAGGTCCGACACAACGATATCGGCACCGGCTTGCTGCAGTTCCTGAGCCTGATCGGCGCGATCGACCCCGATCACGAGGCCGAAACCTGCCGAGCGACCCGCTTCGACGCCGGCGCGGGAATCCTCGACTACCACTGCTCGCGCTGACTCCACCCCTAGGCGGCGGGCAGCCTCAAGGAAGGTGTCGGGGGCCGGCTTGCCTCTCAGGCCAAGCTCGATCGCCGTATTCCCATCCACTCGGGCATCGAGAAGGTCGGTGATGCCGGCGGCGTCTAGTACAGCCCTACAGTTGGTGCTTGAGGTGACGACCGCTGTCTTGAGGCCAAGTTCGCGCAGTTCCCGCAGCCATCCGACGGATCCCGGGAACACTTCGACTCCTTCGACGCGCAGAGCCTCCTCGACGAACTCTTGCTTGTGGTTGCCTATGCCATGAATCGACCACTCCGTGGGAGGAGAATCCGATCCACCCTCAGGCAGAGCGATGTTCCGCGAGGCGAGGAAGTCGCGCACTCCCTCGTGCCGTGGCTTCCCGTCGACGAAAGCTGGGTAGTCCTCGCTGACGGAGAAACGGACGGTCTGCGATCCGTGCTTCGCATCCCAGGCGTCGAGGAACTCATCGAAAGTACGCTTCCAAGCATGCGCGTGCATGCGTCTGGTGGTGGTCAGCACACCGTCCATATCGAACAAGACGGCGTCAAAACGTTCAGGGTCGACTATCCCATGTGCCTGTTCTTCGCTCATAGAATCGCGGATCGCGATCGTCCTCACCGACAAGCGGAAGTGTCCCGGCAATGATATCGGGTCGGATGAGGTGGCGCGAGCCCGGAGGGCGCCCTGTCGTCAGTAGCGAATCAGTTCCTGCCCGAGTCCGGTCCGAACTGACCCCAGCGAGGGGTCGAGGCTACCGGGCATAGATACGGTTTCAGGATCGCCGTCGGAGACGTATTTGAGCTCCGGGGATCTCTCAAAGCGGGAGAGAACATCAGCGAGGTCTGTCTCGCCGACCCCGATGCGCGGGATATGGTAGGCGCGGAAGTCGGCAGAGAACGGTGACAAGCAGGCTCCTCCGGCCGCCCTGAGTGCAGCTTGGTAGCTGTAGTGCCGACCGTTGTACTCACCGCTCTTGAGGATCGAGGCTTGGGCCGGGTATTCGCCAAAGGGCGCCGCCAGAGACGTTACCTCGTAGCCACCGCCCATCATCTCCTCGAGCGTACTCTGGGACTGGTACAGCTGCTTCTGAGCCTCGGCCGTCGAAGCCTTCTTGAGGTTGAGGTGGCTCACAGTGTGGCTTCCCACTTCGTAGCCCCAGGAGACCAGCTGCTGGAGCTTCTCCTCCGCCAGTTCGGGCTGGCCGAACAAGACATGATCCGGGGCGTCCACGTCAAGAAGAGGAAAGAAGGTCGCGCGGCTTGCCCATCCGCCCTGCTCCACGGCCTCCTCCATGATGGCAACGGCGCAGTCCGGATCCACTTCCCCGTCCGGCTGGATGCGATATTGGCCTCCGCTGGAATCATCGAAGGTGATCACTACCGGGGACTTACCCGCGGGAATGTCGATATGCCCGGTCACTAGGCCGCGGACGTTGATGGGATACTAACCGGCAGCCTTAAGATCGGCGATATCCTGGCGGAATGCTTCCGGGGTTCGGTTGTATCGGCTTTCGCCGTATCCAATGAGGTGATACATCAGCACTATGACCTGACCCATCTCGTTTGCCCGCAGAGATCTCGCCCGGGCCGTGGGGTCGACACTCGGCGCCGTTGTGGGCTCCATTGTAGGTTCCATCACCGCCTCGGCCTCCGCGGTTGAATGCGTGCCGAAGGACGCGGTCACGAACGCGGTAAGCAACGCTATCAGCGAGATCCCAACGAGCAGCGGTATGAGTCGGCGGCGTCTGCGCCTCAGTCTCTCTTGCTGCCTACGCCTTCGAGCTCCAGAAGGGGCGGAGCCTTGAGGCATATCGTAGCTACCAGGGTGTCGCATGAGTAAATGAAGTTCCCTTTCGTTCCCGATCTCGCCGAGGTCGAGTATTCATCGGCGCACTGTCGCACAAGCGGGATTCACCGGCCGATCGTCGAGCCCACCAACATATGTTGGATTCGCCCGCCCAGAACCCTTCCCGCTGGTATGGTCGCCCGGCAGCACGTGCAGGCAAGTCTTCCGCTTGAAATACCTGGAGATTCGGGTATCATGCCCGGTTAGAGTCCTAGGAGTTCAGCGCAGCATCCGAGGAACTTACAAAAGCCCCGCAGAGAAAACGCGGAAATAAATGACCGCGGAGTACGCAGAAGCGGGAGCAAAGTAAGGGGGCGCGGATGAA
>CAZCCL010000134.1:0-6858 GCA_964497095.1 uncultured Gaiellales bacterium | reverse complement strand
GGTATCACCCTCCTGGATAACCGTGCGGTCTGGATCGAGAGGGCGGGCTCCCGGATACGCCTGGGCGGCGCCGGCGACTACAAGGAAGACAGTCCCCGGCTCGGTCCCGTCATCGAAGGGACGAGTGCCGACGACTTCGTCCTCCTCGTCTCCCACAATCCCGACTATGCGGAGGAGCTGCCTCCCGGGGTGATCGACCTGGTGCTCTCGGGTCACACTCACGGCGGCCAGGTGACGTTCTTCGGCCTATGGGCGCCTTACCTGCCCTCCGACTACGGACAGAAGTACCGGACCGGCCTCGTGGTGACCGAGAACACCACCGTGATCGTGTCCAACGGGATCGGGACCATCTTCCCGCCCATCCGCTTCTTCTGCCCGCCTCAGATAGTGGAGATCACCCTCGAAAGCGGCCCGGCCGCTTCCTCCGGCTCCCTGCCCCTCGGCCCGTACGCCGACATCAAACTTTAGTTGCATGGCCCGCTATCGCGATCGCCGCTACGCTCTCTCTGCCCCTCGACGGTCCAGACGGTCTGAGAGATTTGTCGCTCCCCGGCCCGGTCGGCCGGGCGCCGAGGACGGGCAGGCGACCGAAAGCAGGCTGAGCATTTGGTGGGAATCTTGTCCAGACAGTCCCGCATGAGACCGGAGCTGTTCGATCTCCTCTCTCCCGACCGGTTTCACCAGGTCGAGGCCCAGACGGTATTGCCCGGGCGGCCCGGGAAGCCGGCCCCGATGCCTACAGAGCTCCACCTCCAGCTAGTCGACGCGCTGGCCGCCCAGGGGATCACTCGGCTCTGGACCCACCAGGCCGAATGCTGGAATGTCTCCCAACAGCTTCAGCATTTCATGGTCACCACCGGGACCGCTTCGGGCAAGAGCCTCTGTTTCAACCTCCCCGTGCTCGACGGCCTGCTGCGAGATCGAAGCGCTCGGGCCATCTATCTCTACCCCACCAAGGCCTTAGCCCAGGACCAGTTGCGGCGCATCCGCCTGCTGGCCGGCAAACAGATCGAGGTAGCCACCTACGACGGCGACACTCCCACCGCCGCTCGCTATGCAGCCCGGCAGAAAGCCCGGCTGCTCCTCACCAACCCGGACATGATCCACCTCAGCCTGCTTCCCCGTCATGAGCGTTGGGACGACTTCCTTTTCAACCTCAAGTACGTGGTCATCGACGAGGCCCACACCTATCGAGGGGTGTTCGGAAGCAACGTGGCCAACGTGCTCCGCCGCTTGAGACGGGTGGCATCCTTCTACGGGACCGAGCCGCAGTTCATCCTGGCCTCTGCCACCATCAGGAACGCCCGCGAGCATGCCGACCATCTCACCGGCCTCGAAGTGGCCCACATCAGCGGTGATGGTGCGCCGGTGGGGCCTCGCAAAGTGGTCTTCTGGGAGCCACCCTTGGTCCAGGAGGATCTGAATCTCCGGCGCAGTTCCACCAGCGAGGCGGCTGAGCTTCTGAGCGAGCTCATCCGGAACGGGGTGCGCTCTATCTGCTTCACCAAATCCCGCCGTAGCGCCGAGCTCATCTACCAGCAGACCGTCGACCGTCTCAAGGAGACCGACCCAGGCCTAGCCGACCGCCTCTCTCCCTACCGGGCCGGCTACACGCCCGAACAGCGGCGCTCCATCGAGACCATGCTGTTCGGAGGTCGGCTGCTGGCAGTGGTCAGCACGAGCGCTCTGGAGTTGGGCATCGACATCGGGGCCCTCGACGCCGCCATGACGGTGGGCTACCCCGGCACCATGGCCAGCCTCTGGCAGCAGTGGGGCCGTGCGGGAAGAGGCAAGGGTGAGAGCCTGGCCATCTTCGTGGCTGGCAACGACGCTCTGGAGCAGTTCTTCGTGAAGCACCCGGACGAGCTCCTGGGACGAGAGGTGGAGGCCGCGACCATCGACTTCGCTAATCCCTTCATCCACACCCGCCATCTAGCAGCGGCCGCCTACGAAGGCCCGCTCATGGCCGACGATCAGCAGTTTTTCGGTCCCAGACTCCAGGAGAACCTGGATCGAGCGTGCGCCGAGGGTCTGCTCAGACACTCGAACGGCGCTTGGTTCTTCAGCGATTCCGGTTTCCCGGCAGCAAAGATCGGTCTGCGCTCCACCACCGGCGAGCAGTTCACCATCGTGGAGGAAGAGACCGGGGACATCGTCGGCACCGAGGGGGCCGAGACCGCTTTCTCAGCCCTCCATCCCGGGGCCGTCTATCTACACATGGGCGACAACTACCTCGTCACCGATCTCGATCTGGAGAAACACGTCGCCCTGGTGCGTCCCTTCTGGGAAACCTACTACACCCTTCCCCGCAGGGAGACCGACACCCGCATCCTGAGCGAGGAGCTGCGGATAACCCACGGCCCTCTTTCCCTACATCTGGGCGAGATCACCGTAACCAGCAGGGTGATCGCTTTTCAGAAGAAACGTCTGGGCAGCGACGAGGTCCTGGGTACCGAAGAGTTGGACCTCCCCGCCCGGGAGTTCGTCACCGAGTCCATGTGGTTCACCATCCCGGCCGAGTTGCTCTCCGCGGAGAGCGATCTCCTCCGTCTGCCGGGAGCCATCCACGCCGTCGAGCATGCCCTTATCGCCCTCCTGCCTCTCTTCGCCATGTGCGACCGTTGGGATATCGGCGGGCTCTCCACCCCGGTGCACAGCCAGACCGAGCAGCCCACCATCTTCGTCTACGACGGCCACGCCGGCGGGGTGGGCATATCCCGGCAGGGCTTCGAACGTTTCCCCGAATGGGTGAAGGACGCCTGGAAGCTGGTGCGTGACTGTCCCTGCGAAAGCGGCTGTCCTTCATGCATACAGTCGCCCAAGTGCGGCAACTGGAACGAGCCGCTGGACAAGGAATTGGCCCTGCGCCTGTTGAAAGCCATGCTGTGAGACGGTGCTATCGGCGGTGTTATCCTAGCCACATGGAGCCCAAATACATCTCGGTGATCGGCGGCGGGCGCTGCGGACCAGTAGAGTACGCACTGGCCGAAGAAGTTGGGCGCCTCGTCGCCCGGGAGGGCGCGACCCTGATCTGTGGAGGCCTTGCCGGGGCGATGGAAGCCGCGGCTCGAGGCGCGAAAGAAGCCGGCGGCACCACCATCGGCATCCTTCCCGGGCACGACCGTACAGCCGCCAACCCCTACCTGGATCACGCCCTCACCACGGGCATGGGCCACGCGCGCAATCTGGCCGTGGTCAGTTCCGGCGACGCTGTGATCGCCGTCGGGGGAGGCTACGGGACCCTCTCCGAGATCGGACTGGCGGCCGCTATCGGACGGCCGGTGGTGGTCCTCGGCGGCTGGCGACTGCAGAACGACGAGTGGAGCGACGGGATCTCCTATGCCGCCTCGGCCCCGGAGGCCATGTCCCTGGTCCGTGAGGCGCTGACCCGTGAGGCGCTGACCCGTGGGGCCTCAGCCCACGCGGTCCTGGCCGGCCGGGTTCCGACTCTTGAGGCAGACGCCACCCCTGATAGCGCGAAGCCGGAGCGCAGCCTCGAGCACGATCCCCGAAAGATACCCTCCTCATGAGCCGGCCACCCGATCGTGACCAAGAGACCCGGGAACTCATCGACCGCTTCCAGGCCACGCGCCGACGTCGGAGGAGGCTAAGGTTGCTGTCGGCCGGCCTGGCGGGGACCCTCATGCTCGCCGCCGTGGTAGCGGGAGTCGTCTGGGCCGTAGGCAGCCTGCACGACGACAACTCCCCCAGCCTCGCCGTCGCCTCCTCGACTGCCGACGGCGCTCCGTCCTCGAGCGACCTCTCCGGGGGTGATGGCGGGACCCCGACAAGCACCGTGGACTCTGCCTCCGGCAACCAGCCCACCACAGGCCCCGGCGCCCAGGACTCCGGCTCCGCGGGCGCCAACACCGCCGGCTCCACGACCACCTTGGACGCGACCGACGGCTCGGCGAATACGACTACCTCGTCCCGTCTCATCGGCACCGCCCGCACCACCACGACGGCCCGCACCACCACGACCGCGAAGGCGACCACCACCAGTTCGGCCCCGCCTTCCCCGCCCGCGTCCGCCGCGGGTAGCAGCCAGAAGATCGTGGTTATCGATCCAGGCCACCAAGCCAAGGGCGACTCGAATCTCGAGCCCATAGGCCCGGGCTCCACGGAGATGAAAGCCAAGGTAAGCAGCGGCACGGCCGGGGTGGCCACCGGCATTCCCGAGAGCGAACTGAATCTGGCAGTGGGACTCAAGCTGCGCGATGCGCTCGAGGCTGCCGGCGTCAAGGTCGTGATGACCCGCACCACGCAGGACGTCCGCATATCGAACATCGAGCGGGCGCAGATCGCCAACGACGCGGGCGCCGACCTCTTCGTCCGCATCCACGCCGACGGCTCCGACAACCCGTCCGCCAACGGCATCCACGTTCTCTACCCGGCCTCGATCAAGGGATGGACGGACGACATCGCCACCGCATCCAAAAAGGCAGCCCAACTGGCCCAGCGCGAACTCATCGCCGCCACAGGCGCCAAGGACCGCGGCATCGACGCCCGGAGCGACATGACCGGCTTCAACTGGTCCGACGTACCGGCGATCATTCCCGAGATGGGCTTCATGACCAACCCCGACGAAGACAGGCTGCTCGCGACCGATGCCTACCGGAACAAGATAGTCAAAGGGCTGACCCGAGCGATCCTGAGTTTCCTGGGAGTAAGCTAGACTGTGAACGAGCCGGCGTGAGCCGGCGCGGGCTGGCGCGAGCCACCAGCCGCGTGCGCCGGCGCGGGCCACGACACGCCGGGGCCGGGTGGCGTGTGCCGCGAAGAACGCCCGCAGGAGCCCGCCGGTACGACGCACAAAGTGAGGAGGTCCGCTAAGTGAGCAGGTTAACGGTGGTCGGAGCGGGGTACGTAGGTTTGGTCACAGCCGCCTGCATGGCGGAGTTGGGCCACCACGTGACCGCGATGGACATCGACGCCAATAGGATCCGCATGCTCCAGGAAGGCGGAGTGCCCATCTACGAGCCGGGCCTGGCGGAGCTGATGGCCTCCAACCGCGAGCGTATCGAGTTCACTACCGATCCTGCCTCCTCGTACGCGGCGAGCGAGTTCATATTCATTTGCGTGGATACCCCGCCCACCTATTCGGGCGACGCCGACCTGTCCCGCGTCTGGCAGGCCGTCGACAACCTGCCCCCCGACGAAGGGGAGCACGTCCTTGTCACGAAGTCGACCGTCCCCGTGGGAACCGGCGCGCTCGTTCAGGCAGAGCTCGACCAGCGTGGATACCGCCACATCAGCTATGCATCCAACCCCGAGTTCCTGCGCGAGGGGACGGCCATCGCCGACTTCATGCGCGCCGACCGGGTGGTGGTGGGTGCAAACGAGCCGGCCGTCGCCGAGCGGGTGGCGCGCCTCTACCAGGGCATCGACTGCCCCGTGCTTGTCACCGACGTCGCTTCCGCCGAGATGATCAAGTATGCGTCCAACGCCTTTCTCGCTACGAAGATCAGCTTCATCAACGAGATCGCCAACGTCTGCGAGGTCACCGGCGCCGACGTGACCGTGGTCGCTCAGGGCATGGGCATGGATCATCGTATCGGACCGCACTTCTTGCAGGCCGGCATCGGCTACGGCGGCAGCTGCTTTCCCAAGGATGTGTCCGCGCTCAAGCAGATAGCAGGCAACTCCGGTTACCATTTCCAGCTGCTGAACGCGGTCATAGAAGTGAACGAGCTACAGAAGCGCAGGGTGATCGGCAAGCTCAAGCGCCATCTGGGCGATGAATTGAGGGGCAAGCGCATCGCCCTTCTCGGGCTCTCCTTCAAACCTAATACCGATGACATCCGCCAGGCTTCGTCCATAGTCCTGGCCGGACGGCTCCTTGCCGAGGGCGCTCAGGTCGTCGGCTATGATCCGATCGCCACAGCCAACATGCGTGCCATGCTTCCCACGGTGGAATACGTCGATTCCGCCGCAGCCGCTCTGGAGAACGCCGATGCCTGTGTCCTGGTCACGGAATGGGAGGAGTTCCTTCGGCTGGACTGGGGTCGCGCCAAAGACGCCATGGCCCGACCGATCATCGTAGACGGGCGTAACGCCCTGGACGCGACGGCACTGACGGCCCTGGGATACACCTACGAGGGTGTGGGAACGAGAACACCGGCCCGGCGGTGATCCCGGCACACCAGGCCCAATCAGGCGGTTTCACAGCGAGTTGGGCCGAGCGAGTGCGGGTTCTTAATATCCACATATTGAGCTGGAGATCAAGGCTTCGCGTACCCGCTTCACCACCGTTTTCTTACGAGAGAGTTTCATCGCCCGCTCATACGCACGCTGTAGGAGAGATGCAGCGTCTTTCGCTGCCAGTACGACGTCTACTCAAGATAAGTCTGCCCAAAATACTTTCGTAGTGTACTGTCACGTGGTATTCTAGTTTATACACACCTTATATATACGAAAGAGAGTACGGTCATGGCCAAAAGCAAGGGATTTGAATTGATCCCCCAGGCCGTCCCCACTCGGCAACGGTCGGGTTTCTACAGGGAGATCATCGCTGAGTTCCTAGATAGCGGTGAGAAAAGCGTGGCCGTCGTCGGTACCGACCGCAAGCCCGTCACCTTGGTGCAGGGACTGCGCAAGGTCCTCGAGACGGAGAACATCGTGGGGGTGAAAGTGGTTCAGCGCTCCCAGGGGGTCTTCCTGGCCCGAGACTGAGCCCGATCGCTCTATATTGACCGTCGACACGAGGGGCCGCCCCGGGGGCGGCCCCTCGTCTTGCTGCGTGCGACCATCCGCCTATCGAGCGCCGGCAGACTGCGATCAGGGTTTTCTGTTAGCTATCTCCTCGGTGTTGTCCCGGATCCGGAAGAAGATCACGACCAGTTCCAGCCATACCCGGGC
>CAZCCL010000133.1:0-6882 GCA_964497095.1 uncultured Gaiellales bacterium | reverse complement strand
AATTGGAGCCGGTAGCTTCGGGCCATCGGTGAAGCAGGGCTCCTGAGTCTGAGGACTCTTGTCGGACATTATCTTGTCTCCAGCCTCTTCACCTAGCCAGCGCTTCTTGGAGAAAGCTTCGCCTCCTTCAGAGTCTCTAGACCAGTTCCACAACTCCACCCCATTTGTGGCCCTGAATTCTATGATAGGCGAGGACGGGGTGCTCATGCGAGTGCCGGTGGCGCGACGATCATCTGTCCGAGGTTCTCGCTCCGAGGTTTCGCGCCCTCCACGTTCGTGCGTGCCCGGCTGTATGACTATCATAGGTAGTGACCACAGAATCGGGTCAGGTCACCAGGTTACTCTTCTCGTGAAGCTACTGGGCCGGGTAACGAAAGAAGCAGTGGCCGACTGCCGCGGTTGCCCGCGTGCCCAGTTTGCCATTGGAGGCATAGGGTTCGCATAAGCGGTGGCGGTACCAGGGCCGTCTTCTGTGGAACGATGGGTCCCGTAGACAAGCGAAACCCGGTCTGGTCCGACCGGGTTTCGCTCATCAGGGGAATGTCCAGGGACCCCGGTGCCACTCGGGGCCGGGTCCCTGGGCCGGCGTTACTTGACCGTGAGAGTGTGGGCGAAGCTTGCCACTACGTCAGCAGGGATGGCGAAACCGATGTTCTCCGCCCCCGTGCTACCCGGAGGAAGATATAGCTCCGGCATACCGATGAACTGACCCAGCGCGTTGAAGCACCCGCCGCCGGAGTTGCCCGGACTGATGGCGGCATCAATCTGCACGAGGCCGGTCAGTGTCTCCGAGGCGGAAACCTCCAGGGAGCGGTCCAACCCGCTCACGATGCCGAGAGTGACGCTGTTCTGGTAGTCCAGAGGGCTACCTATCACCGTGGCCCAGTCTCCAAGTTCCACCGTGCTCGATGAGGCGAAGGTGACGGGGGTCAAGCCGGTCTTGTCCACCTTGATCATCGCCAGGTCCCGGTTCGCGTCTTCGCCGACGACCGTCGCTGGAGCTGTGCTATCGTCACTGAAAGTGACCGTGATCGACTGCCCTGAACTCACCGCCCCGTCGAGTGTGACGACGTGGTCGTTCGTCAGGATGTAGCCATCCGACGTATAGATGACGCCCGAGCCGATTCCGGTGCCCGACCGCCGTCCAGTAGAGGCGGTCACCGAGATGTTGACCACGCTCCCGTAGGCCTTGTCAAGCACGGTCTGGGCTGGGCTGGCCAGTTCGCTTTGAACGGCGACCCCGGTCGCGGCGGCTGAAACCGGAGCTTGGGTCGAGACGGCGGTTGTAGCCACCGTCGAAGTGCTGATCGCCGCGGCGCTGGATATGCCGGCGGTTGCGGCCATCGTGGCGCTCACCGCTATCAGTGCCGCGGCGAGAACGCCCACCAGGGCAAGGAGTCTTCGCTGCCCTTTCTTCCGGGGGTTCCGCCGTGGATGGCGGGTCTGTGCGTCCGCCGGCGGATCGACTCGCGGAGTGGCCGGTGGGTCGGCCGGCGGGCAGTCCGGTGGGTCCGGGTTCCGATATTCTGTGTTCATGATCTTTCCTTTCACGACAACGAGCAGGTTCCCTGAATCGACCCTGTTGTCTACGCTGGATCTCAGGCCTTGCATCTTCATTTCATCATCCCCAGCTGAGCGCCGGCCTGGATCCTGCTGTGAAAGAGCTGAGAGTGTGATGAACGGGGTCTAGGTGGAGGGCATACTCGGCAGCCGCACCGTGAACAGAGCACCGCCGTTCGCGCCTGTTCCCGCCGTTGTCGTGCCGCCGTGGGCTCCAACGATCGCCGCTACGATTGCGAGACCGAGGCCCGCGCCACCAGTACTCCGGGCGCGCGACTGGTCCGCCCGGTAGAACCGCTCGAACACGTGGTCGGCCTCGTCGCTCTTGAGTCCGGGGCCCTCGTCCTCGACCTCGACTATCGCCATGCCGTCCCGCTCCTTGACCCGGACCCTTCCCGGGGTGCCCGGAGGAGTGTGGGCGCGGATGTTGGACAGTAGATTGTCGAACACCTGGCGAAGCCGGGCCTCGTCTCCCACGACCTCGACCGGATGCTCGGCTTCCAACCGCAAGGGCCAATCCGGCCCGATGCTGCCGGCGGCCCGCGCAGCCTCGGCTGCCACGCCTACCAGTTCCACGGGCTTCTGCTCCAGCGGCCGGCCTTCGTCGAGGCGGGCGAGCAAGAGGAGATCCTCGACCAGGCGTCCCATTCGAACCGTCTCGCTTTGAATCCCGGTCATCACCCGCTCGAGATCCTGAGGCGAGCACCCGGCTCCCCGCTCAAACAGTTCGGCGTATGCGGAAACGGCAGCGACCGGGGTCCTTAGCTCGTGAGAAGCGTCGGCGACGAATCTCCTCAACCGTGCCTCGGAAGCGCGCAGTTCGGCCTCCGTTGCATCACGCTGGGCAAAAGCAGTCTGGATGCGGTCAAGCATCACGTTCAGCGCCTTTGCCAGCCGGCCTACTTCTGTGTTTCGGTCATCGCCGGAAACGCGCTGCTCGAATTCCCCATCGGCAATCGCATCCGCTGTGCGCTGGATGCTTGTGAGAGGGCGCAAGCCGATGGACATGAGCCACCATCCCAGTAGACAGACCACCACCAGAGCCCCGGCTGTCAGGGCGATCTCCCACACGAGAACGTGGTGGAGCGTGGCGACAAGCCTACCCACGGGGGTGCCGAGGATGAGGATGGCCCCGTTTGTAAGCTGCCAGACCCGCACCCTGAAAGCCGGGCCACCCGCCTCGTCTGACCGGGTGGTGAACGAAATGCCCGCGCTGTCTCCGGCGTTCAGCGTACCGAGGCCGGTGATCTGGTCGGGCAAGAGGGGAGTGTACTTCGCACCTTGTTCATACGCGGCAACAGGTCCGGCGACGATCGTGCCGTCGCTGAGCCTCACTTCGGCGAACGTGCCCGGCGCTGTGGCCAGTAGTGCCTCAGATGTCGGGATACTGTTTGTTCCGCCCCAGATGCGCTCGATGTTTGTGTAGTCGGCGGCCAGTGACTGATCACTCTGCCGGAAGAGAAAGGAGCGAAGCAGCGGGTAGCTCAAGGCATCGGTGACGACGAGCGCCACCAACGCCACTAGGATCAGCGTTAGTAACAGGCGAACCCGGAGCGACACTCAGCACTCCCGTTCGGGTTCCCGAAGTGTGTACCCGACCAAACGGATGGTGTGGATCAGGGGCGGACCGTAGCGCTCCAGCTTCTTCCGGAGATAGCTCACGTAGGTTTCGACCACGTTGGCTTCTCCACCAAAGTCATAGTGCCAGACGTGATCCAGGATTTGGGCCTTGGACAGGACGCGGCGAGGATTTGAAAGGAAGAAGCGCAGCAGGTTGAATTCGGTCGCCGTGAGTTCGACCAGATGACCGCCTCGCCGGACCTCGTGCGCGCGTTCGTCCATCTCCAGGTCAGCGAAACGAAGGGGCGAGCCCTCGGTATCTCCCAGGCTGCGCCGGAGGATCGCCTGCACACGCGCGATGATCTCCGCCAAGGCAAACGGCTTGGTCACGTAGTCGTCTCCGCCAACGGTGAGGCCGGTCACCTTGTCTTCGAGAGAATCGCGTGCCGTCAGGAACAGCACCGGGACGCGTACCCCGCGGCCGCGGAGCTGCCGAGTCACCTCCAGGCCGTCCACGTCGGGCAGCATGATGTCCAGCACGATCAGGTCGGGTGGTCTCTTACGCGCGGAAGCGATAGCGGCTTGGCCGGTGGCCGCCTCTTCTACCTCGTAGCCCTCATAGCGGAGGGAGGTGGCGACGGAATCGAGGATCGAGGGCTCATCGTCGACAACCAAGATGCGCCGCTTTTCGGTCTCATTAGGCATCGGGAGTCTCCTTTGCCGCGTAGCTTAGCACTGCTTTCTGTGAGCCACATGGGCTCGGCCTTTGAATCAGCTGTGGCCATCGCAGTTTCTGCAGTCCGCGGATATCCGGGTGCATTCCGCTCCTATTCGAGAGGAAGGCTACTCGTAACGCACTAGCGCACACTATTCAGTAACAGAGACCCTCTTTGCTCTCAGAAGGGCAGGTCGGGGGCAAAGTCGAAAGCAGCGACCGGACGGAAGCGGATGCTCCATCCTGTGGCAGGACGCGAGCCCATGACACAGGGGTCTTCTGCCATCGACCGGATGTCGCCCGATGCTTGAATCGTTGCAGGTAACGGAGGAGGATTTGAGCACAAGTGATCAATCCGGCCCGCGCTCCGGAAGCGGATCGAATCCGATGGCCAAGGTGCCTCCAGAGAAACCGCTCACAAGAGAGCAGATTCAACGGAAGGTCAACTTCTACCGGTTCCTCCTGCCGGTCCTCAGCCGGAAGATGATGGGCGCAGGAAAGAAGCGGATCGGCAAGGAGTTGTGCGTGGAGACGGAGGTTGGCAAGGTCGGGGTGCTCGCCTACAACCTTGAGAACCTCGAGACGCTTCCGCTGTTCGTGAACATCCATGGGAGCGGCTTCACGATAGGCCACGCGGAGATGGACGACCGTTTCATGCCAAACATCGCCCTCAAGGCGAACGTGAAGATCCTCAGCATCGACTACAGCTTGGCGCCCGAAGCCATGTTCCCGGTGGCACTCAACGAGTGCTACGCGGTCGCGAAGTATGCCAAGCAGCACGCAACGGAGCTGGGCATCGACCCGGAGAACATGGGCGTGAGAGGGCATAGCGCCGGGGGCAACTTCAGTGCGGCTATCTGCCTGCTCGATGTGGAGAGGCGGGAGTTGGGCCTAAAATGCCTGATTCTCGACTACCCTCCGGTCGGCATCATACCGACGCATATCTGAAGCCTCGGCTGAAGAAGGCGCTGCCTCCCAGGCTGTCCCGTATGTTCGACGTCGCCTACGCCCGCAGCCGCGAGGCGGCGGCGAATCCTCTCATCTCTCCCTTCTACGCCACGGCCGACCAGGTGAGATCGTTCCCACCCACCTTGGTGATCACCGCCAGTGAGGACTCGCTGGCCTCCGAGGCCGAGGCCTTCAAAGACAAGCTGATCGAGGCCGGAGTGCCGGTGACCTTCAAGCGCTTCGAAGGTGCCCGCCACGCCTTCACCCATCTCCGCGAGCCGGGGGCCGATGAAGCCTGGCAGATGATGATCGACCATTTAAGAAGTCATCTGGTGGACACTGAGCTCCCGAGTCAGTAGGAGCGCAGGGTGCCGGGCAACTTGTACTGGGGGTTCGAATCCCCCCTCTGCGCTTCAGAAAGCCAAGAACGGGTCTTCGCATACGTCAGGCGAGGTCGGTGGCAGGTCGGTGGCAAACTCGGCAGCGGAGAACGGACCGAGACGGACGCAGGCACACGCCAGCCCCAGCCAGGGTTACCGCCGGAGCTGGAGATAGGCGCCTCCGCCCCTTCACACACTAGTGCAATGCTGGGACGCGGCTCCGGTACGTGTGCGACACTGGTTGTAGTTCCGATTCTGGACGAGGGTGCCATGGGGTGCGGGAGAGAATGTCGTGGATAAACTATCTCCGTTTGGGCATCATCTTCACAGTTACTGGACTCATGGCGCTTGGACACGGCGCGTTCTCGAACACGCAAGCAACCCTGATCATCGGCATCGTTCTGGTTGTGGTGGGGCTGCCGCTTCTGGTGGCCGGCGTGCGCCTACGCTCTAGAAATGGAACTCCCCCGATATTGCCGAATCGAGAAGGTCCCGACGATGACGATGGCGGTGAATGACGGAGATCACTGGCTTAGTAGGTTGTATCGCCTTTGGTTCAGCCCCACTAGCCTTGCATGAGAAGGTCCTGGCGGCTGGCGGGCCAACCGTCGGGCGGGACGCGGAAGACCATCCCTACGGCCAGTCATGACGCCTCACCCTGGGCATCCGCCCAGGGGCCAAAGCCCACCCTGGCGGAGCAGGCGCGACTCACCCGCCATGCTGACGTAGTCGCCCGGCGAGATGCCTATCGACATCCATCCGACCAGCAGAACAATGCATCCAGCATCCGATCTTTGGGTTCATGACGGTGGATTGGGACGGCCAGATCCTACGTGTCAGGCGCAAAACCAAAGAAGCTTCGCCGTGAATGGGCCAGGCGCGAAATGCTCCAATAGCCCGTTCCGCGCGGGGTGTCCGAAGCGCTCCGCTCTTGCCCTACGGGTACATGCAGGGAATCCGCCGCCCGCTGCTAGGACGGCTTGTAGGTACTGAAGCTTTCGAGATGGCTCCAGTACGCATCGAATGCGGTGACGGCCCAAATCACCCCGGCCGCCAAGGCGAGGAGCGCGAACACCACGCGGAAGAAGCGATTGTGCCGCGCGCGTTCGAAAGCAAGCCCTCCGGCTGCGAGAATGCTCACCACCCCTGAGAGGATGAAACCGACCCCAGTCAGGGTGGGGTCCTCGCTCATCCCGAGATCGAGGAAGCGGACCCCGATCACGATCACCACCGCACCGGCGATGAGTGCATACAACGCCAGCGATTGGAATCTCAACCGTTTGGCGAAAGCCAGGGTCGCCCCGAGCAGGAGGCCGCCGAACAGGACTGCCGTCTCGCCGTAGGCGATGTTGTAGCTGCCCGAAAGAGGCCAAGCGAAGGCCATCACCAGGCCGGTGAGAAAGGCAATGAAGCCGATCACCAAGAAGCCCGGAACCCAATGACGGTATTCGATTTCTGCCCCCGGCTTTCCCAGCGCCCGCAAGACGAAGTGGGCGAGCAAGAAGAAGCCGAAGACCAGATCGATGAGCATGAGAGTAAGGAAGTCTGAGGTCATGATTCGCGCCTCCCGTGCGTGTTGCCCGCCCCGACTGCAGGGTTCTCAATGAGGATCACGCGGACGGTCCTTGTCATGGCGGTTCCTTTGTTGCCTGCACGAACGCAGGCAGGGCAGAAGATTACGGCTACAAAGTCACCGCCGAACTCAACTTCTAAACCCAT
>CAZCCL010000132.1:0-6882 GCA_964497095.1 uncultured Gaiellales bacterium | reverse complement strand
CCTCCAGCTCCAATTCCTCCCAGCCGACGACCGATTCCTCCACCAGCACCTGCCCCACGAGGCTCGCCCGGATGCCCCGCTCCACGATCACCTGCAGCTCTTCCCGGTTGTAGACGAGCCCTCCGCCGGTGCCGCCCATCGTGTACGCGGGGCGGATGACCACCGGGTAGCCGAGCTCGGCCGCCACCTCCGCCGCGTCGTCCACCGAGTAGCAGATCTCGCTGCGCGGCATCTCGATACCCAGGCGGGTCATCGTCTCCTTGAAAGCCATCCGGTCTTCGCCACGCTCGATGGCATCGGGACCCACACCTATGATCGTCACCCCATACTCGTCGAGCACCCCCGACCGATACAGCTCGGAGGATAGGTTCAGGCCGGATTGACCGCCGAGATTGGGCAGCAGGGCATCCGGGCGAGAGGCGGCGATGATCTCGGTGAGGGTCTGGGCATTGAGCGGCTCTATATAAGTCTCGTCGGCCATGACCGGGTCGGTCATGATGGTGGCCGGGTTGGAGTTGACAAGAACGATCTCGTAGCCTAGGCCGCGCAATGCCTTGCATGCCTGCGTCCCGGAATAGTCGAACTCACAGGCTTGACCGATAACGATCGGGCCCGAGCCGATTATGAGGACCTTCCGGATATCCGGGCGTCTAGGCATGACGACTCCCCTCTCGCTGTTTCGTCGGGACCCCTGCCTCGGTCGGGGCTCCGATTTGGATGGCTCCGATTTGGATGGCTCCGATTCGGATCACTACCCCAGGTCTCTCTTCACCACCGTGATCGATTCGTCCAAGACCCCGACGATGGTGTCGATCTGCTCTTTGGAGATCACGAACGGTGGGGCGCTGGCGTGGCAGTGGCCCCCTCCCAGGAGCCGGACGAACACGTCCCGCTCGAAAGCGGCGTCGCGCACGCGCGCCGCCGCCCCCACGCTCGCAGGAAACTCGGGCATCGCTCCTCCAGCCAGTAGGTCCGTCTTGTCAGAGACGCGGGTCGGCGCGCCGATGTGAGCCGCAGCGACGGGGGTCGCCGTCCACCAGATTAGCGCATAGGCGATGGGTTGGGGCATGGATCGAGGAGGCAGCGGCCCGGTTCACATCTGCGCGCCGCGCACCGTGTGGTGAGCGCGATCTCACGCCGGGCACCGCTCGGTGCCGGGGCGTGCCATCCTACCTTTGGACCTCGATCCGTGGCTCCAGGATCAGTCCTCTATCCTGAAGACCTTGTCGTGCTCGTGCACACGTTGGTCGACCTTGATGCCGATCTCAGCACCGGCCTTGGCCTCGGTGACGGCCTCATGCTCGATCTGGATCGACGTCACCACCTGTTGGAAGTCGGTCGAATGTCCCCGGATCTGGACCTTGTCGCCACTCTTCAGCCCGCCGTCGGTGAGCCTTATCGCTGCGACCTCGATCTTGTCGAAATAATGAGACACCACTCCGATCTCTTGCTCGGCCATGTGAGCCCCCTCGCTCGGAAGGTCGACCTCCGGACGATTCCAGCATAGACCGATAATCGGCCCTGTCAATCAATGCGGGATCCGCCTCAGGGGGAGAAATGGGCTCAGTCCAACTCGCGGACGCGGTCTCCGAGCTCTTCGTAGTGAAAAAGGCGGCTGTAGTCGATAAGGCCGGCCAGTGCGCCGGTACGGTGAACGGAGATACCCCGCTCTTCCAAAATGGCGACCGGATTGAGCCCGCCGACCACGACCAGGCCGAGGCGCCCCTCACTTACCGGGATCTCCAGGAGCGGCCGGCCGGGCCAGCCTATAAGGAAGACTCCGCCCAGACCGACCTTGTCCATCCGCTCACCGAGTTCCAGCACGTGGTCGCGGCTGTCGGCCGGCACCTCCCGGAAGCTGGCACCTATGAGGCCGTTCCCCGTTCGCGTCGCTCCGACATAGTCGGTCATGACGCTTCGGATGAATACCTCAAGCGGGTCGATGGTGGTCCCGTCATAGTTGATGAACTCGGCGAAGCGCGTTGCTTTGGAGTCGCGGAGCTCGAGGAGGCCTCCGAACCGGGAGTGGGTGGGGATCCCGTGGGCGACCAGCACACCGTTCAAGGTTATCGAGCAGACAGTGCCGATTCCCACGTTGCTCTCAGGGATGGCCATGTGCCCGACGTGCTCGCCGGGCCTTAGTAGGACCATCATCTTGCCCATGGCGTAGCCCGCGGCGAATACATTGCTCATCAGCGGGACGGACCGCTCTAGATCCTCACGCTCGATGAGGCTCACATTGAGCACCACGGTCCCCGTCCTGCTGGCCAGATCGAAGTCCATCTTGTAGGTCATCTGATCGATCTTGGCCGAAAGGATCCCGACCTTGTCGAAGCCCTGGGAGCTTTCCAGCTCCTTCGAGCCCCGGGGAGTGAGGGCCCGCCCGCTCCTGCCCCGGTTCTCGGTGAGCCCGGCCTGGTCCATGTCGAGGAGGTGGAACCGGACCGTCCGCTCGCTGATGTCATGGCCCATGGCGGACAGCCGCTCGGTGATCTTCGAGCTGCCCAGCGGCTTGTCGGCCTCGCGGAGGATCCGGAGGATGGCGAGGCGCTTCTCTTCGGTCTTCTCTCTCATCAGCGTGAATCTTACCAGCAAACCTGCCGCTTCGCTGCATGGTACCGGCAATTTTGCCGCTATCTGATACCGGCGGCGCGATAGGTTGTCGGGCGTTTTTCGTTCGACAAGCCTCCATGGATTCTTAGTTGTGGAGAGCCACCGTAGGTGAGCGCTGTGGCCTTTGCCAGAAACATACCGGCAATATTGCCGGCAAGGAATCTCCAGTCCAGACTTCGCAGCCTGGAATCCAACATAGATAGCCGGAAAGAGCGGTCGTCTTGATTGATTTCATAGTCTGGTCTTGGTAGAGTTGTGGCAAGTACATGCCGCAAGCGTCGACCGGCAAAGCGTAGTCGGGCGAGAGCGGGATCAGGAGAGCGACAAGGTCGGAGGACGCGTCGCCCAAGCGGGGGCAGCGAAAGCTCGGCAATATGCAGCCGCTGTGTGTCTTGAGGCGGAGCTGCGAGACCGGGTTCTCGTCGGACCGGTGGGCGGACTAGGTGTGCACCTGAGGGCCACCGCTGGGAGGAGGAAGGCCGTGGAAGTGAGCGTTATGGATGCCATCCTCGACAACCGCGGCGCGGAGCCGTTCGACATCGTCGAGGTCCTGCAGGACCTGCAGGAGTCGTGTGGGTATCTCCCTGCAGAAGCGCTGTGTCAGGTCTCGGTGTCTTTCGGCGTTCCCCTCATCGAAGTGTTCCGGCTGGCGAGTTTCTACAAAGCGTTCAGCCTCGAACCACGAGGACGACACCTTCTGACGGTCTGCCTGGGGACCGCCTGCCACGTGCGGGGGGCACCGAGGATGCTGGATGAGGTCGTCTCTCAGCTCGGGATCGAGCCTGGCGAGACCACCGAGGACCGGGCCTTCACCGTCGAGACGGTCAACTGTCTCGGGGCATGTGCCCTCGGACCCGTGGTCGTGCTCGACGGGGAGTATCACGACCACATGACCCCAACCAAGCTGCGAGGGCTGCTGAGCGCGGTCCGTGCGGCTGATCGTGAGGCGGCCCGCGAGACGACGGCAGATCATGTCCCGGCGGTTGCCGGTGTCTAGGCTGCAGGCCCCGGGTGCCCTGGCGTCGTTCCGCGAAAGACTGAAGCAGCAACGGGAGTCCTACCAGCTCACGGTGACGATGTGTGCAGGGACGGCCTGCCGGGCCTGCGGCTGCCTGCCCGTCGCGAACGCGATGGCCGAGCAGATCGACCGTCACGGACTCGGCGAAAGGGTCCAGCTTCGCCTCACCGGCTGCCATGGATTCTGTGAGCAAGGGCCGCTGGCCATAATCGATCCCGCCGGCATCTTCTACTGCCATATCCGGGAAGAGAACGTCCCCGAAATCGTGAAGCGGACGCTCGAATCCGGGGAGATCATCAAAGAGCTGCTCTACACCGATCCGGTGTCGGGGAAGATCATCGAGCGCGAGAGCGAGATCCCTTTCTACCGGGGTCAGGATCGCTGCTTGCTGGCCGACAACCGCTACCTGTCCCCGACGAGCATCGAGGACTACATCGCCGTGGGGGGCTACTCGGCACTGGCCATGGCGCTCACGTCACTCGACCCTGAAGCGGTGATCGAAGAGATCAAGGCCTCGGGCCTGCGAGGGCGAGGCGGCGGCGGGTACCCGACAGGCAAGAAGTGGGAGCAGTGTCGGGCTGCGCAGGGAGACACGCGCTACGTCATTTGCAACGCCGACGAGGGCGATCCCGGCGCTTACATGGACCGAAGCGTCTTGGAGGGGAATCCTCATTCCGTGCTCGAGGGGATGCTCATCGGCGCATACGCCGTGGGCGCGGAGAAAGGTTACATCTACGTCCGCAACGAGTATCCGCTGGCGGTGAAACACACGCGCGAGGCCATCGAACAGGCGTGGAAGCTCGGCCTGCTCGGCGAGCGGATCCTGGGGAGGACGGATTTCAGCTTCGACGTCAAGGTGGCCCGCGGCGGCGGGGCCTTCGTGTGTGGGGAGTCGACCGCGCTCATGGCCTCGCTCGAGGGGAAGGTGGGCGAGCCTAGGCCCAAGGACGTCCACACCGTCGAACACGGCTATCTCGATCAGCCCACCGTCCTCAACAACGTCGAGACCTGGGCCAACGTCCCCCGGATCATCCTGAACGGGTCGGCCTGGTTCGCCGGAAAAGGGACCGAAACGAGCAAGGGCACGAAGATCTTCGCCCTGACCGGTCACGTGAAGAACACCGGGCTCGTGGAAGTAGAGATGGGCACGAAGCTCAGGGAGATCGTCTTCGACATCGGCGGCGGCCCCCAGAACGGCAAACAGATAAAGGCGGTGCAGACAGGTGGTCCTTCGGGCGGGTGCCTGCCCGTCTCGCAGTTCGACCTGCCAGTGGACTACGAGGCCCTCAGCGAGGCCGGCTCGATGATGGGCTCGGGCGGCATGGTCGTGATGGACGAAACGGCCTGCATGGTCGACGTGGCAAGGTACTTCCTCGAATTCCTGCAGGACGAATCCTGCGGTAAGTGCGTGCCCTGCCGGCTCGGTATCGATCGCATGCTCGAGATCCTCACCGACTTCACCCAGGGACGCGGGACCATGGAGCAACTCGAGGTTCTCGAAGACCTGGCGTGGACCGTCTCCGTGGGTTCGCTGTGCGCGCTGGGCAAGACCGCACCCAATCCCGTCCTGTCGACTTTGCGCTACTTCCGAGAGGAGTACGTGGCTCACATCGCTGAAGGGCGGTGTCCGGCGGGCGTCTGCCGGGCGCTCATGCGATATGCGATCGATCCGGATTTGTGTGCACAGTGCGGTGAGTGCCTCGAGGCCTGTCCGTACGACGCGATCATCGAGGACGACGGGTACCGGATCGACGAGGAGTTGTGCCAAAGATGCGGCTTGTGCGTAGAGACGTGCGTCACCGAAGCCATTAGTCGAGTCCAAGAGAGAGTCTGAGGGATCAGCCATGCCGAAGATGGTGAACATCACGGTAGACGGGGCCACGATCCGGGCGCCCGAAGGTACCAGCGTCCTGGATGCGGCCCTGGAGGCGGGGATCTGCATCCCCAACCTGTGCCACATGCCCGGGGTGAGCCCTATCGGGGCGTGTCGGGTCTGCATCGTGGAGGTGGTCGAGGACGGCCGAAGGAATATGACCGCGTCCTGTACCCTCGAGGCCCGGGAGGGCCTGGTGGTGGAGGCCCACTCGGAGGCCGTCCTGCGGGCGCGGCGCAATATCGTGGAGCTCATCCTCGCGGAGGCTCCGAACTCCCGGGCAGTGCAGGACCTCGCCGCCCGGGTGGGCGTGACCCGCTCGCGCTATCCGCTGCGCAACAACAACTGTGTCTTGTGCGGGCGGTGCGTACGGATCTGCGACGAGGTCTGGCAGTCGAAGTCCCTCGGTTTTGTGGGGCGCGGGATCGACCGCCGCGTCGCGTTGCCGTTCGACGAGCGCCCCGATCTCTGTAAGCGATGCAACAGCTGCGTCGACGTCTGCCCGATGACCATCACACCGTGCCCTGGACCGATGACCGAGCCGGGCATCTGCGGGCTGTGCGAATCCCAGACGACCATGGTCGAGAACATCCCCGACACGTGCGTCTGGTGCGAGCTGGGTAGGGGGTTCCAGTGCGCCCGGTGGCAGCTGCGCGGGTTGCTGGAACCGGCCTGATGCGGATACGAACCAGTCAAGCCACACGTCCATGACGACAAGAAGGAGCCCGTCGTGAATCTGCAACGACCCAACGCCAATGACGTGTCTCAGACGTCTAACCGCTCACGGAGCGTGGTGCCGGGCTCCGGGCTCTGCACGCGCTGCATCGACGGATGCAGGGGCAATTGCGAGGTCTTCCAGGCCACCTTCCGCGGGCGGGAGGTAATCTATCCGGGTCCGTACGGGGCCGTTACCGCCGGCGGCGACAAGGACTACCCGGTCGACTATTCCCATCTGAACATCCAGGGCTACGCTCTTGGGGGCGAAGGCCTGCCTGATGGCGTCGAGGCTAACTCGGACACATGCACCTTCCCCGACGTCGATCTGCGGACCGAATACGGGTGGGACAAGAAGGTCAAGATGCTCGCTCCGGTGTTCACCGGCGCGCTGGGTTCGACCGAGATCGCCCGCAAGAACTGGGAGCACTTCGCCGTAGGAGCCGCAATCAGCGGCGTAACACTCGTGTGCGGAGAGAACGTCTGCGGCGTCGACCCCCAACTGGAGCTGGACTCGAACGGGAAGGTCAAGCTCGCGCCCGACATGGACCGGCGGATCGAGTTGTACAAGCGGTACCACCGTGGCTATGGGGAGCTCCTCGTGCAGATGAACGTCGAGGACACGAGGCTGGGTGTGGCCGAATACGTCATCGACAAGCACGGG